>CAYLLQ010000019.1:0-12596 GCA_964384935.1 Candidatus Woesearchaeota archaeon | reverse complement strand
TATTTTAGAGGGGGTGAAAATAAATGGCAAACGAAAAAGGAATAATTATTGCAATCATAATGGCAATTGTTCTATTAACAACCGGAGCTGCAACAGCAATTGTAAATGCGTTTGGCAATGCAATGGGTTGGGGATTTGGCGGATTAATGGGCATATTAATTATATTAATGATTGTATTTGCTGGATTTAATAAAAGATAAATAACTTCAGTTAAATATTTATTTTTGGGGCTTTTTTTAATTTTGCCCAGCTTATTTTAATTAGTTTATTCATATCGGTTCTACTCCTTTAAAATACTCAATCAGATTTAAATAATTAGACTAGTATTAGAGGGGATGGATAAAACTATGGAAAAGATTTCTAGAATACTTAGAATAGAAAGAGATAAGGAAATAAAAAAGCAGAAGGTTAGACAAGGGCAAATCCTTAGAGAATTGAAAAAAGTTATGTCGCAGATTGCGAAGGAAATGGGAGATATTATTTTTATCCCACATATTTTAAAGAGAATGAAGAAATATCCAGAAGAAGAGATTTTGGAAGCTTTAAATTATTTGAAATGGAATAATGAAGTTTTTATAATGAATGAGCGAGTTTGGAAGATTAAGTGAAATAAACCTTCAGTTCTTTCAATTTTAATTTTCCCTTTTTGGTAATTTTATAGGGTCTAAAATTTGATGATTTTTCATTTATACATTCTGCGAATCCTAGTTCTTTTAGTCTTCCGAACAGTCTACTAATGATTGGTCTATGCTTATTGAGCTTTTTAGAAAGCACCTGAGCCATATAGCTTTGATTATCTAATTCTTCAAGTATGACTAGTGCTGTCTTACTTCTTGTAAAAAACTCTATTTCCTCATTTGAAAGCATCCTCTTATGCGTATCTTATTAAATTTAAGATAGAGTTATATCTTGCGTATCACTTTGGGTAAGATATAAAAAGCACAAAAAACAAGAAATTGAATAAACAATTGCAGGTAATAACGTGAACATAAAATGCAAGCATAAAACTAAGTGTAAGTCATTCGGTACAATTAATTGCGTAAGTTGCGTGCATAATACCTTTGAAGATTTCTATGAAAAAATAAAAGAAGAGGGCGAATCTTCAATGCAGGAAGAGGAAGAAGAAAAAGAAAATCTTTCAAAAAAAGTGGCAATGCATCCAAAATTTAAAGATAATCAAGAAGACAATGATATAGAATTTATTAAGAGGTTTTTCCCAAAAATAATTGACGAATGGGACGATATCGCAATAGAAGAAATTGCAGAATCTGCTAGAGATATGGCAGATAATGGATTAAACGAATCTGAAGATGAGTGGGAGGATTTAACAGACGAAGATAAGGAAAATTACGGAAGAAAAATAGCACAACACCCTGATTTCTTTAAATTTATTAGAAGTCACACGACTCGTAAGATGTTTATTAGAAAAACATTTCCAGAAATATATAATGAAGTTGATGAATTTGCCTTAAATGATATTAGCAATATGGCAAAATTTATTTTTGATATGGATTTTAAAGATAAATCTAACAAAGAGAAAGGAGATACTAATGGGGACTGAGAGGGTACAATTTATTCATTGTGCGGATTTACACATAGGAACTAATAGAAACAATAATATAGACCGAAAACAAGACTTTTCTGATAGTTTTTTAGATTTAGCTGGTTACGCGATTAAGAACAAGGTAAATTTTATCGTTATCTCAGGAGACTTTTTTGATAAAAAGCAAATAGACCCAGATTCTTTACAAGGGGCAATGAGTGCTTTAAGGTTATTAAGAGAAGAAAAAATAGATGTTTTAGTAATAGAAGGCAATCATGATGCATCAATTTACACAGACGAAAATTCTTGGCTATCCTTCTTGTCTAAAAATAATTATCTAAAATTGCTTCAAACTAAATTTGTTAATGGAGAACCAATCTTGGAAGAATGGGATGAAGGTGCTAGAAAAGGTTCTTATGTTGACTATGGGCACACTAGAATTTTCGGAGTGGGATACTTGGGTGCATCGACTAAGAAAAAAATAGAACTAATTGAACCTAAAATCGTAAAAAACAAATTTAATATTATGTTATTACATGCAAGTGTTAATGCCATGCTACACTTAGACTTGGGAGGTGTTAAAAAAGAGGATTTATCTATTCTAAAGAACAAGGTAGATTATCTTGCACTAGGCCACATACATCAGAAACAAGAAATGGATGGATGGATATTTAATCCAGGATCATTGGAGAATTGGCGGTTTGAAGAATCTGCTCATCCACATGGATTTTTTCATGTTACTCTTGAGTCTGGCAAGGTAAAGGAAATAATATTTAAGGAAAGCAAAAAACGTTCAGTTTATCTTTGGAAGATAGATATTTCTGGCTGTAGAGATTGCAATGCAATTTATAAAAAAGTCTTAGATTATTCGGAGAAAAACAAACCACTTGTGGCGGATGAAAAACCAGTTATAATTATTAATTTATTTGGGAAAGTAGATTTTTCAACAATACAGATAGATAATGAATTTATTAAAAAAGAAATAAATACTAGATTCAAACCACTAATCTGCGAAATTAAAGATGGATCGAATGTACTTATGCAAGATGGCAAGGTTGTTATTCTCCCAAATAAGAGCGAAATTGAAAGAGAAGAAATAGAGAAAATGATAGAGCTTTATCCAGAGTATAGAAAAAACAAGAGTAAGTTTACTGATTTAATTCTAGCATTTAAAGCGAAGGCATTATTAGACTTCAAAGAAGAAGACTTGATTGATTTAATTAAAAATAATCTTGAGGAACTAAAATGAAAATATTAAAAATAAAACTAGATAACATAAAGAGTTATGAAGATGGTCCAATAATTAATTTACATCAAGGAGTCAATTTTATATCTGGAAAAAATGGAAGTGGCAAAACCACCTTACTCGAATCAATTGGATATGGGATTTTTGATTTTTGTAGATATACAAATATTTCTAAAATGTTGAGGGAAGGTACAAAGAGCGGAAAAATAACCGTTTGGTTTTCTTTTGAAGATGAAAGAGTTTATCGCTCTGAAAGAAAAATAACTCAAAATAGCTCTACGTGGACAGTCTATGAAGATGAAGATGAAACAGAAATTGTTAGTGGTGCAAAAGAAGTATTAAGCTGGATAAAGGAGATGATGGGGCTACAAGAAGAAGTTAACACTTCTCAAATATATTCAGAGATTATTGGAGTTAGTCAGGGCGAGATTACTACATATTTTAAGATTACAAGTGAGGCCAAACGAAGAGACCATTTTAGCCCAATAATTAGCGTAGAAGACTACAAGAAAGCATATACCGAAACAAGTTCAGTTCCAAGTAATCTTAAATTTCAAATACAGGAGATTGAATCTAAAATCTCCCAAATAAAAGCCAAAACAGAAAAATATGAGATTAAAAAAGAAGAAATGGAAAAAGTAAACGCAGATCTTAAGAAAATAGATGAGGATCTTAAAAAGAAGAACGACGAAGTAAAGAAAGCAGAAAAGTCTTTTGAAGATTTAAATAAAAAGAAAGAAGCATTGGGAAATCGTCAAACTGAAATAGAATTATTAGGGGTTAGATTAAAAAGTAACTTTTCAGAGAAAAAAAGATTAGATGAAAACTTTAAATCAGCACAATCTGCAAAAGAAATTATTTCTAAAAGCTCTCAAGGATATAAAATATACATTGAAACAACCAAGGAATTAGAGAAAGCAGAAAAAGACATTAGAAAGAAAGCAGAAATATTAGCTAAGAAAAATAAGCTTCTAGCAAACAAACAGACACTTGAAAAAGAAGTGGAAATTACAAACAAAACTAATAAAGAAAGCTTAAATAAAAATTCTATAGAAATAGATACAGAAGAAAAGAGCTTGAAGTCTATCTTGCCAAAATATGAAAAGACTAGAAAAGATTTAACTCTTGTAGAAAATAAATTAACTACTTTTAACGAAACAAAAGAAATAAGTTTAGACGATTTGAAGGAGTTGATTAATTTAACAACGAAAAATAATGAAAAAATTGAAGAAAATAAAAAAAGAGTAGATAAATTAAAAAAGAGTATAGGGGTAGATGGATTAAAAAAAGAATTAGATATTAATAAAATACAAAAAGAAATAAAAGATATACAAAAGAAAATCACCCTAAATGAAGAGAAAACTGGTGCTCTTAAAGAAAAAGCAGAATCCTATAAAATTAGCTTAAAGAAAGGGGGGGTTTGCCCACTATTGAATGAGCCCTGCAAACTTGTTAGTAAAAAAACACTGAGCAAGAAGATTGAAGAGAATCTACTTGAATTAAAAAAAATAAACGAAGAATCTATTGTGCTAGAAGATAAAATAGAAAAGCTTAATGTGGAAAAAGAAAAGGCGATTAGGTTTAATGCAAATAGGTCACAAGCAAAAGAAAAGCAAAAAGAATTGAGAGATTTAGAGAAAGAAAGTAAGGACTTAAATGATCAAATAAGTCCGCTAGAAATTAATAAGAGATTAACAGGTATTAACAGAAAATTGTTGGCTATAGGAATAACGGCAGAAATAAGCTCAATAAAAGACAAAAATTTAATTTTAGATTACCTTAGGAAAATAAAATCCGACATTAGTAAAAAATTAAGCGATGGCGAAAATAAAGTTTCTGCAGAGAAAACTAAGCTAGATAAATTATTAACTAATTATGAAACAAATAAAGAAAAATTCCTGGAAAGAATAAAAAAGTTACAAATAGAAAAAAATAAACTGTCTTCTTCTCAACAGATATTAGTTAAGAAAGTTAGAGAACTAGAATCAATTTTAATTGAAATCAAGAACATAGAAACTGAAGAGAAAGCTTATGTAAATTCTGAGACAGAAATGGAAAAAATAAAGATAACTATTTCTAAGAATAAAAAAAGCTATGATGATTATCAAAAGAACATTAATGAATCTGCGAATCTAGATAAGCTAAAAATTAGTCTTGATAGGTTAAATATAGAAATTAGTGACCAACAGAAGAAAAGCAAATTATTGGGGGAGGAGATAGCCAATATAGGAAAAGAGTATAGCGAAGAAACTTATCTTTCTATAAAATCTTCTCTAGAGAAGTTTAAAGAAGAAAAAATAAAAGCCGAATCAGCTAAAGCTGAATTTACAAATAAACATAAAGATTTGATCACATTGATAGAAGAAATGGAGAAAGAATTGTTAAAAATTGTTCAATTAGAATTAGATAAAAAGAAACTGCAAGAAACAGGTTCCGTAATTGACTTAATAAGAAAAGTCTTAAATGAAGTTGGAAAACCAATAGCTCAGAGATATTTAGATTCCTTATCTGCTTCAGCTAATATGATCTATAATACTCTCTCTGATGAAAAAGTAGTTCTTACTTGGGAGTCAGATTATATGATAAGGCTTACGAACACAGATGGTACGCGAGAGTTTACTCAATTGTCTGGTGGCGAGCAAATGTGTGCAGCCCTATCTGTACAATTAGCTCTCGCTAGGGAGTTTTCAAGGGTAGGAATCGCTATATTTGATGAACCTACGAGTAACCTTGATGATACAAGAAAAGACTCTCTATCAGATACGATTGCAAAAGTTAGGGAAGAATATGGATTTAATCAATTGTTTATAATTAGCCATGATTCTACTTTTAGTAATTTAACTGAAGAAGAAATACACTTAGAGAAAGTAAATGGAAAAACTGTTTTAACATAACCATGAAAAAAATTCTTATTAAAAATGCTATAAAGAGAAAAAAAGATTATATTTATTATATAGATGATAAAGGAAATTTGTTTGAGTATAATTTCTTAAACAAAAAAGAAGTGCCAATCCTCTTAACAAAAAGTATTGTAAAGAGAAAACATGGGTGTATTTATAGCATAGATGGAAAAGGCAATTTAATTGAATCCTCACCTATAGTTTCTACTAAAAATCAAAGCATATCACTAGACACATATAAAGAAGAAGATTATATTGTAAGGGAAGCAACTATAAAAGAAGGAAAAAATAGTTTTTGTGGACAATATAATTCCTCTAAAAATAAAGAGTTTGTTATTGCTTATGGAGAATCTGAAGATAATGATGATGATTTGACAAAGAAGGTGGGAAGAGTATATTTAATAAAAAATAATGGCATTTTATGGAAAAAGAAAATTTATAGGCCCAGACTTGCGTTGGTTACAAACAAAGGAAGAGTTATACTCTTTGAGGATTCTGCTTGCTCGGAGAATGGCTTGGGCTGTAGAATGCATATTATAGATGAAACAGGTAAGAATATATCTGCGTGGGATTTTATTGCTAATATAAGAGATAATGAACTACTTCTCAAGAACAATGAATTAATATTACAAACTTATGCTCCCGAAAATGCAGCATATTTATTTAATATCGATAATCTTACTTTGATAAAAAAAATTAAATATCTCCCTAGACGTAATTTTTCAGAAAAAAAGACTTTTGAAGAATTTAAAAAAGAAATACTAGATATGCAGGTATTTGATCAAAGAGGGTTTGATGAGGGGAAAGACAAGCAAAAAAATGAATATAAAATACGAGAAGAACAACTAAAGTTGTTAAAAACAAAGCAGGTAGAAAAATTAAGCTATAATGATTTAGTTTGGGTGGGATCAATTTATTCAGGCGATTTTTATTCTGATTTTGGTGAGCCTAAAAAGGCATTAAATTATATACTTAAGGCAATAGAGCTAAGAGTAGATAATCCCCAACCCTATGTTTTAAAATTGGCAGGATTTTGTTACGAAAAATTGAAGGATTATGTTAATGCAATAAAGTATTATGAATATGCTATAAAAAGATTTCCTACCTATAGAACGGGAATTGTTGGAGATCATTTGGAATTTTGCAAACTTAAACTAAATAAAAAGACAAAAGAAGACTGGACTTCTTTTATTGTAAATAAAAAAGAATGCTGAATAATTACAAGAGATTAAGATTGTGAAGGAATTCAAGAGATGAAACTCAAACACAAGCCTGCTATCATGAGAGTAATTATAAACAATCTATCCGATAAGGAAGAATTAGATTTTATAGGAGAAATAAATCGCATTGAAGAAAGCATAGAGATTACTCGTATGAAAGAAAAAGAATATTGGGATAATTATTTGAATAAATTAAATGAGATAAAAAAAGATTTGAAAGAGAACTCAAATACCTTTTTTGATTTAATTAGTAAAGAAAAAAGTATGTGGCTTGATAAAATTAACAAATATCCTGTTTTGTATTCTACCTTAAAAAAGGAATTGATAGTCAGAAAAATACTGAATGAGAATAAAAGATGAGTAACCCCGCATTCTTCGAAATAGTAAATTATGAATATAAAATACTTCAGTTTTCTTATTTTAAGTTAAATGGGGAGTTGACCAAGGAAGAAAGAAACTGCTATCTAGAATGTTTTCTATTGCATTCGAAAGTGTTATTAGAATTCCTACTAGGGGTTGGCCATTCAAAGCACTCTGAGAATTTTTTAGAAGAAGATAAAAGTAAAGAATGGGTAGATACAAGAGAAGAAATTTATTTTAAATATGATACTCGAAAAAAAAATAGATTTAGAAAATTTAATGCTTTGCTTTCACATATTGGAGGAGACAGAGAAAATTTAATTACCAATGAAAAGAAGTGGGATGTAGTAGGGTTATTTAATACAATAAAAATATTGTTAGAAAAATATTCGGAATACTTAGAACCTTCAGACAAACCAAAAGATTGGCTAGTAAACTTTTATCAAATTAAGATAGATGAAACTAGACTATTCAGTCAAAAGACTTCTGATTCTGATTGTTCGTTAAGGGTGAAAAATGAATTCTAATATTGCTCATCAAATAGACCGATATCTCTGCTACCTATATTTTTCCAAAAGCGATTATGAAACAACTCCGAATAATTTACGGTTAGGTTATTATTTTTTTACATTTAGCCAAATAATTTATGCAATATTAGAACATTTGAGAGAATATTTTTTAGAGGATACCTACTTAGAAGAATACCGTGCAGTTAAATTATGTAAGGATAAAATTGCTAAAATAATCCCTCATAAACTAAAACATACTGGAGTCTCTTTTACAGATACTCAAAATATGTATGTAGACATAAGAGAAGAGTCTCTAAAAGTAGAAGTTGGCAAAAGTTATCTCAAGATAGATAGAATAGATACAAATATTAGAAATTTAGAAGCAGATACTTCTGATAAATATATCGAATTATGTTGGAAAGAAGTGGAAACATTATTTAATTATTTATCAACAAAAAATCACAACTTTATGAAAATGAGCGAAGGAATTTTTAAAAACAACTAATCTTCCCCCAAATCCTTCCGTTTACTCAAACTAATCCTAAGTCCCTTAACAACTTCAATTAACTTATTTACATCTTCGTCTTTTAGCTCTCCTTTAATTATATGAGAACCAAGTCGAACCGAACAAAGCATTGAATAAGTATCGTATAATCCTTTATCTTTTAAAACAGCAATTAATTTTTCTTTATTTTCATCTTCAATTTCTATTTTATCAAATTCCTTCACACTAGCTTTCATATTACTTCCATAAATTGTATCAAGACCTTTTTCTTTAGCAAATGCAATTAGTTCTTCCTTTAATTTATCTTCTTCCTCTTGAAGTTCCGAAAGTTTCTTTTTAATCTCTGAAAATTTATCAACAATCTTAACACCGTCATCTTCTTTAAATTTCTTAACATCTTCAACGCTTTCTATTTCTAATTTATGTTTGAAACTCGGGCACATCGACTTAAACCCACAATAGTCACAAAGAGGCGTTACGTTAGTAGGAAACTCTTTAGCATTCTCAATCTCTTTGATTAATGAAACAACTTCGTTTTGTAATTTATCTAATTGTTCAGGAGTTCTCTCAGATACAACTTCTTTATTAAAAGCAAGCATATGCCAAACCAACTTAACAGATTTCGCGTCCTTGAATTTATCTTTAACCCAAAAAGAATACATCGCCAGTTGTCTATCAGAATCAGCTTCCTCTTGGTCTTTCATTCTTGAATTAGTTTTATAATCACAAACATAATAATTTCCTTTGTCATCACAAGCAAACTTATCTATTCTTACATGCCATTGATTGCCATCCGGTAAAGTCATCCTATCTTGCGTTTCCAGTCCTAAAATAGTAAACTGGTCAAATGGCTTATACGTATCATAATAATCCGAAAGAAACTTCTCACCCATTTTCTTATAATTGTCTGCACTTAACTCTTCTTTTACAATTTTAATATCTGTAGAATATTCTTTATCCCACAACTCTCTATAAAACTTAATAACAGACGCCTTAGCAACTCTTTTGAGAAACTTTTTATCTTTATACAACTTCTCCAGTGTCTGATGAACCATATCGCCCATAAACGCCTCTATGGTATTCTGAATCTCTGGCTTTATCTTCTCAATATATTGTAATTTGTATTTGTAAGGACAATTCTCATAAGTAGAAACTCTTGAATGTGAGTAGGTGGCCATAGAAAGACAACTGATACGCAATATTTAAAGATTTGTAGTATATAGGATAGCAGACGTAAGAAAAAATCAAAAGTATAACTATAAAAAAGTAATCACTATACTATATAATCCATCTAGATTAATTATTCTAAAAAGCACACAGAGCTTATTTTCCTTGGAAAATAGTTTTCCAAGTATTTTGGGCCCTGTGTAAATTAAATTACGCAAACAATAATTGTCTCCACTCATCTTTGAGAATAATTACTGTTGCAGGCCTTCCCGGTTCTGTACCGAAAGGTATATGGTTAATGTCTACTATGCCCAATATGTGTAAAGAGTTCATTACAACTCTTGCTTTCTCGTCTGAACAACCTAATTCGTTACGAATTAATTCGTTACTAAGAGTCCCATCGTGTTTAATTAAAAGCTGAATCAGTTTATATCTATCAAAAGGCATAGAGCTTAAACATACTTGTTTAACAACATTCAGGTCTTCTTCGCAAATCTCTTCCCTATTATTAATTAATGCATGTCCTTTCGCGAGATTAAGCAAAAAATTAATAATTCTAGGGGGTTCTTCAAATAGAGGAGCATTATAATCATAATCCCCACTAGAGTCCGAACTTTTCCATATGGAAAAACTAGCTCGGGCCTTAGAAAGAAATTGAGCATAAGCAATAATCTTTTTTAGAACATCTTCATTCTTAGATACCCATTCGAAATCTCGAATAGGATATTTCTTAAAATGATTGTCTAAGAAAGACTTAATTATGCCTCTGCATTCCTTACATTTTTGGTCATAAGACTTACCCGTAAACATAGACACATAGTCATCATTAGACCTCTCTTTATCCTTTACAGACAAAAAGAACAATCTATTTCCCATGCTACCCATTGTTTGCCAGATAGTATTCTTAATTGGAGTCGTAGCTCCTAACCAAACAAATTTATAGTCTCCAGAGTAACCCCTTTGACCATAAACTCCCGAGTCTTTATTATATCCTTCGCCATCTAGAACTCTAGTAAGAGTACCAAGATTTTCAGTTAGCTTGTCTTTTTGTAAGCTAAACAGCGGAGCCAGCTCAGCTGTAATTAATGCTTTTCTAACTATCCTAGGCAATAAGTCTATCTCCTCCAAGCTCTCAGGACTTAAATTAGCCGCATGAGTTACAAATGCACGAGGCGTAAATTCGTCTGAAACATAGGAGGACTCGACAGAATAAAAGAAACCTAAAGCGGTTGTTTTTTCTCCCGCGGGTTTCCCAACCAATATAAGTGCTGGACAACCGCTTAGCTGTTTTAAGGATAAAGTGGTGTAAGTACATAATATTGGTTCTACAAGTTCCCAGATATCTGGAAATCTCTTGGTTATTTCTTCTTTTACCTGTTCTATAGTTAGAATTGGTTTTTCGGGTTCAACAAAATCGTAGCAAAATCTTGCCTCGACTATCCTAGAAAGCTTCCCATTACATTCAGCACACTTTTTCTTTTGTCTGCTAAATTTGGGCATCTCTACAACAAGTCCGCAATTTTTGCATTCATAACGAGCACTATTCCTCTTCTCTTCCATAGTTTGCTCATCTGTTCTATTTTCGACTTCATTTTCCGGAGAATTATATTCTAATATTAACGTCATTTTTATTTTCTTTCCCTCCTTTCAGCACAGAATCATCTAAAGAGTCAAAGAATGCTTTGTACTCTTCAAAAGTTTCCTTTAAGGTTATGGCTTTTTTTTCTTCCATACCTTAGATAAGCGAAAGGTGTGGCAAAAAAAGTACTACGCTAGAAAATTATATCCTTTTTATAGAATTTATCGACGATTTTTACTGCTCTGAAAAAGTTTTCTCTACCTAAGCCCTCTTTCTCATAGGGATTATTAATCCCTATTTTCTTCTTTCGTAAGTCATCTTGTATTACTTTTCCCTCGGCTACCGAGAAATCTAAAAATCGTTTTATTACGCCGAAACTTATTGCAGGATTACCATTCTTGTTGGGTAAAATTTGATTTAAAAAATGCCTTAAGCAAGCATAAGTTATCCCATTGTTTTTTGATAAATTCTTTTTTAAATAAGAAATATTATTTTTATTCTGGGCATACACCTTTCTAAATACCAAAATAGTTAATTCGGGAATAAGTCTTAGTACTAAAAATATTTTTTCTTTTTGTTCTAAAGTTAGACTGATTTGTTCTTTTTTAATTAAGAATTCAATAAAATCTGAACTCTTGTCTTTTAATAGATAATATTTAGAATCTATTTTAGATAAAATTTTATGAATATCCATTTCTTCTCCTTTTTGCTTTATTAATTCTTTTGAGAGAAAACCTTCTTTTTTTTCTATAAGATTTTTCTCACCAGTCTTTTCATATTCTCTCAAAAGATTGTTATTCTTTTCTCCTAATATTTTATAGGAATTAATATTATCAAGTATGGGTTTAATCAAACCAAGATTATTCATAAATTTTTCCATTTCTTTAATATTTTTCTCGTTTTTCATTTTAATCTCATTTAAAACTACTTTTGTAGGGCGATTTTTATCGATAACAGCATTCTCATCTTTTTGAATTTCAAAAATATTTTTGTCAGTATCGCTTATGAACCCTGCAAGCTCCCGTCCCTGGATAGATATTATAAACTTATTTCTCTGAATTGATTCTATAATCGCCACTATTATTGCCTTCCTAGAAACGCCATTAGTTAAATCCCTTACTTGCAACTTCAAAAAATCTTCCTGTATAATTTTAATTTTTCTTTCCTCTAAAATATCTAAGTTATAGCAAACATCTCTAATTGTAGTTAGAATCATTTCTTTGTAATTTTCTTTAAAATCCAACTTACTTCTAGACCCCCTGGATAATCCCTTTCCCATAATTTCTTTATCTGTTTGTGCATAACCAAATATAGATGTTTTTTTCTTTGTTAAATACTCTTCTTCATTCGAACTGAAATCAAAGGAGTCGCAAAAAGAGCACATTTCTTGTCCTTCATAAAAATGCATTTCTCCACCACAATCTGGACATTTCGCCATAATAATAATGTGATTTTAGATTTTATAAGCAAATCGGTAGAAAGATATATAAACAAAGGCCACTAATTATTATAGAGAAAGGTTTCATATTGAAATCATATACGCCCTATTTCAACTCGGTTGGGGCGT
>CAYLLQ010000018.1:0-13040 GCA_964384935.1 Candidatus Woesearchaeota archaeon | reverse complement strand
ATTATGTAAATGTTGGTGGAACAATAAATGTTTATTCTAATTATACAATAAATGCTTCAGCGTATAATTATTTTGATGTAGTTAAGAGCTACAATGCAACGGACCAGAATACCAATCATCTATTTGAGATGAACTTTAGTGGAGATTTAATTCCTCCAGCAGTTATAATTGTCTCTCCTACAAGTACTACTTATACTACTAACAGCGTTTTAGTCAATCTAAGACTTAATGAATCTGGTTACTGTGAATATAGTCTAAACTCTGGAGCATCAAATAGCACTTTAACTGCAAATGCAACTAATACTAGCTTCACCACAACTCTTACTGGTTTAGTCAATGGAGCTTATCTATTAAATGCATATTGTAATGATAGCGCTGGAAATACTAACTATACTGAGAATGTTAGTTTCAGTGTAAGTGTCTCTTCAACTGTTGCTCCTGTTACATCTGGAGGTGGAGGCGGAGGCGGAGCAACTACAACAATCCAAAGAGAAATTGATTTGAAAGTTCAACCAGATTCACTGGAAGTTGAAATGGTTTCTGGAAAAGCTGAAACAAGAACAATTCATATAATTAACAATGGAAAAGATAACGTGAACATCAATGCTGAATTCATTGGAAAAGATTTAGAAGGAGTGGTACAAACAATCTCTACCTTCGACTTAGGTGCAAATGCTGGAAAAGATTTAGCAATTAAATTCAGTCCTAAGGAAAAGGGATTATTAACTGGAAAATTAGTTTTATCTTCTGGAGGTCTTGTTTACGAAATTCCAATAATTGTGAATGTTAAAAGCGAAAATTTCTTATTTGATGTAGCAATATCTATTTTTGAAAATATGAGAAAGTTTAGTGTTGGAGAAAAATTAAAGGCTCAAGTAGATTTGTTACAAGTTGGTCCCCAAGAAAAAGTTGATGTTTATGTAAAGTATTTAATTAAAGACTTTGAAGGAAATACTTACTTGGAAGAATCTGAAACATTCTATGTATTAGTAGATAAAACTTATACAAAAGAATTCGATACTTCTAGTTTAGGTCCTGGAAGGTACATCGTAGGAATGGAAGTAGTTTATCCTGGAGCTTACGCAACCTCTTCTGCACAGTTTGAAGTCGTGTCAAAAACGGGAGGAATCGCTACCACTATTATATCCATTATTATTGGCTTAGGAATTATCGCCGCAGCGGTTAAATTTTCATTACGAAATAAAAGCAAAGCTTTAAAAAAATAAATTGGTTTACATTAATATGAAAAAGAGTGGGAATAGAAATTTCTTATTTGTAATTATAATGAGTATTTTTTTAATCAGCTTTATTAGTGCTTCTATAGAATTAAATACCGCTTTATTAAAAGTTTCTTTGCATACTGGAGAGACATCCACGAAACCATTTTCTATTCGTGGAATTAAGGATGATAGTGTTTCTTTAGAGGTAATCAACTTGGTGGGATCTAAGTTAAGTGAAGATTCTTTTTTCATTAGTGCTAGTGAGGTTAAAACAGTTAACGTAAACTTTGATTCAACTAATTTAACTCCTGGGGTTTATTTTGGATATGTTTCAATCAAGACTAAGGAAGATGAAAAAAAGCTGCCTTTATTATTAGAAGTTGAATCAAAAGATGTACTTTTCGATGCTGATTTAAATATCCCCCCTGTTTATTCTGAAGTTTATCCTGGAGGAAGAATTATTAGTCAGGTAAGTATTTTTGATTTGACATTTGGAACGGACGAGATACATTCTTACCAAGTTGACTTGGAATATTCTATTCATAAGAGTGATGGCACTTTAATTTCTTCTGAGCAAGAAAGAGTTGTTGTCAACGGAGATACTACTTTAACAAAATCTATTTCTTTACCCAAAAATATAGAAGAGGATGTTTATTTTGTAACTTTGGTAGTAAAATATGGGAATTCTGTTGGAGTTTCAAGTAGTTTATTTAGTGTTAATAATAAAACTTTTTTTGATAACTCTCTATTTAACTTTTCTTATCTAGGATGGATTGTTTTCCTAATCATTATCTTATTTATAATTTTTGTATTTATTTACTTGCTTCGTGATAGGGACAAGATGTTCCTAGAAATTAAAAAACAGAATTGTTTGGAATTACAGAGCCAAAGAAAATTTTTATTGGACCAACAGAATATTTTGCTTAAGAATAAAAAAATAAATCCCGCTGAAGTTAAAAAGGAGATAAAAGAAAAAATAATTTCTCTAAAAGAAAAACAAAGGGAGAGAGTTAAGGAGTACAAAAACATAACTAAAATTAGAGATAAGAAACAGTCTTCTGATTTAATGGCAAAAAAACTAAGAGAGTGGAAATCTTTAGGTTATAACACTATTTTATTAGAGTCTAAATTAAAGGGTATGAATGCTTCTGACATGAAAACTATCATGAGTCGATGGAAGGGTCAGGGATATAAATAAGAAATCTTTAAATATGGAGTTATCTTTAATAAAACAAAATGGTGCATAAAAAAGTGGTGAAAAAGAAGTTGTATTCTAAGAGAAGGAGTAAGGTTCATTTAAATAAAAAAGTTTCAAAAAAAGTTGTTAAGAAAAATGTTCAACAGATTAGAAAAGAGTTTGATGATTTTGCGGAAAATATTGCTAAGTTGGAATCTATGAGGCAAGAATTGAATGTTCTAAATGTTAATGGTTTTGAAACTGAAGCGAAATTGATTAGAGCTAAATTAAAAGATACTAATGCTATTCCTCAAGTAAGAAAAGAGTTAAATGAATTAAAGGCGAAGATTACCCATAGAAATGCTAGAAGGGTTATTCTTTCTAAGGATACTCACCAGCTTCTTAAAAAATCTGAATCTCTTGAAGAAGATCATAAAATAATGAAAAGAAAAATTAAGGAATTAGAATATACTTTGGATAGTAAAAAAAAGCTTTCTGTTAAAAAACAACTTTCTAGTGGAGAGGTTAGTGATGTTAAAGAGATTCCACAATTGGAGAAACAATTGAAATTATTAAGACAAGATTTTGCTGAGCATACTAAAGTTTCTAAAATCAAGATAGATTCTGGTGTGGGTATTTTAGTGGATACTAAATTTTCTGATTTTGTTAGCGATATTAAGGGAGAGTTAACTGAAAGATTAAAATCAAAGGAGCTGACCTTGGATTTACAATTAAAATCTGATTTAGAAAAGCATGAAGAATTATTTGCACGAAGGTATAAAGAGTTAGTAGATGAATTTCATAAGAAGTATGAAGATAGAGTTAAGTCCGAACTAAAAAGAGAAGTAACTGAAAAGTTTAAGGATAAATTAGAAAGTGAGTTAAACAAAAAGAAACAGGAATTGGTTGAAAATTTAATTCGAGAGAATTCTATGCGATTAAATTCAGAAAAGAAACAAATGGTTGAGGAACTTTTAGCAAGACATGAAGAAAGAAAGAAAAGATTGGATGATCAGTTTAATCGTGAAGAGAAGGAACTCCGTACTAAGATGAATGAATTTTCTCAGAACAAAAAAAGAACCTTGTTAAGTTTATTCACTCGTAAAAAGAATATGGAAGAAGAATTAGCAAACAAAAAGAAAATTTTATCTCAAGAAAATTCTGAAAAAAGTAAAAATTTAGAAAAAGAATATCTTTCTATGAAAAAGGAGTTGGAAACAAACTTGCAACTTTCTAAAACGGATTTAGCAGATAAAAAGAAACTTTTGGAGTCAAAATATCTTAAGAGTAAAATTGCGCTAAGGGAGCAGATTAAAAGTTCTGAAAAAGAGTTAATGGAGAGAAAGAAACTTTTAGATAAAGAATCTGTTGAAAGAAAGGCTAAGGTAGAAAAAGAATACCATGCTAAAAGAATTGAGCTAGAAACAAAAGCAAATGAACATAAAAAGGATTTAGATAAGGAATTCGAGAATAATGTTAGTAAGATGAAATTGCAAATGCATAATCAACTTCAAAATGAAATTGCTGAGGTTAAAAGTTCTGAAAAAGAGAAAATGGCTAATGAACTTCAAGCTAGAGAAAAACAGCTAAGAGATCAACTTGAGAGGGAGTATAAGAATAAGTTAGAACTTGAGTTAAAGGTAAGAAAGGCCGAAATGGATAAAAGAAAGCATGAGTTAGAACAGCATGTAATGGCTCAAGCAAAGAGATTGTTTAATTAGGGACATAATTCTTTGTTTTGTCTCGGGTCTTCCCAGTCTTCCGATTTTTGTGTTACTGCTCCGGTAATGGGTGTTGTTTTCAACACAGTTTTATTTTCACAGGTAATTATATAATCCTGACAAAAATTAGATTCATTACAAATAGCTTTTGTATTTGTAGAGATTTGACTTACTACACTTCCAGTTAAGGCATTTCTTATAAAATAAACTAAAATTGATAGAATTACTATTAATGCTATTATTATTAAAATTGCTTTTATTTTCATATTCTAACGAAATATCATTTATTTTTAAATTTATACTGGCATTTGATTATTGTTAGTATTATTATTATTATTATAAAAGAAAGATGGTGAAAAAGATTTTAGTCGTTGATGACGATTTGGAAGATTTGGAGATGATGAAAAGTATCTTGGAAAAGGAAAAATATTCTGTTGTTACTACAGATAATGGAGTCGACGCTTTAAATTTAGTCGTTAAAGATAGAATAGATTTGATTCTTATTGATATTAAAATGCCTACTCTTTCAGGATACGACTTGTTAAGGTTATTAAGAGAGAAAATTACTCATAAAGTTAAGATGGTTTATGTTTCAATTATTCCTAAAAAAGAAGTAGATTTAAGCGATGTTAATGGATTTGTGCAAAAGCCACTTGTTTCAGAGGTATTTTTTACAAATAATTTTATCTTTGTTAGCGATTTCTTTACTTTCTCGGTTTGTTTCCAAAAAAATTTCAAAGATTCGTCTTAAGAAAAAAATTGTTTTAAAAGAAACTCAACTTAAAGTTCTTGGAGAGCTAGTTAAGAAAACTCAAAGTGAAAGATTTAAGGAAAATAAAATTCCCGCTTTAGTTTATAATATTCGTGTAAAAAATTACAAGGATAAAATTGAGGATATTAAACGAGAATTGCCCGTTTTAAAATCAAATTTTGCTCGAATGAATAGACGTTCAAAGAAGAAATAAATTTTTAATATTTAATCCTGCGGAGATTGAAAACAAGTTTCTGCACTCCACAATCTTGCTAATAACTAGTTGAAACGCAAGCCTGCGTAGCAAATCTAAAGGTTCGCTGCGTTTCCCTCGTAAACTTGGTAAGGGGCAAAAATGATTTTTTTATAAATAGAGCTTAGATATTATAGTGTAACAAAAATTGTATCACTTTGTTATTATAGTGTAACAAAAATTGTATCACTTTCAAAAGGTTTAAAAACTTTAATTCCATAGTTATTTTATGGAGAGAAGAGATTTAGACTTTGTTTTATTTGAACAACAAAAAGATTTCGAGCAGATTAAAAATCTCATTGATCGAAGAAAAACTGAAGATTTGATTAAATTAAAATCATTAAAAATTCCAATTATAATAACTGGAGTAAGAAGATGTGGTAAGTCGTCTCTCTTTAAGATAATAAAAGATAAACTTAATTTAAATGAAAAAGGATTTCTTTATATAAATTTTAATGATGAGAGATTAATTAATTTTAAGGTAGAAGATTTTCAAAAAATAATAGATTTTCTTGAGGAGAATGAATATAAAAATCCGGTCTTATTTTTAGATGAAATTCAAGAAACTACTGGATGGGAAAAATGGGTAGATCGGGTAAGAACTAAATATGTTATTTTTATTTCAGGCTCTAATTCAAAGTTATTAAGTAAAGAGATTTCTACAATCTTGACTGGAAGGTCATTAAATATTAGTTTGTTTCCTTTTGGGTTTGTAGAATTTTTAAATTCAAAAAAAATTGATTTAGCTAAATGGAAGCTAGATTTGAAAAAGCAATCGGAGATAAGAAAAGAATTTAATAAGTATCTTGGGGGAGGGGGGTTTCCTCAAAAGATTATTTCTAACCAAGACATTGTTGTTTCAGAACTTTATGAAAATATACTTTATCGAGATATAATTGGAAAATTTAATAAAAATTTGTCTAAACAAATAAAAGAGATTTCTCTTTATTTAATTTCCAATGTTACTTCCGATATAAGTTTAAGAAATTTGGCGTCTCTTGTTGGAATTAAAAATATTTCAACCGTAAAACGTATTTTAGATTCATTTGAAAATTCATTTTTATTTTTCTCAACAAATAAATTTGATTACTCAATTAAAAAGCAAACTCAAAATCCAAAAAAGATTTATTGTGTGGATAATGGTTTTTTTACTTCTTTGGGTTTTAGATTTTCTCAAGATAAAGGCAAACTTTTAGAGAATCTAGTCGCAATAGAATTAAAGCGAAGAAATAAAGAGATTTATTATCATAAAGAAAAAAATGAATGTGATTTTGTGATAAAAGAGAAGTTAAAGATTGTTAATGCAATTCAGGTTTGTTATTCTTTAGATGATAAAAATGAAAAGAGGGAATATTCCGGCTTATTAGAAGCTATGAAAAAGTTTAATGTAAATATTGGTTCGATTCTTACTTATGATCAAGAGAATGAATTGAAAATTGAGGACAAGAAAATATTTGTAAAACCTGTTTGGAAATGGTTGCTGGAGAATGAAAAATGACAATAAAGGCTTTAGTCATTGATGATCGTAGTTTTATGAGAAAGACAATTTCAGATATGCTCAATTCTAATTCTGAAAGGTAAACTTTTTGTACAACCTTTTAGATATTGGGGCTTTGAAACAAAAACTAAGCGCCTGCGGAGATTGAAAACAAGTTTCTGCACTCCACAATCTTGCTAATGAATATTTGAAACGCAAGCCTGCGGAGAGAGTTGAACTCCCGACCCTCTGCTTTCTGGGTTCCGAAAAACTCGGAATGGCAAGTCCGAAGACTTTCCTTACAAGGCAGATGCTCTACCACTGAGCTACGCAGGCATTTTCTTTGTATCCTGTAGCGAAGAGGTTCGACGGAATTTTAATTCCAGTTTACCACTGAGCTACGCAGGCATATTTGTTGTTCCTGCTCCACTCGTTTCCCTTGCATACTCGGGAAGGAGCCACGCAGGCATATTTTATCTCAAGGCTAATGAATTCTTTAGAAGTAGGCTGTTTAAAAGTTTTATTATTCTTTCGTTTCAATTCCCGCTTCTATCTTTTCTTCTTGAGCAGGAGATTTTTTTTCTATTTTTGAATTTTCTAAAAACTTTTCTACTTTAATAATTCTAATCTCGCAAGTGGATAATGGATAAATTTTCTTTAATTTAATACTTAGCGTTTTTTGTAAGTTGTTTCTAAGTATTTCTTTAAATATTTCTTCTTTATCTCTTGTTGCTAAATATTTAGTTAATTCTTCTTTTGTTTCATTTCTTAGGGCCTTTCTTACTGCTCTTGAAACTTTTCTTCTTGTAACTAAAAATGGTTTTATTCTAATTATTGTGTCTAGTGTTTGAACGGAGAAAGAATCTTCTACATAATTTGTTCCTTTTCTAACCATTCTTTTCAGATAGTATGGAAGCAATGTTAATTCTGTTGCGTTTGCGACAGCTTCTCCATCTACTAAGTCTACTTTCGCTTGTAAAACTAAATTTTTCCCTCTTAATAACCGAGTTAAATCGTATTTAATGTATCTTCCTTTTAGTTCTTCTAGCTCGAATGCTTGAAGTTGTGTCTCTTTTCCAATTAAAGGTATTTCCACATTAAAAAATTTCTTTTTTCTTTTTGATATTGCCATTGAAAACAACCCGCTGGTTTTTTTCTGCTCACAACCCCGATTTCTATATCTTCAATTTTACCTTTGGGATAAAATGAAATCAAAGTTGTTCGATTTTCCTTAAATTGCGGAGCGACGATTTCTAAGTGCCTTAGGCGAAATCGCACAAAATTCAAGGATTGTTAAAACCTACTGAGTTCCTCCGATTAATTTATTTATTTGAATTTTCATTTTATTCTTGTTGTTGTTTACCTGCACGTTGTCCTTTCTTTTGATATTTGGACTTTTTACATGTTTGACATGTGTACATTAGGTTTGTTTTTTTAGTTGTTTTACTTTTACGTTTGTGTTTTGTTTGAGCTGGTTTTGAACCCCATTTTCCTAAATTTCCTATTCCTCTTCCTAATCCTCTTAATCTTGCTCTTTGTTTTGAACCTCTTGTTAGTGTTCCTCTTTTGAATCCTGTTGCAACTAATTTTATTTTTTGGTCTGTTCTTTTCTTACATGTTGGACAGTATCGTTTTGTTACTTTTGGAATCTTCATGTAATTTCATAATTAAGTTGGTTTAAAAAGGTTTTTATATCTGTGGTCCCGGAGTTATCTATGCGTACTCTATTTAAAAAGGATAAACAGAGAATGTTTATACATAAAATACTTGAGAGTACTGGAAGTCCTTCACTGAAAGAGCTTTCAAATAGAACTGGAATTAATTATTCTAGTTTGAAAAATTATTATTCTGGAGATAGGTCTCTTCCTGAGAATTTATTTAACGATTTATGTTTTTTAGGGGGGATTAATCCTAAGGAGATTAAGTTTAAATTAATTCCAGATAATCTTGGTCAGATTAAAGGTGGAAAAATTAGTAAAAGATGATTCGGTTTAATTAATTGTAATGGGGGATAAACTTTCAGTTTAGTGTATGACCCTGCGCAGAGGCTCGCAACCCCGATTTCTAAAGTCTAGATTACTTTCAGAATAAATTGAAATCAACGTTGTTCGTCGGACTAATAAAATATCGTTTGAATTTGGTCAGAATTTCTGTAGGATTTACTAAACTTTCAGTTTAGTGTATGACCCTGCGCAGAATCGGACTGCGGTCTTTTCCACGTCAAGGAAACGTCTTAGCCATTGGACTACAAGGTCGTTTTTTATATCCCGTTTTCACATTTAATATACTTTTTTGTTAGTAACTAACTTACTAAGTAAGTTAATAATTAACTAAGAAACATTTATATACCCTTTTTTATTTTTCTCTTTGAAGAGGATGAAAAAATATTTACTTTTAATTGAGGATGAGAAAATTTGGGAAAAGTTTAAATCTGTTATTGATAAAGATATTAACACGGAAATATTAAGTTTAATTAAAGAGAAGGTGGCACCGCTCGGTGTTTCTAAAGGTACTAAATGAGGGTAGAAAAGAATGAATAAAAAATTTAATAAATTGGGGCAAGTTTCTATTTTTGTAATTATTGGAATTGTTATTCTTGTTGGAGTTATTGCCTATCTTATTTTAAGAACTCAGACTAGCGGGGTTCAAGTTCCTCCTAGTTTAGAACCAGTTTACAGTACTTTTTTGAGTTGCTTAGAAGATAATGTTTTGGTAGGAGTAGATGTTTTGGAGAGTCAGGGAGGATATATTGAAATGCCTGATTTTGAAGCGGGTTCAAGTTACATGCCGTTTTCTTCTCAATTGAATTTTTTAGGAAATCCTATTCCTTATTGGTATTATGTTTCTGGGAATAATTTTCAGAAAGAACAAGTTCCAACTAAATCTTTAATGGAACAAGAACTTGGAAATTTCATAGAGGAGAAAATCCAGAATTGTGTTTTTGATTCCTATTACGATAGTGGATTCGAGATAGTTCAAAAAACTCCTCAAGCGGATGTTGTTATCGAAAATAATAAAATTCTTGTAGATTTAAAAATGGATTTTGGAATTTCTAAAGGAAGTGATAGTGTTGTAGTTTCTAATCATAATATAGAGGTACCCTCTGAATTGGGTACTCTTTATAATTCTGCGATTAAAATCTACCAGCAAGAACAGAGCACTCTTTTCTTAGAGAATTATGCTGTGGATGTTATGAGATTGTATGCGCCTGTAGATGGAGTTGAATTAACCTGTTCGCCTAAGGTGTGGAATGCTGAAAATGTTTTTTCAGATTTGAAGGAAGCGCTAGAGGTAAATACCCTTGCTTTAAGAAATAAGGGTGGTGACTTTGAATTAAAAGATCCTAAGAATAAATATTTTGTTTTGGATTTGGGTGTTAATCAAAATGTTCGGTTCCTTTACTCTCAAAATTGGCCAAGTGCATTTGAAGTTAGTCCTACTGGTGACGGACCAGTTATGGTTTCTGATCCGGTCGGAAATCAACCCGGTTTAGGGGTTATTGGATTTTGTTATGTTCCGTATCACTTTGTTTATAATATGAAATATCCTACAATGATTCAAGTTTATTCTGAAAAAACTGATGAATTTTTCCAATTCCCTATGGCGGTAGTTATTCAAGGAAATTTACCTAGGGAACCAATTAACACTAACACTCCTGTAGATACTGGAAGAGAGTTTTGTAAAGATAAGAATACTCTTACTCAAATAAATGTAATGGATAAATCATTTGACCCTGTTGATGGGAGAATTTCTTATTCTTGTTTCGGAGAGGTTTGTGAAATTGGAAATTCTAATCAAGGAACTTTAGAAGGAAACTTTCCTCAATGTGTTAATGGAGTGGTTATTGTTGAAGCAGAAGGTTTTGCAAAATCTAGAACTATTGCTTCTGTTGTTAATCCTTCTTCAGTAGATGTGGTTTTAGATAAACTTTATGAAAAAGAATTATCTTTAAAAGTGGATGGAAAAGCTTATGCTGGAACCGCAATAATAAACTTTGTTTCGGATAAAGTTTCTCAGACAGTTATCTATCCAGATCAAAAAACTGTTAAGCTAGCTGAAGGGCAGTACACTGTTATTGTAAATGTGTATAGAGAATCTAGTTTGAAAATTAAGGGAACAACCACGACTCAATGTTTCCAGGTTCCTCGTTCTGGTCTGGGCGGATTAGTTGGTTTAACCGAGGAGAAGTGTGTGGATTTAGAAATTCCTGATCAGATTGTTTCAAATGTTCTTTCTGGAGGGGGAACTCAAGAGCACTATCTAGTTGAATCTGAACTTGAAGGCGGTTCTATTTTAGAAATTAATGCAGATAGTTTACCTGTTCCAAAAAGTTTAGAAGAATTGCAAACTAATTATGTTTTGTTTGAGGATAAGGGATTGGATATAATATTAAAATGAAAAGGAGGATAAAATGAAAAAACAAACTAGAAAGGTATTGGATTCAGTATTGGGGATATTAGGAATTTTAGCAATTCTAATGTTACTTTACGGAATTTTTAAAACATTTATATAAAATGGATAAAGAAAATAAAATAATAGTTTTTGAAGATAAAAAAATTAGAAGAGTTTGGAACTCCGAAAAATGGTTTTTTTCTGTTGTAGATATAGTTCGAGTTTTAACGGACAGCGAAGATCCAAGAAAATATTGGAATAAATTAATTCAAAGATTACGTGATGAAGGAAGTGAAGTGGTGACATTTTGTCACCAGTTGAAATTAATTGCAGAAGATGGTAAATTAAGAGAAACAGATTGTGCTGATACAGAGGGCATTTTTAGAATAATTCAGTCCATTCCTTCAAGGAAAGCAGAGCCGTTCAAGAGATGGCTTGCAAAGGTTGGATATGAAAGAGTTCAGGAAATTGAGAATCCCGAGTTAGCTCAAGAAAGAATAAAGAGTCTTTATGAAATGAAGGGATACCCTGATGAATGGATTAAAAAAAGATTAAGGGGCATTGCTGTTAGACAAGAACTTACCGATGAATGGAAAAAAAGAGGAGTTGAGGAGAATATCGAATATGCCATTTTAACGAATGAAATTGCTAAGGCAACTTTTGGTGTATCTATTAAAGATCATAAAAAGATTAAAAATTTAAATCCAGTTAATCAAAATGAAAATCTTAGAGATTATATGACTGATTTAGAATTGATTTTCTCTATGCTTGGAGAAGCTTCAACTAGTGAAATTGTTAAAAACAGAGATTCAATTGGATTTGAAGAAAATAAACAAGCAGCAAAAGATGGTGGAACAATTGCAGGAAATGCTAGAGAAGAATTAGAAAAACAAAGTGGTAAATTTGTAGTCAATTCTAATACTCCTATAATTCAAGTGAGAAAAATAAAAGAAGTAAATAAAAAGAAAATAAAAACTGTGGTAAAATGATAAATAAAAAATTTAATTTGGAGATGGTTTTACTAGTTGGAGTTTTACTTCTTGGTTTAGTAAGCTCTCAGTCTTATTCCTCCTCAAATCCACAGTATACCTCTTTTGGTGGAGGTTCGGCTGCTTATCTTTCTGGACAAGGAATTCAGTTATATGGAAATTCTTTTGGTGATTCGGGTAGTTGTGGTGCGGGTCAGGATTTTGTTTTACAGATTAGTCCTGTTGGTTGCAGTCCTTCTGTTATAAGAAGCGATTTATTAGAAGAACAAAATGTTCCCGTATTTTGTCCTATTGTTGCTACTCAGGTTAACCCTTTGATTACAATTAAGGCAATTGATTCTATGACTTTTTCAGGAAAGTATCCTCCTCAAGTTTCAGGTGTTGGTTTTCATCCAGCTCAGGCCGCTATTAGAAGTCAAACTCAATTATTGAATTACCCCGTTTTAGATAATGTTGGTTATGCAGTTATTGTTTTGAAAAAGACAGAGAATGAATCTGCTATGCCCGATTATGTTCAGGGGAACTTAACTGCTAAAATAAGGTATGATATTAATAATGCATTTGGAATTGGGGATTCTAGTTTTTCTATACCACAACTAACTGATTCTGAATGGGACGATAGATACGGAGAGTATAGCTTCTGGGAGTCTCGAGGGTATTTGAGAGCGGAAGATGTTCAAGATGGAAGAGCTACAATCGGAGTTTATGAAGGAAATGCTAGAAGGATTTCAAGTTTTAATTTAGCAATTGGTCAGGTATCAAACAAATTTTATCTTAAAGATTCTTATTGTCTTTCTGGTTTGCAAGTTAAGTTAGATGGAATAGAAAATCCTGACACAAGAGTAAGGTTGCAGATAGATGACGATTTTAAAGAGCTTAAAGTAAATGAAAGATTTTTAGAAAATAGATGTGTCGTTAAATCAATTACTAAAAATGGAATTGTTCAATCAGCACTTATTAATTGTAGAGATGATGATGGTAAAAGTAGGAATTTAAATTTTGAGGTTAGTCCGAGTGTTAGTGTTAAATTTAGTAATGAGGATAAAAATTTGAAGTTAGG
>CAYLLQ010000017.1:0-14265 GCA_964384935.1 Candidatus Woesearchaeota archaeon | reverse complement strand
CCATATGCAAGCATTTCTGATGCTCCTTGCATAATCATAGAAGTCCCGAATTTCATTCCAACAATTGCATCTGCACCCAAAGCAACAGCTTCATTAATCATACGATTAAATGCTTCATCTCTAGATTGATTTACCATTTCAGTATAAGTCTTTATCTCTCCACCAATTAAATTCTTAAAACCAGCCCCAATATCCCTACCGATATTTCTAGCTCGAACAGTAGAACCACGAACAATTCCTAAAATTTTAACGACTTTCTTTCCAGGAATCTCATCACAAGTAGTAGTAGTAATTTCACTCATTTTTACCTCCCGGATTATTTATCTCGTCCATATCTTTTTTAATTTTCAACATCCATTGTTTTAAATCTGGAATGTCTTCTTTAATTGTTCTCCAAACAACATCTAAATCAATTCCAAAATAATGATGAGATAATTTATTTCTCATACCAACGATATCTTTCCAAGGAACATAGGAATATTTTTCTTTAATATCTTTTGGTAAATTATTTGAAGCTTCCCCCATTATCTCAATAGATTTAATTATTGCTTTTTGTCTCATAATCTCTTTTTTAAGAGTTTCAAGAGTTATTCCCTTAGAAAAATTTTCTATATCTAAAATATTATTCAAAATATGCTCAATGAAAATTCTTGAGTCTTTACTAATCATATTATTCTAACCTCATCACTTAAAATTCTTTCTTTTAAAAGAGAATTTATTCCACCATAAGTTAGCAAATCAACTTTTACTTTTATTTTATCCTCTAATTCTCTTTCTAACCTAACAAGCCCTAAAAGACCCCCCTTGAAATCAATAAGTATATCAATATCACTATTTTTTTTCTGTTCTCCTCTTGCATAACTCCCAAAAATTCCTGCTTTTTTTACTTTAAATTTTTTCAAAATCTCAACTATCTTCGGCTTTATTTTTTCTAATTTATCTTGTTTTTTTAACATATTGCTTTTTGGGACCTCTAACTTTTAAATCTTTTCTCTCTTCAATTTTATCCTCTTTAGTATTTAATAAAATAAAAATCCCAATAATTAACGAAGGAATGCCATAAATCCAAGTGATAAACATAGTAAAAAAACCTGCAACGATTAAACTAATCCCAAGTAGAACTAAAATGCTTCCAGTTATTGTTCTACTTAAAAGATTCATTAAATAATTTAAGAAATCAAGTTAATAAAACTTCTCCCCTACATGTGTTAACTTAATTGGTCTTTTATCCTATCAATATTTAGGGTGCCGATAAATTTAAATATTTCGGGTTCCTAATCTCTTCATGAAAATAATGAAAGTATTTGATAAAAAAGTGGGGAATAAAGAATACATTAAATATCGGGTTAATCTTCCTAAGAAAATTGTAGAAGAAAGCAAATTCTTGGGAAAAGAGATTTTAGTTAAATTTGATAATGAAAAGATTATAATTGAGAGAGAAAACTAATTAATTTTTTTATCAATTAATTCTATAAAATTGTTTGAGCGTAAAAACATTATTTGTTTTTTTCCAATAATCTTTCTTTTTAGGAAGTCTTTTTCTTCTAATTGTAATAAGTCTTGTCTTGCGGTTTGATAGACTACACTAAATATTTCTTGAACTTCTCTAATCGTCAAAGTTTTTCTAGGGTCATCATAAAACTTTTTTAATATATATGCTTGACGTTCATTAATATGTTCTATTCCTTCAATTATTTTAAAAAGTTCATTCTTCTCTTGAATCTTCCTTAAAATATAACTTTTAAGTTCATTAAGGGCAAGTTTCATCGTTCTCAATTGATAATTTATAAAGTAAGTTAAATCGTTGTCATCAGTTTCGGTATGAATATAAGCACAAGCGTACTTAACAGGAGATTTAATTATTACCCTGGAGATGGACATAAACTCTATAATCCAGTACCCCTCTTTACTGAGATACCAGTAAAAAAGAGACCTAGCAGTTCTACCATTTCCATCAACAAAAGGATGTATGTACCCAATTAAAAAATGTAATATCGAAGCTTTTATTAGGGGGTGTATAAAATAAGGTCTTTCATTATTAACAAAATTACATACTACCTCTACAAGTTTCGGAATTAAATTTGCATTTTGGGGATGATGAAATATTTCTCCAGTCATTTCATCTACTACTTTAATATCATCGCTATCTCTAAACTTCCCCTCGAAATTCTTATCCTCTAAGGTATCATTTGTTACACTTTTATGGATTTCTAAAATAAATTCAGGAGTTAATTTTTTAGTTTGAGAATTTTTAATCATCTTTGCAGTTAAGTAATTGTTTAGAATCATTTTTTCCGATTTATTCTTTGGTTTTCTGGCAGATTTTAACATGTCTTTAGCTATTTTTCTTGTAGTGGATGCTCCTTCAAGTTGAGAGGAGGCAATAGCTTCTTCCATTATGGAACTTATTAAATATCTATTTTTTTCTTCGGGGGGGATTATTTGAGTTGAACCAATATTACCTCCAAGATTCATATCGAACTCATGCAATTTTTGTTGAATACTATCCGTTATATTAAATTCAAAAGAGAATCCTTTTTCATCGCAAATAGGTAATTTCTTTTTAGTAGAGTTACGATTGAACTTCATTAACATCCAAATTAATTCTTTATTAGCATTATTTGGGGTTGGTCTATGAATTAATTCATCCCAAGATAAATATCTTCTGTTCATTTCATTAATGAAACCAGTTATTTCTTTATTAGTCATATAATTAATTACGTCTTTGTTTTCAAACAGTTCTATAAGTTCTTTTGATTTTGGAGGTATTCTTGGTTTTTTCATTGTTACTAAAATCTACTATTTTTATTTAAATTAGTAATTAAATGGGCTATTTAAACATTATTAAAATCTACTATTTTTATTTAAATTAGTAATTAGAATATTCGGGCACCGAAAGATATATAAACTTTGGGTGTCTAATATTCCTACGAGAAACAAAGAATTAACTTTAACTACAAACGTTCAGAAGTAGTTAAGCAGGGATACTTTCAAACAGAAGCTCACAGAAAGCAACAAAGATATTTCTGTAAAGATTATAATAAATTCGTTATAAGACCAATTAACTTAACAATGCATACACAATAATATTTATTCTTCAAGAAGCTCACATTTAGCATCTTCTATTAAAATCTTAGCTATTTCTTTAGGTAAATTAGCAACATCCCCTTTCTGAAACGGACCAACAGCATTTCCACTTAAATCCATGAACTCGCCGACATCTTCTAAAAAGGAAACAAGACTATTTTTTAATTCCGTTTCTCTTTCGCTCCCAGTAAGTAAAGAATTCAATTTCTTATCGGAGGAATCAAGACATTTCATTAAATCCTCAAAAAGTTCTTTTTCAAATTGTAACATATTATCAAAATCTTGCTTAGAAATTCCAGTCTCTGCAGCAACTAAAACCAAATTTAACATTTTCTTTTTTCGTCTTAACATGAACTCCTTAAATAAAGTAACTGCATTTTCCAATTGTTTCTTAGTTTTCATTATAACATCAGAGAAAACATCGTCTTCTTTACTTGCGACTTCCTTTTTCTCTTTCAAATAAATAGCTACCTCACTAACAAAATTTTTAGGAATAGGTTGTAAATTCTCAGAATATCTCTCTTTTCTTGCAGCTTCATATATATCGTGATAGGTTATCATTCATAAATAAAACATCAATTCTTTTTAATGATTCCTATGATAGAAAAATACTCTCCAAACTAACTATTTAGTAAAACCCACTTCTTTTAACATTTCTTCTCCAACAAATCTGCCTAATCTACCCTTTCTTGCTTCCTTTTCATTAAATCGTTTTGCCTCTGGAATCTCCCCGTGATTGTAGAATAAAACTGGAACTGGGTCTGCACTATGAGATTTCAGTTTACAAGGAGTAGAATGATCTCCCGTGACTAAAACACTAATTTTATTTGGAGGAGCAATTTTCCGAAGGAATTTAAACAAAGTCTTATCGATATATTCAATCATCTCTTTTTTTACAAACGGTTTATTATCATGTCCGGGAGAGTCAGTTTCTTTTATATGAATATAAGCATAGTCCTTCACTTTTAAATTCTTTTTCAAAATTTTAATAGAATAAGAACACATATCCTTGAGACCATCAAAAAGATTATCATAAGCATCAAATCCCTTCAATTTTGGATACTCCATACTAAAAACATCCATTCCAGACAAATGTGAAAATCCCATTTCCAAAGGCATATTGACTATTGAAATCCATTTAGAATATTTTTTAAGTTTAGGAATTTCCACACCCGGTCCACGAACTAATAAATAATTTGCAGAAAGAAATCCCTTTTTTTGCCTCTCCCGATTAACCGGATGATTTTTCAAAATTTCATAAGCTTTTTCCAAAAACTCATTAACAAGATTTGTAGTATAAGCGGAATTATCCTCCTCATCAAAAGGTTTGCATGGAATTACTTTGTCTACAACTTTCAACTTCCCTTGAAAATAAGTCAAATCATTTCCAGAAAAATTGTCTGAAAAACCCCCCTTCAAGACTAAAACCGCTCTATGCTGAACAGTAGGAACGAACTCAAAATCACAAGGTAAAGAGATATTATTTAACGCTCTTGCCAAAATCTCTGCTTCTTCTGTTGTCAAATTTCTTCCAGCCCTTCTGTCCAAAATATTCCCTTTTTCTAAAGAGTCAATTGTTGCAAAATTAACACGAACAGCCAAATCTCCCCTAGTTAGTTTTAAACCCGCTCCAGCAGCCTCTAACTGTCCCCTACTACTAGAAATCAACTTGTTGCCAAAGATAGAAACAATAGCTTCATCAGACTCGGGAACAAATTCAGGCTTAACAGGATACAAATAACCTAATTCTCCTCGGGTAGCCAAGAAATCTAAATTCGGAGTTTCAGCTGCTTCTAATGGAGTCTGCTCATTAAGTAATTTATTCGGCAAATCCCCCAATCCATCCATTATTACAAAAATACCCTTCATAACAACACTAGGAACAAGCTCTTTATAAAAATTTAGATTAGGAAATATTATAAATGAAAAGAGACTAGAATTTCCATGTTTGGAAAATTAAAAGAAAAACTAAAATCTTGGGCAGCAAAATTTACTAAAGAAACCGGAGAAACAATTGTAGAAGAACCAAAAAAGAAAGTCGTAGAAAAGAAACCTGCAAAAGTAGAAAAGAAAACAATCAAAACCCCTTCTAAAAAAGAAATTCAGAAGACAAAAGAAAACAGAAAAGAATTAGTTGAAAAGAAGTCCAAAGAAAAAGAAATTTCATTGCCGATGAAATTCCAACCAGGAGAACAAAAATTTGAGCCGGATTTAGAAAAGATAAGAGAAATTGAAGAAAAAGTAGAAGAACAAAAAGAAGAAAAACAAGGATTTTTCTCTAGATTAGCTTCAAAAATTAGCAAGATAACCGTCTCAGAAGAACAATTTAATGTTTATGCCGAAGAATTAGAAATGCTTCTATTAGAAAATAATGTAGCATTAGAAGTAACCGAGAAAATAATAAAGGACTTAAAAGAAAAAATAGTTGGGAAAGAGATGTTAAAAAAAGAGATAGAAGGACAAATAAACGAAGCTCTCAAAGATATAATTTACGAGATACTAATTGAACCATTTGATGTTGTAGAAAAAATAAAAAATAGAGAAAATAAACAAAAACCATATGTTATTTTATTCTGCGGAATAAATGGTACTGGAAAAACAACTTCGATTGCAAAAATAGCTGACTCTCTAAAAAAACAAAAGATTTCTTGCATATTAGCAGCAGCAGACACATTTAGAGCAGCCTCAATAGAACAAATAAAAAAACACGGAGAAAAAATTGGAGTTACAGTAATTGCTCACGAATATGAATCAGACCCCGCTTCAGTTGGTTTTGACGCAATAAAATACGCTGAAAAAAACAAAATAGATTGTGTACTAATTGATACTGCGGGAAGAATGCACACTGCAAAGAATCTTATGACTCAAATAGAAAAAATTGTAAGAGTTACAAAACCGGATTTGAAAATTTACGTTGGAGAATCAACAACAGGAAACGACGCAATTGAACAGGTAAGAAGTTTTAATTTTACAATAGGAATTGATGGAATAATTTTAAGCAAAGCGGATATTGATGAAAAAGGCGGAACAGCACTATCAGTAGGTTATGTAACAAAACGCCCAATATTATATTTAGGAACAGGTCAAGAATATTCTGCAATTGAGCAATTTAACAAACAGAAGTTTATAGAGAGATTAGGACTATAATTGTTTGTCAAGGGAAGGTGTGTGAGAGGAAACCGCTTAGGTTTCCTTCATTTGACAGACAGAAATTTAAAACTTATTAAGAAAATCGATGAAGTTAATATCCTCGTTTAACTACTTCTAAACTTTTGTCATAAGAACAGCTTATTTTCTTTGCCCGGTTTTCGTTTCCAATTTTAAATACTTATATAATAACATATAATTATATCATAACCCATAAGTATTTAAATAGATTAATACAAAGTAGAATATGGAATTTGCACAAGAAACATCTCCCTCAGAAAAAGACATTGTTTGGCCAAAATATGGTTTAAGAGAGAGTCCGTATTCTACTTCCCCCATTAGATTAGTTGGAATATTACCAATAAATAAAGTTTTTTGTGGAAGAAAAGAAGAGGTTAGTTTATTAAAAAAAACAATTTATTCTAGAAATTCTACAAGAAATATTATTGTTGGGGAGTTTGGTGTTGGAAAAACAACATTTACAAATTTTGTTAGATGGGATTTATCCCTTAAAAAAGATTTTTCAAAATACTTAACAATAAATGCAGAAATAAAAGTTCAACCAGAATGGGGAGCAATAGAATTTCTTTTATCAACTCTTTCGTCTATATATACTTCTTCAATTGTATTTAATTGGGAACAGAAAGGTATAAAACTCAAAACCCTAGATAAAATAAAAGATTATGTTTCAATTTCAAAGCAAAAAAATATTCAGGGAACATTGTGGATTGTTGGTGGGGGGTATGGGGAAACAAAGAGTCAACCACTTCAATTAACTCCAGAAATTCTTGAAAGTCTATTGCAAGAACTATGTATAGAAATACAGAACATTGGAAGACAAATAATTGTTGCTTATGATAATTTAGAAAATTTTGATATACAAAAATTAGGATTATTCTTTAAATCTATAAGAGATTACCTCCAGATTGAAGGGCTACATACAATTTTTTTGGGACCAACTGAAACCATCTCTGCCTTAGAGTCTTTTGGTCAAGTACATTCTGTATTTAATAGACCAATTATTTTAAAATCATTACCTCAAGAAGAAGTTCTTGAAATTTTATTAAAAAGGTGTGAGGTATTAAAAATTGAAGGGGGAAATTATTTAAGACCTTATGACGATGAAACAGTCCTAAAATTATATAACAGTCTGAACAAAAATATTCGGTTTACATTTAAGGTTTTAGAAGATGCAACATTACATTCAGAAAAAAAAGCTCCATGCCAAATTAATATTATGGATATTGTAGCAGTGCAAGAAAAAGAAAAGCAAGAGATAATATCTTCATTAACCGAAACGCAACTTAAAATAATTACCGCATTAATGAGCTCTCCTAAATTAAGTCAAAAAGAATTATCAGAAAAAACAGATATTGGGATTACTAATTTAACGACCCCCGTTAGAGAGTTAACAAAAAGAGGATTGATTATAGAAAGTGCCGAAGAAGAAGACAAGAGGTATAAATATGTAAGACTTTCAGATAATAGTTATTTAAAACTCTTCTTTGACCCTAAAGAGATTAAGATAAAATAATTTTTTATTAAAAAAAAGACCAATTAACTTAATAATACATTAAAACCACAACTTTATTAATCTCTTCTTTCCTAAAATTTCCAACTAAAAAACCGCACAAATTATGTTAATATGTTAGAAAAACTAGGACAAGTCTTAAAGAAAGCTACAGATAAGATAGCGAATGCTATATTTCTTGACAAAAACTTAGTAGACACAATTATCCGAGATTTACAAAGAAGTCTAATTGAAGCAGATGTAAATGTCCTTTTAGTAAAACAAATTTCAGACAAGATAAAAAAGGCGGCACTTGATGAAAGAATAAAAGAAATAGAGAAAAAAGAACACATAATAAAATTATTACACGATGAACTTTTAAATCTTCTTGGAAAACAAAAAACACTCAAATTAGAATCTTCCAAACAAAACAGAGTAATGCTCTTAGGACTGTACGGGGCAGGTAAAACTACAACCATCGCTAAACTAGGAAATTATTTTGCAAAAAGAGGAAACAAAGTAGCATTAGTAGGTTTAGATGTTCACAGACCTGCAGCAAAAGAACAATTACAACAACTAGGAAAGAAAAACAATCTAAATGTCTTTGTGGATATGGAAGAAACAAATGCCCTAAAAACTTGGAAAAAATTATCTCCAAAATTAAAAGATTACAATCTAGTCTTAATAGATACTGCGGGAAGACACAATTTAGATGAAGAATTGGTAAAAGAAATAAAAGATTTAGGGAAAGAAATAAAACCAACCGAAACAATTTTAATTATGCCTGCAGATATAGGACAAGCAGCAAAACAACAAGCACAAGAGTTCAAAAAAGCACTAAATGTTTCTGGAGTTATAATTACCAGAATGGACTCGACTGCAAAAGCAGGAGGAGCATTAACCGCTTGTGCAGAAGTAGATGCTGGCGTTTATTTTATTGCAACTGGAGAAAAAATTAATGACTTAGAAGAATTTAATCCAGAATCGTTTTTGTCTCGTCTTTTAGGGATGGGAGACTTACAAACATTATTAGAAAAAATTCGTTCAGTAACTGGAGAAAAAGAATCGGAAGAAATGCAAAAGAAACTTGCAGAGGGAAAAATTTCTCTAGAGGATGTTATTGAACAAGTAAAATCCATGAATCAGTTAGGCGGATTTGAAAAAATAAAATCTATGATTCCCGGATTAGGAAATGCTAAAATTCCAGAAAATGCTTTAGAGAATCAAGAACAAAAGATAGCCAAGTGGGAACATATTCTAAAATCAATGACAAAAGAAGAAAGAGAAAATCCAGAATTATTGGAAGATAAGAAAACCGCTACATCAAGAGTAAATAGAATCTCTGCGGGAGCGGGAGTCCACAATTCAGACGTCCGTGCTTTGATGAAACAATACAAGATGCTTTCCGAAATGATTAAATCCGGTTCAGAAATGGACATTGAACAAGGCATGTCTCAAAAACAAATGCAAAAGCTAATGAAAAAATTCGGTAAAGTAAAAAAGATGAGATTTTAAGAATTAATGTTCCTTCTTTTCAAAAGAATATAAACTATTGCTCCACCAGTGATTAAACATAAACTAATTAAGACCAGTAGAAACATATTTACTCCACCAAGTTCTCTTTCATCAGATTTATTTAAAACAGAAGTATCACTTGTCCAATTAATTGAAGAACTTTCATTGGAAATTAAAGAAGAAACTGAATAATTTTCTAAAGAATTAGAAGACCCACCAACACTACCTCCACCAGATGAACCTCCACCATTATCCACCTTAGAAGAAATATCCGAAGTAGGATTAAAAATATCTGGAGTAGGAGCACGACCTATTGGAGAAGGAATAATTGTCGGAGAAAAATAAATTAAAAAAGGGTCCAAATAATCTTTACTTTCATCTGAAACTTCTTCCCCATTGAAAGAAATTTTTATTTTTGCAATATCTCCAATCCTCTCTAAAAGAGTAATATTAACAAAACCATCTTCCCAGACATAACTAACCTCTTGATTTGGTAAAAAAGAATAATTTTGAAATTTCTCAAAAGTATCAGTTGAATTTCTATTTGAACTAACTCGGATAATCTCACGAGAGTTACTATTAGAATCAATTGCCATTCCTTGAGAATTAAAATTTGTTAAAGATTGTATACCCCATTGAGTTATGTTAAGTCTAGGCAAAGTTAAATAAAGAAAATTAGATTGATTGAACATTTTTACAGGAACCTGAATTAAAATAGGTTTTTTTGTATCTGAATAATAACTATCTCCATATAGAGTATAAATTCCAGATTTAAACGAAATCCTTACCTGACTTCCATCTAACCATCCTAAACTTGCTCTTTGAACCGGATGAATGACTACATCTGATGCCTGACCCATAATATTTTCCTCTACTCCAGACATTCCAACTATATAATTCGCATCATTACTACATCCACTAGAAAAATCTTCTTGATAAAATATTCTAGAATTATTTCTACAAGAATTAGTAAACCGGTGGGATAGTCCTACCCCATGCCCAAATTCATGAAGATAAATTCGTACATAATTTGGAGAAATTCTATTAAACATTGCAGTTAATTCTTCTGTATCTCCACGATAGGCCATCCATGCTCCCCCAGCACAATAAGGACACGCGGGGTTAGGAGCTAATCCATGAAAATTAAGTAAAGAGCAATTAATTTGATACATCATAGAATTATATCCGGTCCAAATATACCAAAAATAATCTTTTTTATAAGTCCCAAGATTTGCAGAATCCAAAAAGTATTTCATCAAATCCCATTGATAATTTTGAACACCCGAACAACCCTTCTGAATAAACTGTGAAGAGCCAGTATAATAAAGCTCTTGGATTTCATAATCTAAGTGGAACTTATTATTTGAAAAATAATCTAAGATAAAACTCATGTTAGAAATCAAATCATTTAAACTACTCTGATTGTATGGTTCAGCCAATGGATTCATAGTACTATTGTCTCCAATCTTAAAAACTTTTCCAAATTTATTCCCTCTAAAAGGAAGAGTAGAAAAAGTGGGGGTAAGTACGGGCCAAACATCTACAGTTGAACTTCCATTAATAATCCAAATCATGAGAAAACTTTCATTATTGGTCGAGTTTATATCAAATTTTCTAATCAAAGCGTTATTATAATTATCACGATTATCATTTATAAAATTTAAAGGGGTAACATTACCACTTAACCCAGTATAATTTAAATTGGAAATTATCCAAGAATTTTGTAAATTACTATCAAAAAAAAGATTGAACGAGACATTAAATGAATTTTCTTTTAGAGATATTCCAGTAATACTCAAATTTGCTTTATGAGGAGAGTACATATCCCAAACACTAAAAAGAGAAAGAGCTCTATCCGAAATGAACATAGAAACCACCTGATTTAAATTCTGCGATGGAACAGCAATTTCTTCGCTAAATCTCGGTTGTTGAATAAAATTAAAAAAAAATCCAAACAAAATTAAACCAATCAAAGAGATTAACATAAAAATATTAAGTTTATTCATTTTAAATAGAGAAACTAAAAGTTTTTAAACTTTTTAATATAGATAAAAGAGTTAAAAATGACCATAAAAATTATCTCAAACGCGACATCTGAAGGAGGCAATGAAAAGATGTTGCCCGTCCGCAATTCGAGGAAAGAGCACGAGAAAACCAATGGAGTTGTCTCGCAAGGTGCTGAAGCAATAATTCTATTAGATAAAGAAAACAATCAGATTATCAAACAAAGAATTCCTAAATTGTATAGAATAAAAGAATTAGATAATAAAATAAGAAAGCACAGAACTAAAGTAGAAACTAAACTTTTAGAAAAAGCCGGGAAAATTATTTCTGTCCCAAAGGTTATCAAAACAAATGAAAAAGAAAAAGAGATAATTATGGAATTTATTGATGGAGAAAAACTATCAGAACATCTTGATAAGTTTGAATTAAAAAAACAATTAGAGATTTGCAAAAAGATAGGAGAATCAATTTCTAAACTACATCATGAGGGGTTAATTCATGGAGATTTAACAACTTCAAACATGATTCTAAAAGAGGATAATTCTTATCAAACAGCAGACAATTTTAAAAAACAATTAACAGAGATAAAAAAATTAAACTTTCCAATTGGAGAGTATGCCCTTTTTGGAAGTTGCCCTCTTGGAGTAAGGGGAATAAGAGATTCAAGAGACATAGACATGGTGGTAGATGAACTGCTGTGGAAAAAGTTAGCTGAAAAATACAAAGTAGAAAAATTTGAAACGGGGCCTACCCGAAAGAAGTTTATAAAAATCGGAGAAATAGAAGTTTATCCAGATTGGCTTCCTTGGTTACCAAACACTAAAGAATTAATTCAAACAGCGGATATAATTGAAGGTGTTCCGTTTGTTAAACTAAAATATGTTCTTGAATGGAAAAAGACATTCGGACGTGAAAAAGATAGAAAAGATGTTAAGTTAATTAAAAAATACCAATCATCCAATCAAGATAAAGTTTATTTAATCGACTTCGGCTTAGGATACCAAAACGGAAAACATGAAGACAAAGCAGTAGACTTGCATGTTCTAAAACAAGCATTAGAGGCAAAACATTTTCTCCATTGGGAAAAACTCTGGAACGCAGTAAAAACAGGATATCAAAAAGCAAACAAAACTGATTCAAAAAAGGTTTTAGAAAGATTAACTGCTGTTGAAAGAAGAGGAAGAAATAAACATTAACAAAACCCATTGAGCCAAGTTTATTATAATATGCTTTAGCATTTTGCAATAAAATAAAAACTTACAGATATCTAAATGTTGGAGGAGAAAATCATATCCTTATATCCCAAACATCTTCTTAAAAAAATTTCCTAAAAATGACTCTTTATTTCCAGAACGGATTACTGCTCCAGTCATCCCACCTCCACTACCAGAATCTCCTCCGGGATTACTCTCCGAACTTCCACCCGATGATTCTACAACATTATTACTACTTGTTTCACTTCCTCCTGAAACCTCGCTATTTCCTCCAACTTCAGACAAATCTTCAGAACTTACTTCATTCTTTACTTCATTTTGTTGTTTAACAACATTACTTCCTTGTCCATTTATCTCATTTGTTTCTTGTTCTTTTCTTTCTCCTATTTGATTCATATTCTGTTCTAAGTTATTAATTTCTTGCTTTACTCCTTCTGCTTTTTCAAAATCCGGCTTAACATCCTGAGACGCCTTTTCAGAATCATCTACAATCTTTTCTATTTGTTCGGGATTAACATAATCAATTTTTCCATTTTCATCAATAATGACCTTCTCTCCATTTTTTATTCTCTCTTCATTTACTCTTCCAGCAATCATATTACAATCAGTAACGTCAGAAACGCCAATCTCCATACATTCTTTTGGTAATGTTACTTCTTCATATTCAACAGAACCCCCTTTACAATCTTCTCCTTCTTTGCACATTTTCTCTACTTTCTGCACCTGCTCAATTTTTTCAATTTTAATCCCTTTTTCTTCCATAAGAGTTTTACATTCTTCTATTGACACACCAATACATTCTCCAGGCATATTGATTCCAATACCCTCCTCAACTCTTTTTTCTTGCATAAAACTACCGCATTCTTCAGAATTTATAATTTCTGCATCTCGGCATTCTTTTGGAACCGTATCAATTATAAGAGTTTGTTTTACTTTATTTCTGCATTCTTCAGGAGAAACACTAGTTCTTTCATCAACCATACACTCTTTTGGAATTCTCCCCGTATCTGTTGGTTTAGGAAGAACAATTCCCACTTTTGCAAGTGCTACATCACAATCATTACTCCTAATAAAGGTATTAGAAGCTATTTCTACAGAACTCCCAACGATACAAACACTTGGAATTTCTTCAACATTTAATCCCTGTCTAACTATATATTCCATCTCAGCCCCAGTAGGTACTGTATTTTCTCCTATCACAATAACCGCACATTTTTCAGGGTCATACTCGCCTTCACTTTTGCACTCTTCTGGATATTTTAGTTCTATTTTTATTGCTTCACATTCTTCTCTTGAATTTGCTCCTTGGCAATCAGAAGGAAGTTTTAATTTTTCACAAGCCTCGGGAGTTAAAGCTCCTGCGTCCACACATTCCTTAGGAAGATTTTGATTTAAAGTCATTACCTCACATTCTTTTTTTGTATAAAAACCTGCATCCTTACAAGGTCTAGGAAGATTAACAATTTCATCACATGCAATAGGGTCATAAACTCCTTGTTCTTTACATTCCCCAGACATTAATGCGAATTCTTCTCCAGTCGGCTTATTCCCTTCTTTGACTATATTTCTACATTGTTCTGGATCAACGAGCTTTCCATCGACAACACACTCTTTAACAATATCTCCCTGATTTACTAATTTTTCCTTGCATTTTTCTTCTCCAACGTATACTCCATTCTCCATGCACTCAGATTTTGGCTGATTTAGAGTAAGAATAAGCTTTTTACATTCTTCTCCATCTCTTACTCCTGCTTCTGAACATTCTGCAGGAAGATATTTTTCCATTAT
>CAYLLQ010000016.1:0-15256 GCA_964384935.1 Candidatus Woesearchaeota archaeon | reverse complement strand
AATTACAAATTAGAACCATTTTCCCAGAGCTTCTTTAGGCAAAGTTTACTTTGAATACCAAGAAGATTAGAACCATTTTCCAAGAGCTTCTTGCTTTTCCAACTCTTTCCCAAAGACAGAGTCAATGTATCTTTTTGTTAATTCTATACTTTGTTTCATATACGCAGATAAATTATACTTTTCAACCAAATTTAATGCAGGTTGTAAATATTTTTTAATTCCTCCTTCATGAATTGTAAAAATTATTTTGCCTCCACAAGAAGGACAAATACCCGTTAAAGGGGGCCTTCTCATAATTTCATTACATCCAACACACCGAAATCCTTGCATAGAAAATTTTCTTAAATTACCCCTCATATCTCTAATAAAATGTCTATCAATAATTAATCGTGCAGTATCTGCAGTATCAACCGCTCTAATTTTTTCAACCAACCCCATCTGGTGATCAACCTTGTCTTGCATTGTAGCTAATAACTTGTAAGAACTAACAACCACCCCCCCATTGATATTATCCGTATCATGAGTAAAACCCAAATTAATAAATGGGTCCTTCCCTTCCTTTAACAACTTTTTAATTATCATTACAGTTTTAACCTCCGACGAATGTAATCTTTGTTCTGCTTTTTGATAGAGCTCTAAAGGATAGTGTCCTTCAGGAACCGCTTCAAAGTCTAAAATCTGATCATCTACCTCTCCTGCATCTATTCTAGCATTTAATACCAACGGGGCATCCTGAGTTCCACCCCTATGAGAAGGCAAAAATTTTCTTGAAAAATTTAGAAGAACATCAGACAACAACATAATCGCTGCTTCATCTCCATCGCAATTTTTTGTTAAAATTGAATTAGCAACAACCAAATGATTTTTACTGTCAACATTTAAACAATAACTTTCTTTTTCTCCCATATCATTTATAGATACAATCGGATCGTAAACAAAATCCTTATCTCTATTTATACTCATTCCTATTCCTTTTCGATTCAAATGATATTTTAATATCTCTTTTTTACGTTTAGACAAGAATCCAATTTTTCCAAAATTACTAACAAAATCAGAGCCGATAATTAATTTAGTAATTTTAAACGTAGGTATTTCCCTATTTTTCCTAAGATAAAACTCTTTTGATTTTGGTCCAGACTGTTTTTCGTATTCATGTCTTTTAGAAAAGATTCCAAATCTACTCAAACAAAATTCCAAGTCGCTTAACAACCCATCACTAACACTATCGCAGCTAACTCTTCTATCTCCTTTAGAAACAGAACCATCCCCTTCAAAATATCCTCTTAAAACACCGGCTAATTTATCTAATTCTAAATTAAAAAACATGTATGGAATCCTTTTAGTTTTAGCATCGCTTCCACACTCTAGAATTTTAATAAAAAATAGATATAAAAATTTACTAGAAAAAGTAACTCTATCTGTTTTGTTCTCCGAAGGAGTTAGTCCAAAATATTTGTGAATTATTTTTTTAATAAAACTCCTTAAAACACGATCATCAGATGCAATATAAACTTGATTTAATCCTTTTTTCCCACTAATACTCCTAGAATAACCCTCAGCAAGATACAACCCAATGACCTCTAATAAATCATTTTCTAATTTAATAATAATTGGGACATCAACACTATCTCTTTTAATTGCAAGTCTTCCTTTTTTAAAAATTTCCTTCTTTAAACCCTCACCTAATTCCAAAACAAATTTAGAAGGATAACTATCTCTTAAGTTATAATTGGCAAATTGTTTTTTTGAGATTTTTAATTTTTCTAAGATAGTTTCTTTTTCCGGATTACTCAAATTAGAGATAATTTTTCCAATTTTTCTAACCATCAGATTATCCTCCTCTTTTAATAAATTAAATAAATTGATAAAACCCAATTTTTTAGAAGGAATATCCACCTTGATTGGAAGAGGTAGTTTATCTCCAATCTTTAAATCACTTGCCCTCTTAAATTCTCCATCTACTAAAAACTTATGATTTTCAGTAACTTTAATTTTTTTCCCTAAACTAGTTTTAATTTCAAAAATATTCCTCTTTGAATGTTTAGTAAAATTATTTATTTTAACAACCCCAACTCTATTGTCAAATCCAATTGTTTCAAAATCTTCAACTTTTTTTTCTTTTGTTCCCCAATCATCGACAATTTTAGAAGGATTAATACTTTCAACTAGCTCTCCGATTTTTATATTTTTCCAGAAACCATCTCTTTTAATCGGAATATACGTATCATAATCAAAACAGTCTCTTCTGATTGCAGCATGCATGTACGGACTAGCAAGCAATCCCTGAGTATTTGAAAAACCGATAAACCTACATATAACTCCCGCACAATTATGTGGAGCCATACAAACCCCAATCTGCCCAACTAAATCCTCCTTACTCTTTAAATTATGAAATTTATTTAGAGAATAAAATCTATCTAATTCCTCATCTACGAATTTAGAAATCTTGAAAAAAACATCATCCGCTTTTTCATCGGGAGTTTCTTTTGCAGAAGGGAGCAGAATATCGTGGGGCATTAACTCTAAAATTTGTTCCTCATTAACTAATTCTTTTCCGTAAATATCTGTATCATAACCCAACTCTTTAAGTTTTTCAACACCCACCTTGATCTCTTTGGGTTTAAAAGAGTTCAACGGCATTTCAGTAGCATCAAATCGAATCGTTCCATCTTTGTTAACTTGTAAATCAAACTTGGCTCTCAACAGTCCCTTAGATAAATGTTCCATCATTTTATCTGCAGAACTAACCCCCCTTACTCCTTTAACCAGCAAAGGCATTTCGCTTTTCTCCAAATTTAATTTTTCTTTTGCTTTTTGTAAATAATAATTAATATCTAAACTCTGATAATAATGAGGAACTCCTTTTTTTTCTACTCCATCCTTTTCTTGTTCAAAAGATTTTTCTTTTGAATCATAAAAATAATATTTTTTCGTTGTAGGAGAACTGCATAATTCACATTTTCTATAAATTGTTTCTTTATCACAAGATTTACAATAAAATAATGGAAAATCCCCCTTCACTTTTCCCGCCTCGCATGCAGCCTGAATACTTCTTAATCTCCCTCCTTCGTTCCCTACCGGAAAAAGAACATTCGGGCTTCCTTGCAATTTTCTAAGTTTACCTTTTTCAGGACGGCCCATACGAGTACCAATAAAGTCTCCAGCCTTATCTCGAATATTAAAGTTAGAAAAACTATTTATCATATCTAAAACATTCTCCTTCTCTAAAAAATTAAAATTTAATTCCTTCAATAAAAATTCTTCTTTTTTTAATAATTCTAAATCCAAACCCAAATTAGTAAAAAGATACTTGCTAGTTAATTCGTTTAAAACAACATTTTCTATACTCACTTCATGTTCTACCCCTAAAAGTTCCAAGGCTCTTTTACCTAAAATAAATTTTTCTTGTTCAGAAGGATTGTACGGAAAAACAAGTTTACCTCCACGAACAATAGAATATTTTAACCAATCAATTAATCCAAAAAATTGTTCCTTCGAAATTTGAGTCCAATAAAAAATAAATTTAGGATTTAATGAAACTCCAAAATCCTTACTAAATTTTAATGCTTCCTCAAACCCAACTTTAAATCCATTAGCAATTTGGTCTTTTTCTTTTAATTCTAACTCCCACCACTCTTCAACATATCCCGGTTTTATTAAATCATAATTCCTATTTGCTAAATCAGAAAAAGGGAAAAGAAGATCTCCAAGGTAAACAATTTCTTCAACATCCTTGTAAATTTTCCTCGCATCTTCTAAATTTTTTATTTTTCTTAAACTTCCATTAAAAAGTTTAACAATCGGTCCATCAATACTATCACAAGGAGTAGTAATACATCCTTTAGTGGGCTTTTCTATTTTTAATTGAGTTCCATTAGCAATAAAATCGTCAGTAATTCCCATTGTAGCTGGATGAATAGATGCAGCAGAAAATCCAGAGTTTCTCCCTCGACCGTATCTAAATCTAAACGCACCCGAACGAGAAGGATGTCCATAAACAGGACGACCAGCAACTAAATCTTTAATGTATGTTGGTGGACCGCCCGCTCCCTTTTTACCCTTATTTCTAGCTTCGTGTAATTCTATATACTCTGCAATCCAATCAAAACCGGTAGATTGAATACCGTTATTTTTTGCCTGATTTAATAATCTAAATCCTTTAGCAGCTTTCTGCGCCAATCCTTCTGCTAAAACTAAACAAAAACCACTTCTCAAAAAGTTAGTTTCTACTCTTTCCAAATTTTTATAATTGGAAACTTCTAATTTCTCAGAAGCATCACCTGCTACTTGAATTGGCATATGTCTTGCTAAAAATAAAGCTTCCTCTTCAGTAGGAAAATATTGTAAATTAGAAATTCTTTCATGAAAATCAGAAAGTTCGGCCCAAACTCTTTTTATCTCTTCTTCAGTTGGATCGTATTTAGCATAACCAAACATTTCCCGTAAGTAATCAATTAACATTAAAACGATACACGACGCAGTTGTTCCCGCACTACGAATAGGACCAGAAAAACTTGCTTCAATGTAATCTTTTCCTTCTTTAGTTTTTCTAACATTTAATCCAGTAAAACCTTCTATAGGAGAACTTACAACTCCTAAAGTAGTATAAGCAAAACCCACACGAATACCTGCATCCATTGCTTCTAATGTTGAACTAAACGTACAAAATTTTTGCTTTGCAACCTCTTCTGCAATTTTGAAAACAACCGTAGTATCCAACTTCCCATAACTCTTTTCTAATTCCAAGATGCGAGTGTCAATTCCAGAATCCATCATCTGAGGATAAATCGTAGAAATTAATCCAACCACTTTAGCAGCCATAGTCATAGCAAGAGGAATCTCAACTTTATCTACGGGATCAAGCCCAGTTTTTTTAGCTTCTTGAGCCATACTATAGACCTTATCAACTTCCTTTTTCAGATTTTCAAAATATAAATTAGTTTTTTCTGAATTCATTTTTAATCTCATTTATTGTAGCAATGTTAGCATCTATTCCCATTTTCATTTTTTAAAAAATTCCTCTTTAATTAAAAACCCTTATTACTACTCAAAGTCAAGGATTTTTATTGCACGAGTTTTTAAGTTAAACATTGGAACCTTACAAAAATCCGGCTCATTACCCATTTTCTCTTGAAATGCAGTCAAACTTTCCCAAGTAGAACTGGAAACAATTAAAATATTATTATAATAAGAAATTGCGCTTTTGTGTGTATGTCCAGAAACAAAAATATCCGGAACAGAACGAATAATGAATGGGTCGTTTTCACTTGGAAAATAAAGAGTAGATGAATGTGTTGGAGCTAAATGTCTATGTTTTAACAAATATTCCATAACTAACTCCGGCTTATGCACCGCCTTTTCAATAATTAATCTAGAGATATTCCCTGCATAATAATGATAAGAGTAACCATGATAATTTAAAACATTAAATCCAGAAAAACCATTTTTAGCCCCTAAATTAATTAAACAGGGATTTCCAACGAGAATAACATTTTTTAGTTCATAAAGAGCCCAGGCAAACTTTTCGTCCAAAACCGGTTGTGGCTCCATAATTCGAACAGAATCGTGATTACCTGGAGAAATTATAATTTTTATATCTTTTCTAATCATTCCAATTAATTCTGCAGCTTTACAATACTGTGCTTCAATATCCGGAATTGCTAACTCTTGATCTTGATTTGGATAAATTCCCACTCCTGCAACTGTGTCTCCTAAGATAAAGAGATACTTTATTTTTTTAACTTCTTCTTCTGTTCCGGGAACATTTCCATTAAGATAATCTATAAATTTTAAAAAATTCTTTTCCATAAAGAGTTTACTTCCTACGTGAATATCTCCAATGAAGAGAACAGATTCATCTACCGGAGATCTTCTTCTTTCGGGAAGTCTAGCATCAGGAAAAATAATTTCATTTGCGAACAAAATTTCCTTACTTCCAGTTCCCTTAAATCCTAAAACAGAATCCAAAGTAACTTCTTCAGCAATCTTACAAAGGTCCTTCCTATCTTTATTTATTAAAACTTTAATTTTCCCTGTTAGGTCTTCTATCTCAAAAATGATATTTTTATTTTTGGTCATCTTTTTATCAGAAACAATTCCAATTAAAGAAAAACTCTGTCTATTTCCAGAAATTTTATTTATAGAAACCAAACTTTCTAGTTCCGCATGGTCCTGTAACATATTCCTCATTTCTAAATATCTACTTTTAAAATATCCGACAAAATCTTTTACTTCTAACTTCTTGGTTAAAGCAGGAAAATTAGATATAACTTTTACATCTTCTTCTAAAACCTCTGGAGAAAAAACTACAGACATCTCATTCAAATTTGAACCTTCTCTAGAATGTTTTTCATCAGAAGAAACTTCCCTAGAAATTTCTATACTCAATCCGAGATTAATCTTCAGCTTCTCTAAACTTTTATTCGTATCTGAAGGCAAATTTAAAAATATTTTATTTACTTTGTCTTTGTTTTCCTCAAAAATAGTTTTAGTAATTACTCTTTTATTAGTATAGCTTTTTACTCTTTCTAAAATAAATTTAATAGATTCAACTTCAGAAGACTCACTAAATAAATGAAGTAATTCTTTGTCTAAAAGCAATCCCTTCTCCATGCAGAATTGTAGTATTTCATTCGATTCCATTTTAAGAGCATAATTTTAATAATAATCTATTGAATCCTTAATAATATCTTTAGCCTTTTCTGTAATTTCTCTTGTAATTGCAAGTTTGATTTCCCTCATTCTCCCACCACGACCCTTCGAGATAACTCTTACATTAATAATTCCTAACATGTCAAATTCTTGTATTATGTCTGAAACCCTTCTCTGGGATAAAACATCATTTTTATTTTTTAAACAAATATCCTTGTAAAGATTATATATATCTCCAGTAAAAACGGGGTCCTCTCTTCCTTCTAAACTTCTTTGAGCCCCTCTCTCCCCTCTAGCCCTTTGCTCAGATAGTTGAATAATTGAAGCTAATACAAACTGAAACTGCTTCGGTTCCGTTCTAATAACATCTAAAATTTTATCTTTCTCTATTTTACCATTTGCAAGATCAATATATTTCTCAGAAATAGTCTTAGAAGAGTCCCTTTCTGCAAGCTCTCCGGCAACTCTTAGTAAATCTAATGCTCTTCGAGCGTCTCCATGCTCCCTAGCCGCAAAGGCAGCACACTTAGAGATGACCCCATCTTCAATAATTCCTTCTTTGAATGCCAAAACAGACCTTTTTGTTAAAATATCTTGTAATTGAACTGCATTATACGGCGGAAAGATTACTTCTTCTTCTCCTAAAGAAGATCTAACTCTTGGATCTAATTCATCTAAAAAAGTTAAATTATTAGAAATTCCAACAATACAAATTTGAGTTTTACTTAATTCGGAGTTTAATCTAGTTAAATTATATAAAAAATCACTAGAAATTTTCTTTACAGTTTGGTCTATTTCATCTAAAATAAAAACAATTAATTGCTTCTCTTGGTCGATTATTTCAATAAACTTAGAATAAACTGATTCAGTAGGCAAACCTGTAGCTGGAACTTCTCCCCCCAATTTTTTAATTAATTCCGCTAAAATACGATATTCTGTATCTGAAACCTTTTTTAATTTACAATTAAGATACTCTATTCTTAAATTAAAGTCTAAATTTTTATCTACTCTTTTCATTAATTCATCTCTAACATATTGAATAGAAAGAGTTTTTCCCGTCCCTGTTTTTCCATATAAAAAAAGATTACTAGTTTTTTCTCCTCTTAAAACCGGAGCTAAAATAGAAGCAATTTGTCTTACTTGTTCATCTCGATGAATAATAGAATCAGGACTATAACTAGTTTGCAAAACTGCTTTATCTTTGAAAATACCGTTTTTAATTACTGAGTCAAATATGTCGTTTAGTGATGAATTCATTTTTCCTCCTTTAAGTTATAATCCAAAATCTTTTTTTAAGTCTTTGGATGGTCTAAAATATATCTTACCCTCACACCATTGTTTCTAATGGAAAGGGTATATTAAATTATTTTATCGATGAAAAAAATTAATAATATTATATAAATGATTATGACTACTTCAAAAAGAGAACACCTATATTTCACGTGGAGTTCAAGATTCAAAGAAATTAGATTTTATATGTTTTAAATCAATCTTTTAATTTTGAATATATATTTTAAGTAAATTCTTTAATTTCTAATTTAGATACTTTGATAAATAATAGATAATCTAAAATAAATCTTTAATTTTTAATATAGATAGTTTGATATATATAATATATAATATATAATTTTATAATATAATAATAAATAATAAAAATAATATTTTTATATATATACCTTTCTACACGAAATAAGGGGGTGAGAGGTACATTTTCACTTATTTCCCTCTATTAATAGAACATATTAATCTAATCTTACATTATAATAAAATTTATTTCCTCTATTATAACCCAAAATAAGATATTTTTATCTTAATTATACCACTATCCCTTTTATTTATCTTAATAATTCAATTTAATTAAGTAATTGAATCTCGCTCTTTTTTCACAGATAACTTTATAAATATAAAACCTTTATTTTTTTCATGTCAGATAAAAATCCATTCAGTGTGATTTTAGGAAAGATGATTGTAACAAAAGAAGGTAAAAGATTAGGATTTGTAAAAGATGCTACTTTCGAGACTAGTTCAGGAGAATTAATTAATTTAGTTGTGAAAGATTCTACTCCTTACACAAAGAACCTAAACTTAGAAAGAACTGCTAATAACGATCTTTTAATTCACTATAGCGCAATAATTGCCATTGGAGATTTTGTTATTGTCTCTGAAGAAGATTTAATCTAATTGTACTCTCCTGCTAATGTTTCAATTTCTCAAACATATTTTTTAAAACTATTAATTTAAGGACATTCTTTACCAAATAATACATTTTTATGTTACTCAACTAGTTTTATTTTCTTAAAATTTAGAAATTTTATAACTAGTCAAATATTAATTACTCTTTCTTACTCTTAGAATCGTCTTCGGAAGCCTTTAAGCTAGGGAAAGGGATATGATAAGGTAATCCCATCTCTTCTTCTAACTGAAGTGCCTTAATACTTGATTTTTTAAGAATCAAATTAAAAAGACCCATTTTAAATTGAGGAGGCAATTTTTTATCCTTCCAATCCTTTAGTATTTCTTTTGCTATTTTTTCATCTTCAACCATAACAATCTCTCCAGACAGTTCTATTTTAGCAAATTGAGGAGCATAATTAATTAAATAATTAAACTTCACAGAAATAATCTGTTCTTTTGTTTTAATCATTTCAGATTTAACTTCATCAATGCTAGAGAGGTCTATATTTGTGTTTAGTTTTACATCCTTCAAGTTGCCACCCTTTTTTTCACAGAGTATCTTATTAAATTGAAATCCAATTATTTTCATATTTATCTCACCAAATTTTTATTTATAAGTATTTCTATTTTTCAAAATGTATTTAAACTAATACCGAATAAATCTATTATGCGAATTTCAACTAAAAAGAGGGAAAAGATTTCTGAACAAATACTTGCCCTTTTATTTTCTAATTCCCCAAAAGCGTTCTTTACTTCACACATAGCTCAAGAAATAGCGAGAGACGAAGAATTTACTAAAAGTCTTCTGGAAGATTTGAGGTCAAAGAAATTTGTAAAAGAAATAAAAAAGAACTCTGAGGGGATTCAATATCTCCGGAGGTCTAGATGGACCCTTTCAGAATCAATATACTCTTTATACAAACAACACCAGTCTGCAATCTCGGAATAATATTTATACAAACAACACCCGCCCATCTAATCGCAATAATCTTTATATTCTAATCAATAAATCTATTTAGATGGACGAACAGATTAAAGGATCTTTTAATAAGGTGAAGCAGGACATCGACTCCTTAAGAAGCGAACTTAATTTAACTGTAAAAATTCTACAAGAAAATAGATCTAAAATTTCAGAAATATGTGATATTCTCTCTTCAATAAACGAACATAATTCTCTTTTAAACGAGAAAATCAAAGAAAATTCACAAAAAATAACTAGTTTAGAGCAAGTTAATTCAAAGCTATTTTTAGACAATCCAACAGACAAACAGACAATCCAACAGACAAACAGACACATAATTCAGCCAAACCAACACATAATTCAGACAGATAATCCCCCTTTAGAGCCTCAAAAGGGTCATTTTTTACCCTTTTCCACAGGAAATGAAGGGGTTCCAACAGACAGACAGACAGACAGACAGACAGACAATCCAACAGATAAACAAATAGAAACACCTCTAAAAATCGAGAAAAAGGCGAATTTTAACTCACAAGAGAAAGATCAAAACCCCTTTGACCATGCAATTAGCGCGTTGGATTCTTTAGATAGCCTAAAGAAGGAGTTAAGACTAAAATTTAAACGACTTACGGATCAAGAACTCTCGGTTTTCTCTCTTATGTACCAATTAGACGAGGAATTAGGCTATTCTGATTACAAACTGCTTTCAGAAAGGCTTAATCTAACCGAATCTTCTATTCGAGACTATGTTGGAAGATTAATAAGAAAGGATATTCCCGTCGATAAAAAGAAAATAAATAATAAACTAATTCAATTAAATATCTCTCCTAATTTGAAACGGATTGTTTCTTTGTCTGCTTTACTGCATCTTAGAGATATTTAAATTAAATCTATTAGTTAGAGTCTTTCGGTTAAGAGAATAACTTCCTTAGACTTGCGTTTTTTGATTTTATCGACGATAAATTTTTATTTATTTTTAACTTTTTTGTGTTTTAGACCATTACTCTCACTTTTAAGCTGATTTTTTGGATGTCATTACTGATTTTCATTGATCGTATCCACCCATTTCTCACTTTTTTACTCATCTTTTCCCCTATATTCAAAAGATACATAAAATTTCTCTCATTACCCTCACTTTTCGTCATTTTTCACCCCCTTTTCCCTCATTTTTTCCTCTCTCTAACTCTCACTTTCGCCTTTTTCAGTAGTTTTTCCTTCATTTCCTGCCCTATGTACACCCTTTTTTTACCATTCTTCTCTATAGTCTCATTTATGATGTCACTTTTCTGCTTTATTGTGTTCAATTGCCCTCTTATTGTGGATTTCTCCTTACCCAACATTGCAGCTAAGTCATCATAGCTAAGATTCATATCTGTATTTAGTAGAACCCAAATTATTGCTCTTTCAGTTATTGAAAATTGATCTAAATTTGGTGTTTGAACACCTGTTTGAACACCTGTTTGAACATCATAAACAGCTGTCTGTTTACTCAAAATTTGTCTAGGTGTTTTAAACACCTGTTTAGGTTTTATTTCATTTGTGATAGAAATCACATTTTTTAATCCTTCCATATCTTCTTGAATAGACGACAAAATGTTCTTTATCTCGGAGATCTCCTTGGCATGTAAATTTTTTTCAGAATCAAGGTGTTTAATCCACCCACTAACTGCATTAATGTCTTTTTTAACAGAATCAAATCCTATCTTAGTTTCTTCTTTTACCTTCTCAACATCTTTTTTGTTCCCAAATATCCAATCAAACATATTATATCTTAAGAAATATAGTTTAAAAACCTTTTGCCCGTCGGTGCAAGTAAAATTATTCCCGACGATAAAATTCTTTTTTCTATCCTATTTTTTCTTAAAAAAACGCTGTTTTTTGCAAAAAACACCATTAAACACCCTGTTTAAACAGCAGTAAACAACCACCCAAATATTAAACAGCTGTTTACCCTGTTTAAAACACTCTTTAAGTCATCGACGATAAAAACGCTTAAACACCCTGTTTAAACAGCATTTTTATACAATAATTCTCTAATTCGACAGATAAAATAAAATATCTCTCCAAAAACGGTTTTCAAAAACAAAAGATTAATAAAATGCTTTAATTTAATCTTAAAATAATGAACAAATTCCTCCAATATTTTAGAGCTTGTACCCGATTCAAAAAAGAGTTTCGTAGACAAATAAGATCATTTATTATTATCACTTTAGCATTTACAGTTGCATTTTCTTGGAGGCAAACTACCTTTGATCTGTCTCAGTATCTCATTTCATTAGTTATAACTATTCAAAATCCAGCAACATCAACGATTATAACTTCCACATTCATAACTCTTTTCAGCGTGTTTTTAATTTACCTAACTGCCCACTTCCTAAAAGAAGTTCCAAACGAGTTCTTTTAATATTATACACTACAAATATATTATAAACTACAACATTTAACTAAGCTAACCTAAATGAACAAACTCTCCCAAAAACAAATTTAATTAAAAATTCCCCCTTATTTGGATATATTTTCCCTATTGAAAATACTTAAAAAAATTACCCTCTTTATTTTAAAATGAATCAATCATATCCTTGGGCGGTGTATTTTCTCCGTGATGAATCTCCCTTAGGCGTTGCAAGAGTGGTTGGAGAATCCCCTCAGGAAGTATCATTACAATTTTCAGATCACTCATCCCCCTCTTCTGATGCATGTTGGAATAGAACAAAGGTTAGGCTATTTCCCTCACCTCAAGACGCCTTTCGAGATTTTTCCTCTTATTATCCTCCCGAAAATCCAAATCCTCTTGAACGAATTGTTCATGAAAGATTCCCCTCGGATATTTAACTTTCTCCTATTTTATTACAATAATCCTTAAATACTAAATGACCCATAATCTAATATGTTAAACGATTCAGTTGAAGGAGAGGAACCGAATTTTTTAGAGAAATATCGTAGAATTGGAGAGCTATTTGAAGATCGAGGCGTTAATTTAGGAGATAAACTAGAGCTATTAGTTAAAAATTCCTCTGGAGAAAATCTTCTTGGATTTGCTTGTCCGGGCTATATTTTTGCATTTAGATTCCATGCTTCTGGTTCAAGTCTACATTGGGCATTTTTTAGTCCCACAATACCTCGCGCACTCTCCAGACAATTTACGAGTGTATCTTTAACCCCTGGAAGAGACTCTGCTCTTTCTTCTTTTGGTAATGATACTCATGTCATAGGATATAGATTGGTTGAAACATGCCCAGATTATCTAAAACGTTATTTTGAATCAAATCCTTCTTCGGTGGATGAAAGAACTTTTCAAGAGGCAAGAGGCAGAGATTCTCAACCATCAATCCGATTGTAATTATTCTTTTAACTAAGCTAACCTAAATGAACAAGATTCTCCCTGAACAAAATTTAATTAAAATTTCTGCCCTAACAAATACACCATTTCATCAAAAAACGCTCAAAAATAGCCCTAAAAACTCCTAGTTTTATACAGGTTATTTTTCCCTTGTTAAAAGTTCGCACAATGTATATTGTACGAACCATGCTAAACAACCCCTCAAAATACCCCAAAACAAGAATTTGACTTAACTAAGGCAACCTAAATTAACAGATTAAATTTTTTAAAGATAATATGTATCTCTTTCCAGAACAAGAAAATTATTGCTGTGCATAAAGCTACCTTAAATAACTCTTTGATAATTTTTTATTTTTCAGACCGTTTAAACGCCTAATTAATTTCTATTAGAATTTTTTGATTTTGTGTAGCAATCCTTACAGCTAACTGAACTTCCTTCTTTTGGTTTAAATGGAACTTGACAAGCCTTTCCACAAACAGAACATTTCGCATTATGAAGTGTTCTCTCTGAACTCTTATACTCTTTTTTTGGAGCACTTTTCTTAAAACAATCTAAGCATCTAACTGGTTTGCCTTCTGTAGGTTTAAATGGAACTTGACAGGCTTTTCCACAATCGGAACAAACAGCAGAATGCATCTCTTTTTCTCCGTCTTGATTTTTGTTTATCATTATATATTTTAGATAATTTTTTCCTTTTTAAACCTTCTTACACTAAGTTTTTTAAACGAGTTCGCACAATACTTTTTATGGAAAAAGAGGAATTTCTTGAAAAGCTTAAAATCGAACTAAAAATTTCCAAAAATTCCAATTACACTCTAAGAAATTATGCCCGCTCTATTGAAGGATTATTTTCTTTTATTGATAAAAAACCTGACGAAATAACGGAGGATGACATTAAGAGATATTTAGTTGAAAAATTCTCTGAAAGTTCGGCATCTTCTACAATTGTTTTTCTCTCTGCATTAAAGTATGCATTTACAAACATTTTAGGAAAAGATCCAACAATTTCAATCAAACGACCGAAGCGGGAGAAAAGAATTCCAACAGTTTTAACTAAAGAAGAAGTGCGAAGATTAATCGACTCTTTTGATTCAAAAAAATCTAAGTTAATGGTTAGCTTAATTTACGCGTGTGGAATGCGAGTTTCGGAGTTGCTTCAGCTAAAAATAAACGACTTTGATTTTGATGAAAAAGTCGGGCACATTAGACAAGGAAAAGGAAGAAAGGATCGTATCTTTAACATACCAAACTTCCTGTTCAAACAGCTGTTTAAACAAGTGATTAAACAGAAAGAAAACAAACAAGAATTTTTATTTAGTGGTCCAAACGGGAGAATGAGCTCGAGAAATTTGCAAAAAATAGTTTCTTCTGCAGCAAAAAAAGCAGAAATAAAAAAAGACGTTCACTGTCACACCCTTAGGCATAGTTTTGCAACACATCTTTTAGAAGCAGGAACAGATATAAGAAAAATTCAAGAATTATTAGGACACGCAGATCTTTCAACAACTCAAATTTATACTCATATATCCACCGAAGAATTAAAAAAGATAAAAAGCCCACTAGATACATTGATGAGATAAAATGGAAAAAACTAGGTGTGCAAAATGTGGATTTGAATCAGAAGAAAACTTGAAGCAATTTGGGTCAGATATTTGTAAAATTTGTAATTCTTTTTCTCCAGAAAGTTCAGAAGAATTTAAAGAATACTTAAATGAAAAAATTTCTTCTTCACATTTAGATTCTTTCAGAAAAAACTTCAAATCGAAGGGTATGCCTCAAAAAAATGGAATGATTCAGAAAGCATCTCAAGGAGAGGTTATGTCTCGCCCCCCATTTGGATATTCATTTGAAAATAAAAAATTAATTCCAGCTCAGAATTCAGACGAAGTAAGAGAGATATTCGAGGAATTTTTACAATCTAATCTAAGTTTAAGAACATTATCCAAAAAACATAACCTTTCTGTAAATGGTTTAAAAAAAGTATTGAGAAATTTCACTTACATTGGAAAAGTAAAATTTAACAAACAGATTCACGAAGGCTTTCACACACCACTTGTTTCTTCAACACTTTTTAATCATGTTCAGTCTAAATTAGAAAGATTAGGAATAAAAAGAAATTAGAAAGGTTTAA
>CAYLLQ010000015.1:9969-15620 GCA_964384935.1 Candidatus Woesearchaeota archaeon | reverse complement strand
GCAGCTAAAATATTATTTCTTTGCGCATCTTTCCCCATAATTCTTTGAATATCTTCTGGCATTAGTGTTACCGGTCTATCTGTCATTCTCTTCCCTCTCCTACTCCTAAAAGTACTTCACATTCATCGGAATCATGAAAAATATTGCTTTCTCTCGGAAAGTATGGAACCAATCCCCTCAATGCCTCTATATCTAATTCCCCTCCGTACTCATTAGGTTCATCTTTGGGCACATCTCCAAAAGAATAATCTCTCCACGAAAAACCGGTACCAACGCCAGTAAGACAATATTCATCTGTTGCAGCAAGAGGAGATTCTATTTTATCACGATCCATAAATGTAGGAATTTTGGTTATTCCTAATTGAGTCAATAATCGCCTTAAGTGGTCTCTATGAAAAAGCTCTCTACCTTCCTCTTGGACTCTTCCCGCCAAGAAAAAATCCCCCCTATTGGGTCTACCTCGGTCATAAAGTCTAACCTGAACAACTCGAGTCTTTTCCCCTTCGTCTATCTGTACTCTTGGAACATTTATCATTTTAACAAAAATACACCCCTGTTCTTTGAGCCAACCGAGCTAATTTAGTTTTAATTGATCTTTCATCTTCTCCGTATACAATCGCCAAACTCATCTCCGCCACCCCAATAAGCAAATTATCTACAAGGTAAGAAGTTTCGCAGGGATTATTATCTAGTCTCAGTCCAGGAATAGATTTTAACCCGTTTTTCTTAAATGTCTGCCTTACTTCATCAGAGGGTATCTCGCTTACTCTATTTTCCAGTCTTAAATCAAACATTCTTAGATGAAACTCATTTGTCATATACTCTTTTCAAATTTTTCATATTTAAGTATTGTTATAGTGCAATTCACTCTTAAGTTTTAAACAAAATTTATAAAGAAAACAATCAAGTATTAGATATGAGCAAAATTTTGGTAGCAGATGTCATGACCCGAAATCCGGTTACAGCAAAGCCCGATTTGACCCTTCTTGAATGCGCAAAAGTTATGGTTACAAAAAAAGTAGGTAGTCTTTTGATAGTTGAAGGAAAAAAATTCGTAGGTTTTATCTCTCAAAGAGACATTCTATGGGCAATTACAAAAATTAGTTCAAAAAAAGAACTATCAAAACTAACTGCAAAAGAAATTTCTCCAAAAAAATTATTCACTATAAGTTCACAATCAACCATTGAACAAGCAATTAAAAAAATAAAATCTCTTAAGTTTGAAAGACTTCCGGTGGTTGATGAAGGGAATCTTGTAGGTTTAATCACGGTTAGAGATATCTTAAACTTCAATCCCGAAATCTATCCCGAACTAGACGAATTTTCTAAAATAAGAGAAGAGTCAGAAAAATTAGGAAGAATAAAACAGGCAAAACAAAGAGCCGAGACTCATAGAGGAGTTTGTGAAGAGTGCGGAAATTTAGAATTGCTCTATCCTTTTAACGGAATGCTCCTTTGTGAAAACTGTCGAGATAGTACGTAATATCTTTTTTGTTATACAAATTTTTATAAATCCCCTAACTTCTTATATTTATGCAAGAAAAAGAGGCTAAATATATTGTAGTTAGCGGAGGAGTTCTATCTGGTCTTGGAAAAGGTTTATTTATTTCTTCTCTAGGTTTTCTACTTCAATCTAAAGGATACAAAGTTGTTCCAATAAAAATAGACCCCTACTTAAACGTCGACGCTGGAACAATGAATCCTATGGAACACGGGGAAGTTTTTGTTTTAGATGATGGAACAGAAGCAGATATGGATTTGGGGAATTACGAAAGATTCATGAATTTAACTCTAACAAGCAAATCAAATATTACTACAGGAAAAATTTTCAAAGGAGTTATAGAAAAAGAAAGAAGAGGAGATTACTTGGGCCAGACAGTTCAGCTAATTCCTCATATAACTGATGAACTTCAAAGAAGGTATAAAGAAATTGCAAAAGAAAATCAGGCAGAAATAGTTTTAATTGAAATTGGAGGAACAGTAGGAGACATTGAAAATCAAATATTTTTGGAATCAGTTCGACAGCTCTCTTCAACGGAGGACGTTTTCTTTGTGCACTGCTCCTTAGTTCCAATTTTAAGCGTTGTCGGAGAACAAAAGACAAAGCCAACACAACAATCTGTTAAAATGTTAAATGAAGCGGGAATATTTCCAGATATGATCTTTGCTAGATCATCGAAAGAACTAGAAGAAAAAACAAAAGAAAAAATTTCCAGATTTTGTGGGGTTAAGCCAGAGTATGTTATTTCTGGAAAAGACCTTAAGAACATTTACGAAATACCTCTTGTACTAGAAGAACAAATGGTTGCTGAAAAAATTTTATCAAAGATGGGGTTATTTCCAAAAAAGAATAATCTCTCTGGATGGGGAGAGTTTGTTTCTAAGATGAATAATGCAACAGAAGAAATAACTATTGCAATAACTGGAAAATACGTTGACTTAAAAGATTCTTACGTTTCAATAAAAGAATCCCTTATGCATTGTTCTGGAAAATTCGGATGTAAAATAAATATCCGATGGATTGAAACAAGCGAGATAGAAATAGGAAAAATAAAAACTACCGAAGTTCTTAAAGGAGTAGACGGTATAATTGTTCCCGGAGGATTTGGAAAACGTGGAATAGAAGGAAAAATACAATGTATTCAATATGCTAGAGAGAAAAATATACCTTTCTTAGGAATCTGTTTAGGTTTCCAATTAGCAGTAATAGAGTTCGCAAGAAATGTCTGCGGTTTATCTCACGCAAATACTACTGAAATCGATCCGAGTGCAATTCATCCCGTAATAGACATTTTAGAATTTCAGAAAAAGATTTTAGACAAAGGAGGAACAATGAGACTTGGAAAATATCCCGCTAAGTTAAAAGATAATTCTAAAATAAAAGAACTCTATGGAGAAGAAAATATTTTCGAAAGGCATAGACATAGATTTGAGGTAAATCCATTTTACATAAATACTCTTGAAGAAAAAGGATTAATCTTTTCAGGGAAATCTCCGGATGGAGAACTAATGGAATTTTTAGAAAATCCTAACTTAGATTTTTTTATAGGAACTCAAGCACACCCGGAGTTAACTTCAAAACCATTAAAACCAAATCCAATGTTTGTAGGTTTAATTCAATCTTGCCTAAATAGAAAACATAATTTTTAAAATTAAAATGCAATTCATTTTGAGAAAGGTATTTAAATGAAATATCTGTAATATAAAAGAGGTTAAAATGTCTGAAAAACAAGTATTATTTTCAAGTAAGTTAAAACATGCAGGAGTTTTTTCATTTGCATCTTTCTATAAATTTTGTTATGATTGGTTAGTTGAAGAAACAACATTACTGATGCAAGAAACAAAATACGTCGAGAAAATTAAGGGAGATATGAAGGAAATTGATGTTGAATGGGAAGGATTCAAAAAATTAACGGACTATTTTAAATTTGAAATAAAGGTAAAATTCAAAGTACTTGGTTTGAAAGAGGTAGAAATTGTTCAAGACGGTAAAAAAATAAAAACAAATCAAGGACAGGTAGAAGTTTCTGTAAAAAGCACATTAGTTCGAGACTGGCAAGGGCTTTATGAAAAAAATGGTTTCCAAAAATTCCTTAGAGAAGCTTATGATAAATGGGTAATTCCTTCTAGAATCGACCAGTTTGAAGGAAAAGTTATCGGAGATTCGGACGAATTCTTAGGCCAGGCTAAAGCTTGGTTATCTTTAGAAGGTAAAGAAAGACATTAAATCACCATAGAAATCTTTATATACAAATCCAATTCAATTTTAATATGAAAAAGATGATTTGTTTGGTTATCGCGCTATTTTTTCTTCCGTCAATATTTGCAATTAGTTTAAATGTAGAATCGCAAAGTTCAAATGAGGTAATGGTTTTAGGAATATCTCAACCAGCAACATTTGATTTAAAAATTACTAATCTTGATGCTACAGACAATTTTGAATTTTTCAACTTGTGGGGATTTAATATGGAACCTCAATTCACAGGGGAAATAAAAAGAGACGCAACAAAGGACGTAGAACTAAAAATTTACCCCCGATCAGATTTTAACATTCGTGGTTATTACACTTTCTCTTATTCATTAAAAGGGAGAAACTCACAATTCTCTGAACAAGAACTAACATTCAAGATAGTAAATTTAGAGGACGCGCTTAAGATAGGCTTAGATAACTTCGACGAGGATAAAAACGAGTTAACAATTTATATTCAAAATAAAGAGAACTTTAATTTTAAAGATATAAATGCAGAATTTAGTTCAGCATTTTTCAAAACAGAAAAGACCTTTGATTTAGGAGCAAATGAGAAAAAGTTATTTAAGATTTATTTGGATAAAGAAGAATTCTCTCAATTAAAAGCTGGATTTTATACTCTTGAAGCAAAAGTAACTTTGGAGAAATTAACTGTAAACTTAGAGTCAATAATTAACTTCGAAGAAAATGAAAATCTTAAGACAACTGAAGAAAGTTACGGTTGGTTAATTAATACTAAAAAAATCAGAAAAGAAAATTTAGGGAATGTAGTTGTTAATTCTCAAGTAACTGTAACTAAAAATATAATTTCTAGGCTATTCACTAGTCTATCTCCAGAACCAGATGTAGTAGAGAGAAAAGGTTTGAGAATAACTTACCTTTGGGAAAACTCAGTTAATCCGGGAAAAACCTTTGAAGTTAAGGTTACAACTAACTGGACTCTTCCATTAATTATTTTAATCTTGATTGGAGTTATTGTTTATCTAGTAAAGAATTATTCTAAGAAAGATGTCGTTTTAAAGAAAAAAGTAACTTTTATCCACGCTAAAGGAGGAGAATTTGCTTTGAAGGTATCTATTTTAGTTCAAGCTAAGAAGTACATCGAGAAAGTAAATGTTATTGACAGACTTCCAATGTTAACTAGATTATATCCTAAGTTTGGAGGAACAGAACCAACTAGAGCAAGTGAAGAGAAAAGAAGGATAGACTGGAATTTCGAGAAGTTAGAGGAAGGAGAAGTTCGAATGTTATCTTATGTTATCTATTCTAAAGTTGGAGTTTTAGGAAAGTTCGCTCTTCCAAAAGCAACAGCAATTTATGAAGAACAAGGCCAGTTGAAAGAGACTCAGTCAAATCAAACTTACTTCATGGCCGAAGCATTACGCGATAACGAATCCTCCTAGTTAACTTAAAAAAATGAGCGGAGTGCTGAGTTGAGCAGATTAGTAAGAATTATTCTGAGTAAAATATTTAGAATTATGAAAGCAGGCCGATATTTCTACCGACCTGCGAGTTTTATCCCTCCGCCCATCTCACCATTTAATTTTGAATTTTCAAATTTAACCTTCGGTATCTTAATAAAATTAAATAGTTCGGTCAAACTGAATTACATTACGTATTAATCTAAGCTTGAATTCTGGAGAATTAAGTAGGTTAGAGCGATTATTCTCTAACCTACTAGGTATCCCTCCGCCCAGAGTCGAACTGGGGATCTTCCGGGTACTGCTTTGTAACCGAACTGACTTTTGGGGTTTCATCTAATTTCCTTTATACGGAATATCCACCTTAGGTATAACCTACAGCCAGACGCTCTAGCCACTGAGCTACGAAGGGTTCTTGTTATCATCTATAGCGAAGTGAGCTTCGACGAACTTATTCAGTCTAGCCACTGAGCTACGAAGGG
>CAYLLQ010000015.1:0-9869 GCA_964384935.1 Candidatus Woesearchaeota archaeon | reverse complement strand
TTCGACGAACTTATTCAGTCTAGCCACTGAGCTACGAAGGGATGATTATGATTTCGTTGTTCAAAATGCGTTTCCTACTTACCTAGCAATTCTGAGCTACGAAGGGTTCTTGTTATCATCTATAGCGAAGTGAGCTTCGACGAACTTATTCAGTCTAGCCACTGAGCTACGAAGGGATGATTATGATTTCTTAGCAAATATATTCGCCATAATTACTTAATTTATCTAAAATCTTTTTCTTTTTAAATATTCTGTTACTAAAAATAGAATTAATTTCCCTTGTTTTCTTCTGGTTTCCAGGCAGATTTAAACTGATTAGGATTCTGTTGTGGAGCTCTTTGAGAACTGACTCTTTGTTGGCTCCTTCCACCACCTAACTCTTGAAGCTCTCTTTTCTTTGCCTCAATTTCTTCTTGAAGTTCAACAATTCTATCTTTATTTCGAATAGCATAAATCTTTGCTTGAGCCTCTTTCAATTCCTCTTCTGCCTTCAATAACTCCTCATTTTTAACAGCATTAGACTCTTGTTGAGCCTTTAATTCACTTAGTTTGGTAACTTTAATCTCCTTAGGCCCTTCAACTTTTTTTCTTCTCATAAGTCGCAAAGAAACAAGAATTATAATAATTAATAGTATAATTCCTCCAACAATATAATAAAATATCTGATTAGATAAAATTCCTCCCTCACCTAAAATGGCATGTCCTGCAAATAAAGAGTTTTTTACTTCAGGAACAACTTCTTCAGATAAATTTGTCTCAGTTTCATTTATTACCTCAACAACCTCTTCTACTACTTTCTCTGGTGTTTTAACAAGTGTAGCTCCAGAAGGGGCAACTTCAATATAAATATCTTTTCCAGGTTCGTATTCCTCTGAAAATTTCTCTCCAGAAACAACCGCCTCTCCTCGGATATTCTTAATATAGACAATCAAATTAAACTTTTTGCTTATTGAAGTATTCCAATAAACATCCCCATATGTATCTGCATCTAAAATAGCTTTATCCAAAGAACTAAACCCCGATGCATCTGGATCAAAGGCAGTAACTTGAACTTCGTGCCAAGGCAAAGTTTTAACATGAACTTGAGTAGTAATTGCGCTAGTAACTCCTATTAAAAGTACAACACCCAGAAAAAATAAAATTTCTCTCTTCACCATTTTATTAGAGTTAAAGAAATCCTATTTATAAATATTACTACATAAAAAAAGTAGAAATGTTTAAAAACTAATTTTTCTCTAGATGAGAAGAACCAAAGGTTCTAAAACGAGGCTGAAATGGATGACGATTTAAATTTAGAAGAAGAAGACGATTTCTTCGACGATGTTGACTCTTTAGGTCTAGACGATTAAATCAATTCACACTTAATCTTATTTTATTATTTTTTTTATCAAGCTCAGAGAGAGGGCTGTCAATTATAAAATCTAAATTCTCTACGGATAATGGAGAAACAAAAATATTTGAAAGAGAAACAATTCTACCCTATCCGGAAGATATTGCTAACACCTCCAGTTCTTTGATTAATTTTTCATCAGCATAAATAAGTAACTTAAAATTCCCCGAATCTTTAAACCCCTGATTTCTAATACTAATATTCGCATCTAAATATTTTCCGTTAATCGTAGCAGAAGCATTTTCTATTGTTAAATCTGGAAGCGGTTCTATGGAATATAACTGATTAATTAAATTAACAATCTCTTTTCCAATTGTCTGATCGCAACTTGTTACGTTATACATTAAATTATTTTTATTATCTGAATGATCAAAACCTAAAACATGAAGTAATTCATGAATTGCAATATTTGGATGAGTACACTGGGAGTCTTTGAGTAATAAAATTTGCCCGTGAGTAATTATATTGAACGCCCCGGCCTTAGTGATATTCGTTGGTCCGCCTTCTCCAGCAATCCACAAGCCTTTGTTATACTCCTGTTTCTCTTGACAGCTTACCGAAATCTCTTCTTCAGAATAAACTGGATAAAAAACTAAGGAGGTAAGATTAGAAATAAACTCAAATGCTAGCTTCATATCTGAAGTCCTCTGAAGATTACAATCCGTTATCTTATATGAAATTGTTGTATCGGGAAATCTAAGGTTAGGATAAAATTGCATCTGAGTTGAACCACTTAAACTGAAGTTATCTGATTGTTCTACGGGTAAAAAACTAAATGTTTTTGTTGGAATAAACCAATAAAAAAACAAAAGAGAGAAAATCAATAATAAAATCATCGTGCTCAACAAAATTTTTAGCCAACTCTTTTTGTTTTCCCCTTCCCCGTAATCTTCAATCGTCTCCATTCTTTTTATACGAAAAGAAGATATATAAATTTGTTTGAAAGAATATTACTCTTTGCTAAAAATATGTTTTTCAAAGAAGTCTTTTGTAGCAGGCCAAATCTTCATCTTAAAAATTTCCTCTTTGGAAAAATAACCAGCATCTTCTAATTCGGTATGGTCTGGTTTTAGTTCATTTGTTTTAACTTCGCATTTATACCAGGAGGTAATTTGATTTTGAACATCTCCCGGAGTTTCTGTAATTTTTTTACAACTGATTACTTCTAAATCTAATTCTTCTTTGAGTTCTCTTTTCAAACAAGCAACTTCCTCTTCCCCCTCCTCTAAATGTCCTCCAGGAGGATAGTAATACCCCGTAAATATACCAAAATATTTTTTAGATGAAACAAGTAAATATTGTTCTACTCCTTCGGTATTTTTCCTAGAAATGATTCCTACAACAACACGTTTCATAATTTTGAGAAAATAAGCAGATTATTTAAATGATACGTCCTCTCCAAAAAAACTCCTAAAAAATAAAAAATAAAAAAATAAAAAATTGCTGAATTATTCAGTTTCTTCATCTGAAGATTCTGTTTCATCTTTTGAATCGTCTGATTCTTCGGATGTATCTTCTTCAGAAGCCTCTTCTGCGTCTGAAGATTTTTCTTCAGCACTTTCACTAGAATCGTCTGATTCCTCAGCTTCGTCTTTTGAACTCTCTTCTGACTCTTCAGAGTCTTCAGTTTGTTCTGTAATTTCTTCGTTTTCTGTCATTTTTTTATCCTCGTTTAATTAATTGCCGAAACAATTAAACTTTTTTAAATGTTTGTAAAATCCCCTTAAAGGAAGGTTTTTAAAGAAAATAGTACTTTCTTCTAAATGTTCGAAGGGATACTCTATACAGTAAAAAGTTTATTAAAAAAACCTTTCAAGGTAGGATTAATAACTTATTATTATCCAGAAAAGGGTAAATCCAACAATGGTGTAGCGATTCATACTTCTTATCTGGCTCAAGGTTTAGCAAAATTAGGATGTGAAGTACATGTATTCACCCAAGGTACAAAAAGTTATAAAAGAACTGAATATTTTAATGAAGGAAAGATTGTAATTCACAGATTAAACACTAAATTAGAAACTCCTGTTAAAGATCCGATAATTAGTTCTCGAATTTCTTATACCTTATTTGATAGTGGAGTAATAACCGAAGTAACCAAAGAGAATTCTCATGAAAAGTTTGAACTAATCCACACTCACGGATGGCTGACTGGAGGAGCATTTATTTGTAAACATTTAAACGGAATGAAATGGGTGCATACATTTCATGCATTAGAGAAAAGTAGAATTGAATTCATGTCTAAGGAACAACAAGAATATTTTAATGTTGCGAGATGGATAGAAAGCACAATTAGGCAGGCAGATTTACTTATTGCAGTTTCAAATTTTTTAAAGATAGAGGTACTCAAAAATTATTCTTTAAGTCCAGAAAGAATAAAATACATCCCCAACGGAGTAGACTTGGATCTTTTCAATCAGGTAAATTATCCAATACAGGATAAAAAGATACTTTATGTTGGAAGATTTAGTATGGAGAAGGGAATTGATTTTATTCCTAGGATAGTTAAAAATGTTTTCGAAAAGGATAATGATATAAAATTTGAGATAATTGCTGCAGATCAGAATATTCCCCCCTCCTTACAAAAAACAAAACAACAATTTGAAGAACTAGAAAAAAAGTTTCCGAATAGATTTATCTGGCATAAAGAGCAAATTTCTAGAGAAGCTCTCCCTAAAATATACAACGAAGCTTTAATTTATATCCAACCCTCCAGATATGATTCCTTTCCTACGACTGTTCTAGAAGCAATGGCTTGTGGAAAAGCAGTGATCTGCTCCAATAGGGGAGGGATGCCGGATATGGTGGGGAATTCTGGAAGAATTGTGCAATTAAATAGCAGTGTATTTTCCAAAGAGATTTTAAGATTAGCTGAAAATTACAAATTAAGAGAAAGATATAGCAGAAGAGCATTAGAAAAAGTAAAGGAATACGGTTGGGAAAAAATATGTAAAGAAATGCTTAAAACATATAAGGGAGTTGCTGAGAAAAAAGAAGTACAAACCAAATTAGCAAGTTTAATCTAAAATGGTAAAAGTATCCGTAATTATCCCAGTTTATAATGGAGAGAAGTATATTGAAGAGGCGATAGATTCTGTTTTGGATCAAACATTTAAATCTTTTGAGTTGATTATTGTAAATGATGCCTCGGAAGATAATACCAAAGAAATCGTAGATGAAAAGCTCAAATTAGACAAACGGATAAAATTTATTAATTGTGATAAAAATAAGGGGAAGGCTACCGTTCTAAATTTAGGAATAAAAAAATCTTCGGGGGAATATATTTCCATTTTAGATGCAGATGATATGTACTTTTCAGATAAATTAGAAAAACAGGTAGAATATTTAGATAAACATCCCGAAATAGATATGGTCTATGGAGGAGCAAAATATTTTGGAGAAAAAAGTGAAAAAGAGCAAACAGAAGTTCTCGACAGCTCTTTGGATCTAAGGGGAATGCTAAAAAAAGCAGGGCAGAAAACTTTGAAAGAATTAAATTCTACACATCACGCAGTATTTGAAGGAACCAATGCAATCATAGCCGCATGTTCGGTAATGATTCGAAAAAAGGTTTTCGAAAAATGTAAATTTGATGAAAACTTAAGAAATATAGAAGATTATGACATGTGGTATCAAATAATCGGCAAAGGATTTAAAATAAAAAGTCTAAACGAACCATTCTATTATTATAGAATTCATGAGAATCAAAAATCGTCTAGTTCAATAAAACGACAATTAGCGAAGGACATAATTTTTCATAAGATTCTAACCGGAGAATATTTCAAGAATGTCTCACCAATTCTAGAAGAGCTAAAACTCAAACTTTAAAAACTAAAAACTTCTAATAATACTATGACATTAAAAGAGACCCTATCTAATTTTTTTGTAGATAATCTTGGTTTAATAGAAAAATTTGGTTTAAGAGCAGTTATTTCTCTTTTAATTTTAATTGCAGGAATCTTCTTGGGTAAACTTCTTGGTTTTGGACTCAAAAAATTATCTCGTAATATTGATTTAGACAAACATCTAAAAGGAAGTTTTGTGGATTTGTTTATTTTTGTTATTAGATGGTCAATCTATATCTTGTTTATCAATGTGTCTTTAAACTATTTGGGAGTCCCAGCATTAACGAATTTCTTTACAGCAATATTAATTACCATTCCTACCTTCACCGCATCTTTAATTTTGTTATCTATAGGGTTTAGTCTTGCTTATTTCCTCAAAAAAGTAATTATTAACAGCGAAGTAACAACCGCAGGATCATTCTCTGAAATAATATTTTACTTTGTAATTTATATCTTCGGAATTTATACGCTTAAAACTGCACTTTATTCCTTCCCTCTTTTAACCAACAATATTATATTATTATTTAGTGTAGCTTATTTTGTAGGAGTTACTTATAAAGTTCTAAGAAAATAATTAAATATTTCTAATTATTAAAAGAACAATAACAATTATTAAAATTAATAATAACACTAAGAACCAGAAAAGTAATAAACTTAACCATGAAGTTGAATTATTCTTTCCTCTCAAATCTATTTGAAGCGGAACATCATCAGAACTGCTAGTTGTAAAAATATTAGCAATTGAATTTCCATCGTAAACTAAATCTCTTGAACCGGCACTATTTCTTTTTTCTTTAGTATTGCTATTTCCCCCTAAATCAACACTAAATGTTACTGAAGCGGTGTTTTGATTATTTGAAGAATCTCTAGCATAAACAGAAACTGTATGAGTTCCTTTACTTAATCCAAATAGGTTATACTCGAAATTAATTCCAGAACCTAGAGAGACATTTGCTCCTCCATCTAGATTAAACCAGACGTTTGAATTTTCGTCAGTTGTTACGCTCAATAAAACATTGGAGACATTGTATGTTTTAGCAACAGGACTTATAATTGTTATTTGTGGAGCAGTTATATCTGCAGGAGATATCTCTTTAATTACAAAGCTAATTTCTTGTAAAGAAGAAAAACAACCATTTGTTCCAATACACTGAGATGGAGAACCTTCAACAATAATTGTATAATTTCCAACACTTGAAAATGATTTTACGAAACTAAAGTAATCTGTAGAATCATCTAAAGTTGAATTTTCTTCAGAAAGTTTAACTCCATTATTATATACTCTAATGCTTACATTTGTATCCAACTTAGTTTCAACACCAAATTCATTTATATGGCTAGAATTATAACCAAATCCAAAATCAACATTCTCATTTCTTTTTGGAGAAACGGGAGCCATACTTAATCCACTTATTAAACTAAAACTATAATTAGATAACCCAACAGGAATAACTCTAATTTCTGTTCTAGCAAATTGAGATAACGAACTACTGATTTTATCATCAGGGATACTTGTTGTAAGTTCAACATTGTAAATTCCTGTTTGAGAAAAACCGGGATAATTAAACAAAACAACTTCAGACCCAGAATAGGGGATATTTAATGTTTTATCAACACTATAAATAACTCCATTTGCAGAATTTTTAATCTTCAAAGTAACATTTGTTTCAACTACATTAATTGAATTTAATTCAGAAGGATTATATCTCAAAGGTCCAGCATTTTCTAAAGCAGCGTAAGTTTTAGCATCAATAGAAACATTTAATCCAATTTCTACTGGAATATTTGGATGAACTTCATTCACAACATGCATTTCCATAATTGGAGCCCAACCAACAGATTTTTTTAATAAGTAAACTTTCAGGGGTGGAGTTACAAATCCATTTCCAAAGAAATTTGCTTTTTGTTCCCATTGAATGTATCCTGGTTTGTAGAACCAAATGCCATATCCATTTGAATTTTGAAGAGCAGTAGGGAATTTTAAGTTTACCGAATTACCAGAAGAATTTGCTGTAAGAGTGTCAATTTTATTTCCAACTTGAGAACAAGCCGAATTTAAACAAACATAACCAACTGTTTGGAAATCGGTAACAGGAGTATCCGTATAGGTGATACTTCCATCTTCATTTATATTTGCATAAAATGCATTTGCTGTTGTACTAACTTCAGCACTAACTAAATTAAAACATAAAATTCCAAGAATAATAGCACCAATAAAATATTTGTTCATATTAATTTGCTCCAGGGTCACCTGCTCCCCAACCTCCGCCACTTCCAACTCCTCCATTACCCGCTCCAGATGAACTTCCTCCTAATGAAAATATAAAATAAATAAGTTCTTTAGGAATTCTTAGAGCTTTTCTCCAAAAAGAAACAGGAACAACATCGTTATCTCCAAGATGATTTAACCCGGGAATACTTCCAACCAATACTCCAGATGTAGTTTTCATCCGTTCTTCTAATCTATCTCTACTTTCTGAATTAGTTTGAACATTTCCAATTTTTTCTTCCAGATTATTTAATCCGTATTGTAATGTTGGGACCATTATTCCTCTTAAATCGTCGGGATTTGTTGCATCATATATTCCATCTGCAACACTTTCTAGTTTAGTCCCTCTAGCAGAATCAATTATCGGTTCTACAGTAGCACCATAAACCCCTCCAACAACGTCATGTAATCCTTCTCCAACCAGTCTTGCCGCCCTAACGGGGACAGTTATAGTATACAGCGTTCTATCCCCAAACCCCTTTCCAGTATAAATTTCTGGAGCCCTGTAATTTGGATCATTGCGATTAGTAGAATAAAAACCCGCCCTGTCTGCAAGGCTGTCTCCTGATGCTAACATTCCTATTCCATCGGGAATTTTTATTAAACCAGAACCAGACCTTTTTAACGAAGTTCTTTGTAATGAAGTACAGCTAGCAGTTGCGGCTAATGCAACTCCAGCAAGAAGACTAATTGCAATATTTTTTTTGGGGCTTGAAGGCGATGTTTTTTCCATTTGTTTTTTATCACCTCAAACTAGTATAGCTTTGATGATATACTATATAAACATTTCGATGTTGTAGTTATTCTAAAGTTAATACAGAATAAACATTTTCCTTATAGAAAATAAATTCCGTAAGCTATATATACCCAAATTTTTTAATTATCTCATGGGAAACAAAAGAAGGCTTTCAAAAAATAAGCAAAGAAATATGTATAGACGTAGACACGGGAAAAAGCCAATGAACGAAGAGCAAAAAGAAATTCGAAAAAAAACAAGAGAAGCACAAAGAGAAGCTGCTAAGAAAACATTGGCTAAGAAAGTTCCAGAAAAGAAAGTTTTAGAAAGTAAGGTTCCAGAAAAAAAGTAAATTCTGATAATTACAAAAATAGATGGCAAAAAAGCAACTATATGCTCAACATAAAGACCCTCCTTTGACTCCAAAAGAAATTCAGGAAAAATATGTTGAAATACAAGAGGAAATGAAAGAAGTTCTAGATTGGAAAAAAGAAGAAGAGGCAAAACTAGAAGATAAAAATGCATCTCCTCAAAAAATATCCGCAGCAAAAAGAGCATTAAAAAAGGTTGCACGAAGAATTGATACGGTTAAAGGCCAAATAATTTACTGGGAGCTTAGAATAAAAGGCGAAAGCCATTTCAAAGCAAACCTAGAAAAAAATGAATATTGGGCAAGCTGTAATGAAAAAGCCGAAGCTGAAAAGAATAAACTCGAAGAAGAGAATTTGCCCGAATTGTTAAAGAAAAAATAAAAATTCTTATTAACTAAATGTTTTTTTTGCTGGTATAAAAGCAAAAATTATCATTACTCCTAAAAACCATCCCCAATGTGTTCCACTAACCCAACTCGCAAGTCTAGGTAATGCAGATATCAAGAAAAAAGCTCCAGCCAAGACTGCCAATTTGATAAGTCCAATGTCTGTAATTGTATAATTTTTTAAATTCATTTTATCTCCCAATTATAATTAAATTATTATCCCCTCAACTTTATTAAAACGGCTAAAGAAATAATTAAAGTAACTAAATTTGCTATTGCTAAATCATTTAAACCTGATGAAAAACCATCGTAAATTAAGAAACTAACTCCTAACACATAAAGAATAATAAATGGAGATTGAATCTTTTTCTTTTTATCCATTAATAAAAACTGACTAGCCCAAGCGATACTTAATATAATTAATCCAATAAAAGAAATCATTTTTTATTATACACCTTCCAAGTTAAAACTAAAGCAGACAAAGTTGCAATAAAGAAAGAAACATATAATATCTCTGTACCAATTTCTATGCTATTTAGTCTTACAATATCATAAAACGCATAAATACCAAAAGTAATCAAAAAGAACCATCCATAAACTCTTTTCTTAAAAATCATAACAACTCCCAAAATAGCTATAATCGTCTCTATTAAAATTGAAATATATTGTAAACTTTCCATCACCATCTTAAATAAAATAATTCTTTTGCATATTTAAATATTTGTAAATTTCAATTTTATTCAACTTCTCACCTGCTCCCCACGTAAAGGAAATAATGTAGCCCCCCGTTCAATTTCTAGCCAATAATTATATTTTTGCAGAAACATAATTTTATATTCCCCCTTTTCTTTATTCTATTCGAAGTTCACGCCGAG
>CAYLLQ010000014.1:14542-15738 GCA_964384935.1 Candidatus Woesearchaeota archaeon | reverse complement strand
AACATATATTATGTCTACTTGAAAAGTAGATATAATATTAACTCTCGAGTTTTAACACAAATTTATATAATAATTTGTTCTAAAAGTTCTATAATGGATTATGCCTCGGACAAACAAAAATATCTTAAAGAATTGCAAGATCGGTGTAATCTCAGAGGGTTTAGCAGAGAAACCCTCAAAGCGTATTCATATAATCTTTCTAAATTTTTAGATTTTATTTCTGCAAGTAGACTTAATCTTGATAGTGACGCGGTTAAATCTTATTTGCTCATTCAAGATTTATCTGTAAACTCCATTAGGCTTCAATATGCCTCGATTAGTTTCTTTTTTAGAGAGATACTAAGACGACCATTTACCTTGGAAGAAATTCCAATTAAAAAAAGAGAAAAACAACTTCCAAAAGTTATTAGTAAAGAAAAGATTAAACTAATGATTGAATCCACTGACAACTTAAAACATAAATTAATTGTAAAATTGCTTTATTCCTCTGGATTAAGATTATCTGAATTATTAAATCTTAGGAGAAAAGATATTGATTTTGATAGAAATCTTATTCATGTTCGAGCGGGAAAAGGAAAAAAAGATAGAGTTACTTTAATTTCAAATGATCTAAAATTAGACTTATTAAAATATTACAGTAATTATTCATTTAATACAGAATACATTCTTGAAGGTAGAAAAGGTAAATATACTAAAAAATCTGTTCAAAAGGTTTTAGACAATTTAGGAAAAAGTGTTGGAATTAAAGTAACTCCGCACATGCTTAGACATTCTTTTGCAACTCATTTGCTTGAACAAGGAACAGATATTCGAATAATACAAAAACTTTTAGGACATAGTAATTTAAATACAACGGAGATCTATACTAAAGTATCAAATAAAAGTTTTTCGAATATAATAAATCCCTTGGATAATTTATGACAATTAAATTTGGACCTGCAGGTCTTGGACCGGTAAAAACTGCGGAAGAGGTTTTAGAAAACTATTCTAAACTGGGTCTTAAAGCGTGTGAGATTGCTTTTACCTATGGCATTTATATTAAAGAAAAGAGTAATGCTTTACGAATTGGAAAAAAGGCTAAAGAGTTAGGAATTAGTTTGAGTATTCATGCTCCCTATTACATAAATTTGAACTCAGCAGAAAAAGAAAAAATTGAATCTAGCAAAAAAAGGATTTTGGATTGTTTAGAAGTTGGA
>CAYLLQ010000014.1:0-14442 GCA_964384935.1 Candidatus Woesearchaeota archaeon | reverse complement strand
ATGATAGTGATGTTACTGTAGAAATAGAGCTTGAAGGCGAAAAAGTTAGTACTGACGCAATCTCAAAACCTTTTGATGTTGAGACTGGTTCAAGATACAGCAAAGTTTTGGTTCTTTCAATTCCATACGAATTGAAGGATGCAGTTAGTGATGACTTAACTTTGATAATTCAAGTTGATGGTAAGTCTTACAAATCAGACTTAGCTGACATAACTTTGAAAGTTCAAAGACCTTCATACAATGCAGAAATCAAGTCAATCTCTGTTAGTCAAACAGCTGAAGCTGGTGAAACAATTCCAGTAGATGTTGTATTGAAAAACATGGGTTATAACAACTTAGATGATGTATATGTAAGAGCTAAAATCGTTGAACTAGGTGTTGAACAAACATCTTACTTCGGTGATTTAGTTAAACTAGAAAACGACACTAGCGATAATGACAAAGATGTGGATACTGTAAGTGGAAGAATCTACTTAAAAATCCCATACGATGTTAAGGCAGGATCATACACAGTAGAGATTACTGTTAAAAACGATGACACTGAGAGCAGAGCTCTTAAGACAATCGTTATTGAGAATGACTTCGCTAATAGCGTGATTGTTACAAGTTCAAGTAAGACTGTTGCAGCAGGAAAAACTGCTGAATACGACCTTTTAATCGTAAACCCAACTAACAAGTTGAAAGTTTACAAGGTTGTAACAGAAAGTTCTGCTGACCTTTCATCAAGCACTGAATCTGCTGTAATCGCAATTCCAGCTGGTTCAAGTAAAGCAGTGAAAGTAACTGCAACTTCAAATACCGAAGGAGCTTATACATTCAACGTGAATGTATTCTCTGGAGATAAAGTTGTAGATACTGCCGCTCTAAGCTTGAATGTAGAAGGAAAGACAACAGCAACAAACAACCCAATTGTTATTTTAACAATTGTTCTAGCAGTAATATTTTTAGTATTACTAGTAGTATTGGTTGTTTTACTTGGTAAGAAACCTTCACAAACTGAAGACCTAGGGGAAAGTTACTACTAATTGACCTTTTTATTTTTTTATTTTTTTCTTTATTATTTTATTTTTTAATGACCTAGTCGGAGACTTGGAAATATATTCTTAAATAACTATAAACTTAAAAATCAATTCAACTCTAAATAATTATGTGGAAGCAAGAAGATTTAATTAAAAGAGGATTTAGAGCGGAAAGTGAGATGTCTTTATCTGAAGGTATTCCGTTCGCTTTAAATTTGTTTGAGGACACTCAAAAAGTTCCGTATATGTATTCTCATTATGAGGGGGGTAGTTTTCCAGAAAGAGCAGAGGGTGTCAGGACTTTAGGACCCACAGATACACATAGTGAAGCACAACTTAAGAGATATATTGCCCTTTTGGAGGACTTATTGGGAGAAAGAGATTTATCTAAGGATCATCGTATAAGGACTACTCTAATAAATCAGGGAGTATTGGAGTGGACTGGAAATTCATTCTTAACAAGCGTGATACTTGTCGATCCGGGTTATGAATTACGTCTTATATTGGATCAACAAAACAAAGGAGATCACAGATGGGGCTATTCTGCTTGGTTTGGAGAGAGACAACTGTCCCCATTTCACGCTAGGTTAAGGAAGAAACATTTAGGATATTAAACCTTCAAAATTATTATCTTAGAGATTCCATCGTGCATATAAAAAGAACCCATGGTTCTTTTTGAATCTCCTCAAAGTACGGAAAGGCGATTTCTCTTTGTGCATCCTATAAAATCGCGAGCACGATGAAGTTATACTTTCAAACTTATAATCTTACTTATTCCATCGTGCATGGAAACTCCGTAAAGAACAGAAGCACGATTAATTATTTCATCATTATGAGTTATTACAATATATTGTCCTCTTTGCATGTATTTCTGTAACAAACTTGCCAGACGCTCAGAGTTTCTTTTATCTAGGGCTGCGTCTATTTCATCTAGAACATAAAAACAATAGGGGTTCAGCTCTTGAATTGCAAAAATCAAAGAAAGTGCTACCATTGTTTGTTCTCCTCCAGAAAGTGAAGTAACATCGAAGTATTTTCCGTGTCCGGTTTTAACCTGAATTCCTACTCCCGCACTAAACGGTTCTTTTTTGTCTTCTAACTCCAAAGATACCTGACCCTTAGTGGAAATTTGTGCAAAATTACGAGAGAAAATCTCATTCAATTCTTCAAAGGTACTCATAAATGCTTTTCTTTTCTTTATATCAATCTCGTGGATTATCTTTGCTATTCCATCCTTTTCTTTAGTAATAATATCTACCTTTTCTCTAACAGAATCGTATTCTTTCTTAATTTCATCGTAAACTTCAAGAGAACGTAAGTTTACTGAACCAATCTTAGACAGAGTATCTTGAGAGGAAGTTAATTTTTCTACTAAAGATTCTCTATTTGTCTTTATTATTTCTACGTTAGGGAACTCTAAAATTTCCATCTCTAGATTTTCAACCTCTGCATCAAATCTTGCTTTTTCAATTCTAAAATTGTTTGTTGTTTGTTCAATTAGATGTATAGAGTTTCTTTTCGAGGAAAGCTGTAACTCTGTTTCTCTAATCTTCGCTTGTAAAGAATCCCTATTTGAAATCATCTCTTGGAATTTTTTGGTTAATTCTTCTTCTTGCTTCTTTTTCTTTTCTAAAAGAACTTCTTTCTTTTCAAGTTCCTTTTTTAGTGTGGTTAAGTCTTCGTTCAAATCTTGTTCATCTCTGACAAGTTGATTTAATGTTATTCTTGCTCTTTCTAAATCTCTTTGTTTAAATGAAATTTCTGAGTCCAAATTTTCTTCACTTCTTAGAGAAATTTCTTGAACTTCCATTCTAATAGTCTCGTATTTTTCCTCCACATTGGAATTTTCATCAAAACTTTTTTCTAAAACTACTTTTCTTTTCTCTAACTCAGCAAGTTCTTTTTTTGAAACTTCTATTTTTTCGTATAGATTCTTAATTTGATTAGTTTTGCTATGTATCTGGGATAGTTTTTGCAAATCTGATTCACGCTTAGAAATCTCGGACATAATCTGTTCTATATCTGTTTTTAAAATTTGTTTATTGTTGTAAATTGAGTTCAATTCCCTATCCCCGTTTTCTATTTCTTTCTTTAAGGAGTCTATTATAGGATTAACTTCCAAACCAATTGAAGCTATGTGCTCTTGAGTAATTTTTGATTTACATAATGGACAAACATCTAATTTAGCAATTTTTTCTATGATTGTCTTTTGTTTTGAAATCTCGTATTCGTTTGTGTGGGAAATTTTTTCCAGTTCTATTTCCCGTTTAGATAAAGAGTCTACTTGGCTGTTTTTTTCTATTAAAGAAGTTTTAATTTCATTTAATTTTTCGTGGTTTGATTTTTTATCAAATAGTTCTAGTGTCAGGGAGTCAATTTCCTTAAGTAAAAAATCAGATTCACTTATATAGCTCTGAAGAACGGAATTTTTGTCCTGAAGTCTTTCCCTTATTGACTTCAATTCTGTCTTTGCCATGTAGAACTTTTTTCTCTCTTCTTCGAGTTTCTGTAACTCCTGTTTTTTTATTGAAACTTCTTTTTCTTTCTTAACTACTGTTGGAGATTCTTTTTGTAGCTCCTTAATTAATAAATCGTTTTCTCTTATCTTTTCTTGAAGGTCTTGTTTCTGTCTAGTAATCTGTACCAGCTTTGTTTCATAGTTTTCTGTTTTTACAGTCATACCGGCAAGTTCGGCTCGAAGATTTGCAATTTCTCTATTTAGTTGTTCTTGTTCAATTCCTGTTGATTTTTGAATTGTAGAGTTTATGAAAGAAATTTTCTGTTCTAAGGATGTAACTAACGATTCATCGACTAGGATTAATTTACGTATTTTTTCTATTTCCTTGTCCTTTTTTTCTATTTCCTCTATTACTCTTTCTACTTCTTTTTTCTTTTTAGTCAAATCAAAGAAAATTATACTTGCCTTATATTTTTTAACATCATGTTCTAATTTTTTGAACTTCAATGCCTGCTGTCTTTCTTTTTCTAAATTATTCAAGTAAGAAGTTCTTTCTCTCAAAACGGCCAAGACTTCTTTTAGTTTTTCTTCTGTTTTATCTAATTCTTTTAAGGACTTTTCTTTTCGTGATTCATAGATGGAGATTCCTGCAACTTCTTCAATTATTTTTCTTCTTTCTTCAGTGTGCATTCTTACTAAATTTTGAATTTCCCCCTGAAGAATTATATTAAATCCGTTTGGGTCTATTCCGCCTTGAGCTAAAAGTCCTAAGACCTCTTGTCTTGTTTTTGTTTCATCGTTTATCTTATAAATTGATTGACCGTTTTTTCTAAGAATTCTTTTTATAGAAATTTCTTTTTTATCTATTGCAAAAGTATTGTCCGAATTGTCAAAAATTAGTTCGACCCACGCCTCTTTTGCTGGAGGTGTTTCTTTCGTTCCCATAAAAATTAAATTGCTTGCTTTAGCTGCACGCATAGATTTTATGGATAATCTTCCTAAAACAAAACATAACGCATCTGAGACGTTAGAATTATGAATAAAAATATTATTTGCTATGAAATTGTGATTATCTTCTATTGTTAAATCGTAAACATACTTTGGAGTTTCTTGTTTTTCTATGGATGTTATTTTGTCCCAAAAAATATCCGAGGTAGCTAAATTAAATAGCATATTCATTAAGGATTGTATTTGGGGTAATCTCTCGATGAATATTCCTTGTATTAAATAATAAAACTTTTCTAAATTTTCTGGTTTTGCATTAAATCTTTGCGTTGCCCAGTTAGTTCTTATGACCTGCTTGTTTAAACCAATTTGTCTTGATGCCTGTTGTCCAGAAATATTTAGTTCATCCATGCAGTAAACTAACTCTATTTGATTTTTATTTAAATTAATAAATAAGTTGTTTAGTGTTTGTATCTTTTGTTTGAAAAAATTAATGACTCTTAAAACCCCCTCTCTAGAAGGATTGCATCTGTTTTCCATATATGCTGCCAGTAAGGGATATTCTTTCCTTTGGAGTTTATATTGTATCCCGAGAAGTTGTGCTAATTCTTTTATCTGGATATTTACCTCTTTTGGAAGTAAATCTATATTTTGATTAGGGGTAACACATTTAGACAAGTGGTCAACGATGACTTGTCTTTTAGAATCTATCCTTAGGTTTATATTTTGATAAAAATTTTGTAAATTATTAACCCCCGAAAGATACACATAATAATAATCTCTCTTAGTTTTTTGTTCGGTATTTGAAGCATAACAAAGCCTCTTTTTTATTTTTGAAATTATACCAAATCTAAGCAACAATCCTTGAACCTGCCTTGCTAGTGTTTGGTTTTTTGTACAAAACTCTATTACAGCTATGTCTTTTCTTACAGAGCCATCTGTGTCATATAATCCTGCAAGTAAATTAGATATTGCTAAATTATCAGACATTAATAGTTTAGAAGAAATCTTCTTATCTTTAGAAGTGATAGAGGTGTTTGAATCAGCAAAATAGCTTCTTATACTGTTTAGGAATTTTTTATCTCTTATGTATAAACGTGTTGCGTTCTTATCTTTTCTTTCCATTATCTTTGTGTTAAATAATGTCTTAACTATGTCTTTAAAATCCTCGATTACTTCTACATCTTGATTTACAAATTCTATTCTATCTTTTGCTATGTAGCCGTCTCCAATAATATAACCCAATAATCGTGCAAGAGCGGGATCAAAGTATTTTCCTTGTACATTGATTTTTCTGGGGGTGGCTACTAAATCTCCTTTTTCTAGATTTTTTATAATTGTACTCTGTACTTTTCCCTCTCTAAAAACCATTACGGGGTGGCATCCTGTGGCTTTAACATTTTTTCCTGTTGAAGTGGTTATCTCGTAAAGGGGGTCTCCATCTCTTCGAATAAACTTAGATATTGTTTTTTCTTCTACTTTCATATTCTCTTTATTTAAAGAAAATATTTTCATGGAGTTATCTCCGTCTACATAAACACCATCCCTTAGAGTTTTTATTGTTGTTGAGTTTTTTATCTTGTCTTCAATAAGTTTTCCTAATTCTACTTCTTCCCCTGTTGCAAGAGTTACAAGAGTGTCGTAGCTAGATGATTTCCCACTTCCATTCGGTCCAAGAATCACGTTAATTCCCGTGTCGAAAGGTAACTCGGTCTGTCTCACAAAACTCTTGAATCCTTTCACCACCATCTTTTTAATGAATGTCATGTCTGGAAGAGGCAGATTATATTTAAAAAGATGATTATTGGGAACGATAATTCTTAAAAAGGGAAAACGGATTCATATCTAATGGGAAAAAATAGAATTGAGATTGGAGATGCAATAGATATTGAAACAAACGGTAAATTCTGGTCAGGTTGTAAATTTGCCCAAACCGCACATAATGGAAATTTAATTTTTGATCAAACAAAAGTTTATAGACTAGAAGGTGATTCTTTAGTTCCAGTTTTTGATGGAGTCTACACAAGATTCAATAATGTTCTTGAAGCGGGAGAAAAATTGTGGGGAGTTAATGTAGGAAAGTGGGATGAGGGAGAGGAAGCTGTAAGAATAACAGATATTCAAAATTGTGATCCCAGAGGATTAGAATTTCAAATAAAAATTCCGGGACATTTTGTCTTAGGATCAGGAGAAGATTATCCTTCCGTTGTAAGTGATGGAACAAGAATTTGCCTTAAAAAAGACGGTTTAGAGGGAATTAGAATGATTGACCCCGTTACAGGTAGACAGACACAAGAAGAATTAGTGGGATTTGGATGGGTAGGTGGAATGGTTCCTTTTGAAGAGGGATATTTTATTGTTGGATGGGATAGAATTGGATTTGTTAAAAATGGGGACCTTGTTCCGGGGAGAACAGTAAGAGTTAAAAGAGATTTCAGTAACTTAAAGATAGACGGTGCTGTACTTTATAGAGTGAATCGCGAGGATGACGAAAGAAAAGTAAAAATTGAGGCAGTTGATTTAAAGACAAGGAGAAAAATGTGGACATTTACAACTCCAGAAAAAGTAAGTCATTTAGTAGGAGATTTTTTAGGTTCGCAAGGTCATGCCTACCTTCCTGTTTGGGATGAAAGAGGAAAAGGGCATAAATTTTCCTACTGGGATATTTGCAATGGTGAGCTTAGCGCTAGATTTGATTTTGAAGCTAATAAGGGACATAAATGGATGTTTGCAGAAGGGGAAAATTTATGGGTTCATGGTCGGGAAAGACTTGCGGTGATTAATAACGGAAGAACGGTAACAGATACCTATGTTCCGGGGGAGATAAAAGATCATTTAAGAACCGAAGATGCTCTTTATCTTTTAGTTTCAAATTCAAGTGATCGAGGGATGTTAAAAAGAATCCCTATTCGTAGTTCTTCCTCAGAATAAATTAAAACGCTAACTTTCTCTGTCCAAATGTCTCTTTTGCTTTTTTATATGTAGCCCAGGTTTTTCTGAAAATTCCGTCTCCGTCATATTTTTGTAAGTTCTTTTCAAGAAATTTCATTGTGTTTGGGTCGGAACAATAACCAGAGCCTATTTCGGGTCCGTATTTATCTTTTAATTTTTGCATCTCTTTTTCTCGAGTGTGTTTTGCCAGAATAGAGGCGGCTGAAACGGAAACATGATTTTTATCTGCTTTGTGTTCACAAACAATCTCTAAATTGGAAAGATTATCTATTTTAGTTTTAAGGAAATCTCCCCATTTTGCTAGACTTACTGAGGGGCAATCTAAAACAACTTTTATCTTTGTGTAACCCTTGTTTATTTTATTGATTATATTCGCGCAAGCGAATGCTTCTACTTCATTTAGTAAAACTCCCTCCGCATTTTTTCCGTCAATTTCTACGGGATAGATTATTTCCACTTCAAATGTTTCTGCTCTTTCTTTTATTTTTTCTACCAAAAATTCCCTTCTTTTTTGAGTTAATTCTTTAGAATCCTTTACTCCTAATTTTTTTAATTCTTTTCGAGACGCCTCATCTAAAAGACAACCTGCTAAAATCATTGGTCCGATTACTGGGCCTCTTCCTGCATCATCAATACCTAAAATTAATTCTTCCATAAGCTTAAAAAATAGAAGAGCTATAAAAAGATTGTTATGATTTAGCCCTCATAGTTTATCGGATAGAATGCAACCTTGCGGATGCCCAACTTTCTTTAGAAAAGAAAGTTCGGCGCTCAAAGAAACTATGAATGCAAAGAAGCTATGAATGCAAAGAAGCTATGAATGCAAAGAAGCTATGAATGCAAAGAAAATGAGTTAGCTCTTTGGGTAAAGCGAAAAGGTTGAGGGCGAGGTTCAATTCCTCGTGGGGGCGTTTAATATCCTCTTCTTTTTGGTTAGATTTATTAAGAAAAATACAACAACCCCCTAAATCTTTATTCTAACAACCACTTCCAAACAGGTTTAACAATTATCTTTTTATCCCCTTGAATAATTTCTTCTTCTTGGTCTAAGGTTAAAATTAGCCCTTCTCGGAGATTATACTCTTTTAATGCTTCAATTAACCCAGAGATTTCTCTCTTTTTTGTTTCAATATTCAGGTTTAAACAAACTTGAATTGCATGTTTTATTTTCAATCCTTCTTTAATTATAAAATCACATTCATTCTTATTTAGGTTATAATAAACTTCTTTATTTCTCCTCATCAATTCTATAAAAACAAGATTTTCAAGCCTTTTTCCAATATTTTCAGAGAAGTTAAATGCAACGGTTTTTAGGAAGCTATTATCTAAAACATAAAACTTGGAGGAAGAAACTTTCTGTTTTTTAACTGAATAATCAAAGCGGTTTATTGTTGAGGCTATAAATACATTCTTTAAATATTCAATATAGTTTTTAATCATACTCAGACTTTTAATACCTGAAACTTGTTTTAATGTTGAATAGGAATAAGTTTTACTAACATTGGAGAACAGATACAAAACTAAATCATTTAATTCTTTTACTTTTCGAATATTATATCTTTTGATTATATCTTTATTAAGAATATCTTCGAAATATTGCTTGGATAAACTTAAATCATTATTCTTTATAATCAAAGGAAAACCACCATTTTCAAAATATTCACTAAATGCCTGAGAAACTGCTCTCCTCTCATTAGTTGTTTTAAAATCTACTTTAATCTTTTTAAATGAGAGAAATTCTTTAAAAGAAAAGGGAGTCAGTTTAATGATCTTATTTCTTCCAGTGAGAAATGTTGAAATCTCTGAACTTAATATACTTGAGTTTGAACCCGTAACAAAGACCTTAATATTTCTTGAATAAAGATTGTTTATCCATCTTTCCCAAGAAGCAACATTTTGTATTTCATCTAATAGATAAATTATTTCAGTTTTTATACCATGAATTTCAGACACTATCTCTTCTATATCTTCAAAATTTTCTATTTTGAAATCTGTAAACCTTATATCGTCAAAGTTTATATAAACAAATTTCTTATCCAGAGTATTAGACAGAATCTTTAGAAGAGAACTCTTACCGCACCTTCTAATCCCAGTGATAATAATTATCTCGTTTCCTTTCATAATCTCTTCTAAAGGTATTTTTCTTTCAATCAGGTTGTCTATCTTGTCAAATAACTCCTGTTGATCTTGTAATACTTCTCGCAATTTGCTTTTTTCCATAGCTTTTATTAGAATTTGATATTTATAAACCTTTCTTTTCTATTTAACAATTATTTATAAATAGATATTAAATAGAATATCCCAACATCGGCTGTCTAAGAAAATCTTTCCGTCCCATCTAAATGCAGTGAAAAGGTCTAAACTCGGCTCAATCTTGATGATATTTGCTTAGCTCCATACTCTCTCGTTAGGGGCGTTAGAAAAAAAGGAGATAAATATGATTAAAGAGGAAGTCAACTAAATATAATCGTTAAAAAGAAAATAAATGGAATGCGATAGCCTAGATTTTAGCTTCTTTATCCCCTAAAACTACTTGATTGTTCATATCCCACAAAAGTGCGGAAGCAACTCTATCTGCTCCAGGTATTGATTTGGTCGAAGCATATTTTGAAATTTCTTTTTTGAATTCTTCTTTTGATTTATGTGAAGCTTCATTAACTGAGTTTCCTTTTAGTAGGGAAATGCTTAGTCTATTTGATGGTTCAAGAAAGGAATGAGCAATATTATCCTTTAATGGAGTTGCTTCCCTATTTTTATCGGTGCATAAAATAAACGAGCGTTTGTAACCAATAAAAGATTTTGCTCCTTTCTTAATTGCATTCTGTCCAAGAATAGAAGCAGAACTGCAGGATAATGCATAAATAATTTTATCTTTTAAAAGAGAGTCATTAATATTATTTTCTATTAAAACTTCGTCTTTAAAACCGCATATTTTTGTAGGACTTCCATGCCCGTTAAATAAAACTACTTCCGGAGATTGCTTAGATAAATAACTCCCGACTTTTTTATTATTTGCATTCTCTCCTTGTAAATCTAAAAAAGAAATATTTTTTAGTTCCCCACTTTCAAGAATTTTATTACTCCATGCAAATAAATATTCGGTAACTTTATCGTGATTAGGTCGTGTTATTAAACATTTTACCATTTTTCACATCCTTTCAAGTTTGAATCTGAGAAATAATTCCCTCTTTTAATGCTTTAAGATAATCCAGTTCCATTTCAATTATTATTTTTCCTGTTTCATCTTCTTGTTTAACATGTTCTATAATCTCATCCATTCCCATTGGTTCTCCAGAAGTGTCTCCTATCGCCATCTCAATATTATCTGGAAGTTTTGAGGACATAAGCCTATACAAAACAAGTTCTTTTAATTCGGGGTTTATTTTTTCTTTTTGTTCAGTCATCTTAAATTAAATTAAGTTTAATCAGTTTATTTAAAATTGTTTCTCCCACTTTTGTTTCTTGATCTATCTCTATGTATGCAATATTCCAGCTTATTGGCTCTTTTGATACCTTCTCTTTATTTTTTACTTTTTTAAGAACAAGGATAGTGTTCTTTCTCTCGTTTAAAGGTAAATTCTGATAAACTTTCATAAATCTCCTCCTATCTTCTTGTTTCATATTTTATCTATGTGGTCCTAATTTTTAAATGCTTGTGGGTGAATCCCAAACGTCACTTTTATATAATTGCAATTTCTCTATTTTTATGGAAAAAAATATTGGAGTGAAGTATTTTGAAAAGGAAGACGCTAGATTTGCTACCCCTAAAGAAATTGCTGAATTTAGGGCAAAGAAACTCAAATGTGGCAGAATTGTTGACCTTTGTTGCGGAATTGGTGCACAAACAGCGGAATTTTCAAAAACGTGCAAGGAAGTTTTAGGAATAGAGCTTAACAAAAGAAAGGCGGAACTCGCGAGACAAAATTGCGAAGCTCCAAATACAAAAATTATTAGAGGGGATGTTTTATCTTTTGACATTATTAAACAAGTTAAAGAGTTCAATCCAGACATAATCTTCTGTGATACGGAGAGACCCGAAAGTGAGAAGGAAAGAAATATAGAAAATATCAAACCAAACTTAAAAAAATTGATAAATAGTTACTCAAAAATTTGTCCAAATATCTGTATAGAGATTCCTCCGCAAATAGTCTTTGAAAAATTAAGCCCTCTTGGAAATTTTGAAGCAGAGTATCTTTCATATAAAAATAAATTAAATCGTTTAGAACTGAATTTTGGAGATTTAATTGAGTCAGAAAAATCTGCAATAGATGTTTCAGGAGTAAAGTTAAAAAAAGAAGAGGCTAAAATATCTAAAACAAAGAAAGCTGGAAACTATCTGTATGAAGTAAGTGGGGCGGTTATCAAATCCGAACTTGAACCAGAACTTGCAAGAAAGTTAAATGCAAAAATTTTGTCTAAAGAGAACACAAGAGTTTTATTGACTTCAGAAAAACTTGCTGAAAACGAATATGTTTCAGCATTTACAAATGTATATTCTATTCTGGGCGTTTCATCTTCTGAAAAGGAAATTAAAGGTATTTTGGAGAAGAATAATATTGGAAAAGTTGTCTTAAAAAAGAAAGTTACTCCAGAAGAATATTGGAATGAAAGAAAGAAATACGAAGCTGGTCTTAAGGGAGAAAAGGAAGTCAGTTTATTTTCTTATGGACCGGAAGAAGAACAAGAATTAATCGTAGCAGAATTGGTTAATTAATATCTTCGGCAACAACCTCAATTCTATCCGAAGTAGGAAATTCTTCTGTTTTGGTTATAGTAAAATTTGGTAAATACTTTCGGATGTACTTTTCATTAAGTATTAATCTATTTTTTTCTTTATCATAATATGCTTCGCTTTTTGGAATAGATTTTCTTAGCCTATCAAATCCAGCATTCTTTTCTTTTAAAATTGAAACGTAAATGACCGTTCCGTCTTCTATTAATTTACCATAAGGCAAAATCTTATGTTGAAGTAGGCGATTCTTGTACTGATACCAGTTTTTAGTTTCGGCTGTACAAAGATGTATTTTCAGCTTTGGTTTATTTTTTTCTAATGCTTTAATTATTTTTAATCCAGACTTAATAGAATTTTTTATAGTATATCCGCTTTTATCTAAAGAATAATTTTTTGTAATATGTCCTAAATTTGATTCTCCCATTTCTAATTCGTTTAAGTTTACAAAACTAACAAAAGGTGAAACTTTTTTTAAAAATTGGATGGTCTCTTTTTCTTTATCCGGGAAAATAGGTATTTCCACACCAATACTTTTCTTATTAAAATAATCCTTTGCTTTAGATATTTTCTCTATATCTTCTGGATGTTTTTCTGGATTCTCTAAATAAAAGGGGTGAAATCTAACTTCGTCTATGCATTTAGATAGTTTTTTCAGTTTTTGCTCATCTACTAATTTTGTAGAAAGATAGATATGGATGTGGAACGAATTTCCGAATTTTTGTTTTAATGCTTTTGCGTATCTTAGAGTTTTGTTCAACACTAATAACGGGTCCCCTCCGGTTATGCCCGCTCCAGTTGCGTTACTCTCTTCGGCTTCTTTTATTACTTCTTTTATGCTAGTGCATTTAGTTTCATTTGCCCAGATATTTTCAGAATTTTTTCTAAGATGACTTAGCGGACAGTATGCGCAATTTGTACTGCACTTCCCGGTTATGAATAAAACTAGTTTCTTACCTTCAATGCATCTTTTACAACCTTCAGAAATTCCATCTAAACAATAGGACTTAAACTCGGTCTTGTTTAATCCTTTTTTGAATTTGAAGTTAGACTTTTTCATAACTCAAATAGTTAAAACTAGCTTAAAAAACTAACTAGCAACTTTTTTATAGTTTGAAAAAGAGTCAATATTATGGAAGAGGTAAAACAGAATCATTTTGATAATTTTGCTGAAAAGATTAAGAAAGTCGTGGTTACAAACCGGTTTAAAAAAGACGCTCCGGATTTTGACATTAGTTTGATTACGGATTCTCAGCACGAGCATTTTACTAGATTGCATAAATTTGAGAAACATGTTAAAGGAAATAACATTTTCAGAGCAGTTAAGGATGAAATTCATTATGTTTATGCAATTGATAAGAATTTAAGATTGATTTTTCTGAGAGTTTTTAAAAACTTTAAGAAATATGAAAAGTTCCTTGAGAACGAAGAGTTAATTGAAAGAGAAATTCTGGGAGTTATTTAACCGGCCATTCATAGTTTAAATTGTCTTTTTCTTTCCATTTAAATTTAGAGTAATAATCTTTGTTTTTTCTAAGAAGATTACTTCTATGCGAAGCGTGGAATTTTTTGTTTCCGAACCATGGAGGATAAAGTATTTTTCCAGAGATTTTTTCGAGTTTCATTTTATTTTGAAATCCACGGGAGACCCATTCTTTAATTGCTAGATTCAGGTAAAGTTTGAGTGCGTTTGAATAACCCCTCCACATTTTTACTGCAGGATGATTTCTCCAACCGCGAGTTTTTGTTCTATTTAGAATAATATTTAGAATTTGAAATGCTTCGACTCTTTGTTTTCCTAGGCGCTTGCTGTCTAGAACTTTCAAGGATTTTTCTAAATTGGGGTATGGAAGAAATGTTTGCATTTTAGAGGGTATTTATTAAAATATTAAGGACGAAACCTTTAAAAGTTTTTATAAAGAGATAGTAAGAATGAATAGCGCGAGTGGGATTTGAACCACACGACCTTCGGGTTATGGGCCCGACGAGCACTCCAGACTGCTCCATCGCGCTATATAAAATGGGGGATAATTAAACTTTTAAAGCTTTGTAATCTCAGTATTTTATTGAATGACCCTGATCGCATAGGCCTCATTGAAAAATGAAACCGACCTGATGCGATCAAATAGATTGCCCGGATCGCATAGGCACTCCGTGAAGTACGGATAACGACCTAATGCTCTCGGCAAGTTTGAAGCCCGGATCGCATAGGCACTCCGTGAAGTACGGATAACGACCTGATGCGATCAATAGATTGCCCGGATCGCATAATGGTATTGCAGGAGATTGCTAATCTCCGCCCTTCGGGGCTCGCAGGTTCGATTCCTGCTCCGGGCGTA
>CAYLLQ010000013.1:0-15854 GCA_964384935.1 Candidatus Woesearchaeota archaeon | reverse complement strand
TAACTGTATGCGGTCATGTAGATCACGGGAAATGTGTAGCAGGAGATACTTTAATACCTTTACTAAATGGATTTATAATCACTGCTAAAGCTCTTTTTGAAAATAACTTTGATAAAGAAAAAGTTAAAAAAATTGAGGATGGTTTACTACAAGAAGTTTCTAAAAATAAAATAGAAATTTTCTCGTTCGATGGAAAAAACATAGTCAATAAGAAGATATCTCATATTTGGAAGAGAAAAGCTGAAAAACTAATTGAAATAAAACTTGCTTCTGGAGATATAATAAAAACTACTCCCGAACATCCATTTTTAGTTTTAGAGGGGATTGAGGAAGTATGGAAGAGGGCAGATGAACTTAATGAAAAGATGTGTGTTGCAATTCCATCTAAAATAAATTTGCAAAATTCAGATATTCTTTCTACAATAATCAATAAAATTAAAAGTTTAAATAATTTTGTTTGTTTTATAAAAGAAAATTCATTAATATTAGAAAAATTAAAGAGGGTAAATATTTCTGAACTAGAAAGAAAACTTAAATTAAAAAATTTAAGAGACTCAATAAAAAATAAACGATTAAAAATTAAAGATTTTTTTATGCTTACTTCCCATTTTAAATTTTTAGATCTGGAAGCATATACTATGATAGATTCTATAAAAAATGCCAATGAAGGTTGGCGAGTAGGCCACACAAGTAACGCAATGAAACTTCCAAATTTAAATGAATTAGAAAAATTAGGTTATATCTTAGGATGTATAGCCGGTGATGGACATCTTTCCCCAACTAATATAATCCTAAACAATAATGATAAAGAAATTCAAGAAAACTATCAAGAATATTTAAAACAGATATTTAATATCGATTCTAAATTTAAAAGAGCACATACCTGCGATACAATTACTGATTGTACGGGTAAAACTTTTGTTAGATTCATATCAGAAATAATGGATATTCCACAGGGAAATAAGTCCGGAATTGTTTTTGTTCCGGAAATAGCAAAGCAAAATAAGGAAGTATTTAGGGGATTTTTTTCGGGTTTATTGGATACAGATGGATATATTTCTCATTTAAATAATTCTATTGAAGTAACTAGCAAGAGTCAAAGATTATTAAAAGAATGCGCTATACTTCTTCTTAATTTTGGTATTCATTCGGTTATTTTTGAGAAAAATAAGTTTTATACTTTAAGAATAGCAAATAAAAAATATCTAGATAGGTTCTTAGAAAATTTCAATCCTCGATTAAAAAGAAAATTGGAAAGAATAATTGATGCTTCAAAAAAAGCAGAAACTAGTAGAATATTTGATTTTTTACCTATCTCTGGGAAATTTTTAAAAGAATTAAAAATTTCTGGAAAAATAAATAAAAAAATACCCTACTTCAGTAAGTATAATCAAAAGGATAAAATTTCTAAATGGCTCATTAAATCTACCTTAAAAAATATAAAAATTGAAAATGAAACATCCCTGGCATTAAAAAATTTAATTGAACAACAAATTGATTATGTTCAAATAATTTCTAAAAAAGAAATTAAAAATATGGATAAATACGTTTACGATTTTACAATTCCAGATACACATAATTTTATTGCAGAAAGAATTTTAGTTCACAATACATCTATCCTTGATTCTCTTAGAAGCACCTGTGTTCAAAGTGGAGAAGCGGGAGGAATAACTCAAAAGATTTCTTTCACGGCATATCCCACAGAACAATTAAGAAAAGCATGCCCTTTAATTGAAAAATCTGGAATTAAACTAAACATTCCGGGATTCTTATTTATTGACACTCCAGGTCATGCAGCATTCACTAATTTAAGAAAACGTGGAGGAAGCTTAGCAGATTTGGCAGTTTTAGTTATTGATATAAACGAGGGAATAAAACCTCAAACAGCAGAAGTAATTCAAATTCTTAAAAAAAATAAAACGCCTTTCCTAATTGCACTAAATAAAATAGATAATATTTCTGGGTGGAGGTCTCCGAAGTCGGAGATCATCCCCGGTGGGAAGGACAAAGAACAAATAGGTTTAAGAGAATCAATTGAATCGCAACCTCAGAATGTTCAACAAGTATTTCAAGAAAGATACATGACTCTAATTGGTTCTTTAAACGCACATGGATTTGATGCAGATTTATATTACAATATCGATGATTTTTCAAAAAGAATAGCACTTATTCCAACATCTGCTAGAACAAAACAAGGAATTCCGGAGCTTACCATGATGCTTTGTGGATTAAGTCAAAGATATCTAACAGACAGGCTAACTCTAAAACCTGATGCCAAGGGAGTAATTTTAGAAGTTAAAAAAGAAAGAGGAATTAATTTTGCAGAAGCAATTCTTTACGATGGAGTTTTAAAGAAATCCGATGAAATTGCAGTTGCAAGTTTTGACGGAGAGCCAATTGTTACAAAAATTAGAATGCTTGAAGAGATAGAACCACTATGTGCAAAATTCAAACCAAAAGAAAAAGTAACTGCTTCAACTGGATTAAAAATGCAATTGGTAGACAAAACAGAAATTCTTCCAGGGATGCCTTTCGAAATTTTCAAAAATAATTTAGAAGAAATAAAAGCAAAATTCAAAAAAGAACTTTCAGAAAATATTCAAACACAAAAGCAAGGAATAATTGCAAAAGCAGATTCTCTTGGAAGTTTAGAAGCACTTTTAGTTTTATTAAAACAAAGTAATATTCCAGTTGTAAAAGCAGGAATAGGAAATATAAAAAAATCAGATATAATTTCTGCAAAAGCAAACATAGACATAAGTGAACTTGATGCAATTATCGTAGGATTTAACACAGAAATAGAAGAAGACGCAAAGGAATTAGCAAAAGAATACAAAGGGATAAAAATAATTCAAGATGAAGTTGTTTACAAATTAATTGAAAATGTTGAAAAGTTCAGAAAAGAAAAATCTGCTGAAATGGAAAAAAGAAGATTAATGGAACTAACAACAATATGTAAATTAGAAATTTTGCATCAGTATGTTTTTAGAAATCAAAACCCCGCAGTTTTTGGAGTACGAGTTGAGGGTGGAAAATTGAAGAGGGAATTGAATTTAATTGACGAAACTGGAGAGAAAGTTGCAAGAGTAAAGAATATAGAATCTGATAGAAAAGCAGTAACAGAAGCAACAAGAGGAATGGAGGTTTCAATGTCTTTGCCTGGAGTTAATTTTGAGAGACAGCTAAAAGATAAGAAGTTACTTTATTCTGACTTAGGAGAATCTCAGTTTAAACAATTTAAGAAAAACAAAGACCTACTTGGTCCAGACGAAATAAAGATTCTACAGGAAATAGCAGAAATTAAGAGACGAGAAAAATCCGAGTGGGGAATGTAGAAAAGAATTTAGTTTACAAACATTAAATTAAATAATTCAGGGAATTTATATTTTTCTTTGGTGTAGTTAATATTAAAATGTTCTTTAAGATAATTGTACCCATTAGGATTTAGATCTTTTCCATCAGCAGTTACAAATAAGAATGTTTCCCTTTCTTTTTGTAGTTGCAATGCACTTGAAAGAATTTTACAATCTGCGTGGTTTGAGATAATATCATGGATTTTACTTACTAATTTGTTATCTATTTGTTCAATTGGAATTATTTTCTCATCTATCTTAGTTTTTAGAAATTTATCGATTATAATTCTAGACATATCCCTCTCTTTTGCTAATTCATAAGATAATTTTTTTAATTCTAACTCTTTAAATTTTTCATAAATTTGTTTAGCAAAAGGAATATCTCTTTTAGAAATCAAGGGATTATCTTCAAAAGAATAATTTTGGTCTTCTATTTTTTTTGTAATTGCTTTGTGTATTCTAGCTATTTTTTTTATTATTTCTTGTAGCTCTTCTAAAACTGCTCCGCAAACAACAAATCTTCCTTTTTTATCATGTATATAAAAATAACATTTTTTAATAATTTCCTTTGATTGCGCATGATAATTCGAATAGTTATAAATTACATTTGTATCGAGAAAACTCTCTTTTTCCATTTAATCTTCTCCTGTCCAATCAGCCATTATATTTCTTATTTCTTGAACTTCTTTTGATAATGTAACTTTACTTGGATCAAAATTAGCTAAATTATTGAGATAAACAGAATTTAATTCTGAGATTGATTCTTGGAGCGTCCTTTTTCTTGATTCTAATGCACTGCCAACATAAAATTTTAATAAAATATCTTTATCTATCGCATTCTTTCCTATTGTTCTGCTCTTGTAGAGTTTGTATAAAGCAATAAACTTCCAAAGAGAATCAAAAGTCAAGATTATATCTTTTCTATGCTCTTGTAATCTAATATTTATTAACGCTAACTTTCTTATAATAGATAAAACTTCTTCTGTTAAATCGAAAATATCTGGAAATTCTTCATCTATGGGGCAAGCAATAAAAAATCTATTTAATATCTCTAAAACTTCCTCATCTTCCCATTCTTTTTTATTTAAAACTTGAAAAAATTCATCAGATAAAATGTATAATTCTTCGCCATATTCTTTATGCTGTTCTCTTTGAATTTGACTGGAACATTTTTTTTCGTTTTTACCAATGAATTCCTCTATTAAATTTTTTATTTTTGTTTTGTGTTCTAAGATAATCTCTTCTTGATATTCTTGAGATGGATCTGCAATCATTTGGGGAATTAGACCATAAAGATACCAAATAGTTGGCAAGTCAGATAAACCAGAGGATTCATTTTTTATAACATGAACAGCACATTTAGCAAAACAAGTTTTTTTAGGCACTTCTCCTTTTAATTTATATCCCTGAAGAATTAAACTGAATAAAGCTCTAAATTTCTTTCTTTCTTCATCTGTTATGGGTATATCAAAATATGTATCTCCAAATACTCTTTGATAAATTTTAGCTTTGTCTGTAGAAACTATCTCTTTAACTTTACCTTCTTTAGACAATTCTTCTAAATAGTTGTTTGTGGTAGACCAATTGGAATCTAATTTCTTCCTAAGTTGTTCTATCGAAAGAGGTGCTTTATTTAGGTGAGAAATTATTTCTTCTTTAATCTGTTCTGCTGTTTTTCTAATTGCCATAAGAAACCGCCTTTTTCATGTTATTATAATAAAAATCCAATTTATAAACATTTCTATACATCTATGTATAGAATTAAGTATTATTAGGTATAGATGTAAGATAATCAAAAAGGAGGTATAGAAGTTTAATTTTAGTTGACTATTTCCCCTGATTATCTCTAATCATCTCGGTTAATAAAATTACAATCATATCAATACTTTTGTTCAAAGATTGTAGTTGTTCAGAGATTTCTTCAAGTGGCTTGTGTAGCTCCTCATATTTCGATTCTTCACTCCAAACACCAACCTCTAAGGATTCAAGTCTGTGATCTATCTCTTCGAATGTTTCTTTGCTTAATTTTATCTCTTTAATAATTTTAATCATCTTTATCTAACGAATCTATCTATTTCTCCAAAGCCCCGAGATCTCTCCAAGAATATAAGATTGAATTTGAGGAGATGGTTAGTTAATTGTTTTAGAATAAATTAAAGTTCGCTCAAAAATTCATCCATATAAGAATATTTTGGCTCATCATAAAAATCTAGCACTTCTATTTTATGGATAATATCTGAAAAATTTTCTAAAAGATTTATTTGAAATTCACGTAGATTTTCATTATTTTTTATACTGATTTCTATAGTAATTATCTTGTTCAGATTATAAAAAGAGATAATTTGAACTTCTTTTTGTCTAGTTAAATACGTTTTTAATTTCTCTAGTCTAACTTTTCCAAGAGTATTTAGTTTTAACATAAATATTTTGTGAATTAAATTCAGCTTTTCAACATCTATATCTAAGGCGTATCCATTTAACACCCTCTTCTCTTCTAATTTAGAGAGAGTTTTTTTTACAAATTTTCTAGATAATGAGGTCTCATGAGAAATTTCTAAGATAGACTTTCTAATGTTTTTATTTATGCTTCTTAAAACTAGAAGTTCTTTCTTTTCTAGACTAATAGAGTCTGTTTCATTAAAAATTTCTTTAACTATTTTAGAAGATATCCCATTTATAGGATAATTTCCAGTTTTAATCAGAGAACTAATTGGGTACGTCTCTATTTCTAATATCTCCTGACTAAAAGAATCCATAATCTCCTGGGTAAACTTTTCAGCATCTTTATTCTCCTTAACAAAAAATGATATTCTTATCGAATAACTACCGACTAGTCTCTCTATATAAAAAACATTTTTATTATTTTTTAACCAAGAAATTAACTCTCCTTCTTTTTTGTATCCTTTTGTTTTTATAAAAGCGTCAAAGATATTGTAACCCAGTTTCTTAAGATCAATTAATGGATATAATCGTTCAACAACTTTCTTTTTTAATAAAGAATCTAATCTATACTGAACAAATGGTTTGCTTCTAGAGATTATCTTCGATAAGTCACTTATGCTTATTTTTGGATTGCTATTCAATTGATTTAATATCTTAAGTGAATAGGCATCTATTTTTATCTTTGTAATCATAATAGTAATATTTGTTACAAAAATAAAACTAATTCTTTTTTAGATATGAAAGTTATCTTATCTCAGATAGATAAGTTTATTAAAATTAAAGATAAGATAATAGTCTATGACTAAAGATAAAAACTATTTTGAGAAAGAAATATTTTCCTCTAACAAACATAAATTTACTTTTTCTTATGATGATGACTTATTAAATCAAATTTTAAAATATAAACAAAAGGGAAAAGTTCTAGATTTGGGTTGCGGAGAAGGAGGCTTATCTCTTGAACTAGCAAAAAGAGGGTTCGATGTAACTTGTGTGGATATTTCTTCAACTGCAATTAATAATGTTAAACAAGAGGCTCAAATCCAAAGGATTCAGATAAATACGATTTGTGAAGATTTAGAAAGTTTTGAAATCAAGGAAACCTACGAGGTAATTCTTTGTTTAGGAGTTTTGCATTTTTTAAAACAAGATTTGGCGGAAAAATTAGTAAAAACCATGCAAATTAAAACAAATAAAACCGGACTAAATATTTTGGATGTTTTAACTGGAAAAGAATTTTTTAAAGAGAAGCAAATTAAAGAAGTATACAAAAACTGGGAGATAAAAGATTTTGAAACTCACAAAGAAAACTTTGGAAAAATGGATTATTTAGTTGTTATAAAGTAAGAAAAGAATGTAATTAGTATTTGAATCTTCTCCTGTCAAATCTCCCATTATAAATTATCACCTCTTTTTAGGATCATGCAAACATTGTTCTCTCAATAATAGCTTTCTTTCTTCTGAATTCTGCAAAGGACTTGTTCTTCTTGATAACCTATCATGCATTCTTCAAGTTCTTTTAAGCTTTCCTTAGAACTTGTTATCTCAAAGTCAGCTATGCTTATCCGAGTTAACTTAGGGATCTTAGAGTTTTCCATTTTACATACCTCCAGAAATTATTTAATTAAAAGATAATATCCCCCTTTTTATTTAACCTTTTATTAGAACTATCCAGTGAAATAGGATTATTGGAGAGTGAACAACAAACTATAAATAATCGTTAAATATCTAAGGGTATGGCAACCTACTCCCACTCCAAGGTTTCTACTTTTGAAAACTGCCCATATAAGTATAAACTTAGCTATATTGATAGGATAAAGCCAGAAATTCCAGAAACAATTGAACTTTTCATGGGAAAGAGAGTTCACGAAACGCTTGAGAAACTTTACAAAGATAAAAAATTCAAGAGGCTTACTTCTAAGGCTATTCTATTAAAGTTCTATAATGATAATTGGGAGAAAGAGTACTCTGATGATATTTTGGTGGTTAAGGAAGGTTTAACTGCTTTGAATTATAAGAAAATGGGAATTAAGTTTATTGAAGATTATTACGATAAATACAAACCATTCGACCAATTGACTATTTTGGGGCTGGAGACTCAAGACGTTATGACATTAAAGGATGGAAATAAATGGCATGTTAGAATAGACAAATTTGCTTGTGATAATGATGGAAATTATTATGTTATGGATTACAAGACAAATGCCACTATGAAAGACCAAGAAGAAGCGGATGAAGATAGACAGTTGGCAATGTATTCTATCTGGGTTAAAGATAAATTTAAAGATGTAAGGTCAGTCAAATTGGTTTGGCACATGTTAGCTTTTAATAAAGAAGCAATTTCAGAAAGAACTCCAGAGCAATTAGAAAAGCTTGAAAACGAAACAATTGAATTGATTAATAAGATAGAACAGGCAACTAGAGAAGAGAAATTTCCAACAAATGTTACTGCTTTATGTAATTATTGTGGTTATAAAAATTCATGTCCAAGTTTTAAGCATTTAGTTGAGGTTGAAACTAAAATAGAAAGAGAATTCAAAGAAGATGATGGAGTTAGGTTTGTTGATGAATTTGCAGAGCTTAAATTAAAGAAAAAAGAAATGGAAGAAAGAGAAGAAGAGCTAAAAGATAGTTTAATCCAGTTTGCAAAGTTTAAGGGAATTGATGTAATTTTTGGAAGTAATATGAAATGTTCTGTTAAAGAGTTTGATAAGATAGTTTTACCGGAGGATAAGGAAGAGCTTATTGCTTTAATGAAACAGAAAGGAATTTGGGAGGAATTTGCTACAATCAATTTTATGAAATTCCAATCTAGAATAGTCAAGGACGGAGTTCAGGAGGATATTACAAAAATGATTGGACGAGAAAAGGATTTTAGATTATTTTTATCAAAGAGGAAAGGGGAAGGGGAATGAAAAATAAAAATTTAACTCATTCAATTATTATCTCTGTTTTGTTTCTAATAGTAATAATCTCTTTACTTTTTAGTTTGATTTTATGTTATAGTTGTAGACAAGTTTCAATAGAAGAAAAATGGGTTTGGATTTATGAGAGTGGTTCTTTCCCCCCACAGAATCAAGATAATTGTTCGAGAATGTTGGAATATCCTTGTGATAAAAGTTTATTTATTTTGAATCTCTTCGTTTTATTATTAATCTCTTACTTCTTTGTAAGAATTGTGTTTAAACTAAAAGAAAGGATTTCAGATTATTTTTATCAAAGAGGAAAGGGGAAGGGGAATGAAAAGAAATGAAAGAGAATTTCTAAGAGATTTAATCGCTGAGTTAAAAAGATTCTTTACTTTAAAACCAGAAGAAAGAGAAAAGGTAGCAATTGATTTAAATTATAATTGGGGCTTTGATTGTCGTGATTATTCTAAGTTTAAAGATTGGCAGAAAGAAGCAAATAATATCCCTTTAGAAGATAACTCAAAGATTTCAAAAGAGACAGAAAATATCTCTTCTAGTTTGATGGTACTTCATCATTATTCAGAAGATAAGAAGAATATTTATTTGGTTCAAAAGGCAAGATATTAAATTGCCTTAATTAAAATAATTCTTCAAAGTGAAGCTTCATAAGGCAAGACCTTAGGATATTACGGAGAATAAATCTAGATAGTAACTTTTTATCCCCTGAAATGAAAAAATTATCTTCATGCGTTATTGTAAACATCGAACTTAAATCTTTATCTACAACATATTTACAGATTATCTTGAATATTCTAACTGAAAGAGAAAGCAGAATACAAGACCATTTAATACTCCCATGCCAACTTTTTTAAACTAGGGCATCCTAAAAAATTAGTAAAATCTATCTAAAAAGAAATGGTAAACAAAACCAAGTTATTTTTGTCGGGGGGTGGAAGCACCCTAGACTCCTTAAACGTAGACAAGGCTTTCGCAAGTTCTTTGGATAAGAGCAGACCTTTGCTTTATATTCCTATTGCAATGGACACCTCTAAAGTTCCTTATTCAAACTGCTTTAATTGGATTAAATCTGTTTTTGAACCATTGGGGGTAAAAAATATTACCATGTGGGTAGAAAAAGATTTGAGAAATAAGAAGTTTAATGATTTCCTTAATTTCAGTGGAGTCTATATTGGCGGAGGAAATACTTTCAATCTTTTGAAAAAACTAAAGGATTTGAAAACATTCGATATCTTAAAAAAACTTGCAAAAGCCGGAGTTCCTATCTCAGGGGGTAGTGCGGGTGCAATTTTGCTTGGAAGAGATATAATTACTGCAAATGATCCAAATGAATTAAAGATTAGAGACACTAGGGGACTTGATTTACTACAAGGATACTCGATTATTTGTCATTATGAAAAGAAAGAAAAGGAGTTTTTACTCAACCTCTCTAAGAAAGGGTTAAAACTAATAGCTTTACGAGAAAATGCTGGCATATTCTTTAATGGGGAAAAAATAGAAGATTTGGGAATAAGTAGCGCTGAACTTGATATTTTTTAACCATTCCAGAGTTACATCAATGGCAAGATTTAAATACTTATTAGATTGGATTAATTTATGCTAGGGCCACATACCGCAAATAAAGATGGAACAATTTCTTATAAGGGCAATAATATCTTTCATCCAATAAGAGATATTTCCTTAGCAAAAGTTCCTCTGAATGAATTTGAAAAAAGAGTTGAACAATTTAAAGATGACAAAATGTGGACACATATTGCAAAAATAAATCATAGAATCAATCTTTCTGCAAATGAGTATTTTGACGAAATGGGCGCCCTCTTTACTATTTTACCCCTAACAACTAGAATGATTTCTTCTCCAGGGGCAGTGTATGGAAAGGAAGCGATAGATTATACTACAGATACCTGTCCAATAACTCTTAAATGGTTTAACTTAGGAAATGTAGCATTCTTATCTGAATCATCTCAAATCTATTTGGAGCTGGCAATGATACAAGAAAAAGTAGACCAGGTATATTCTATATACAACTCATTTAGAAAAGAAGAAGCAGACGCAACGCACCTATCCGAATTCCATCACATAGAATATGAAGGAAAAGTTAGTCAAAAAGAGAATGAAGACATTGCACTCTTATTAGTTAAAAGGATAATTGAAGATTTATTAACGAAAGAGAAGGAGTCCATATCCTATTTTCTAGCTGAAGAGAAATTAAAAGAATTAGAAAGACTTGCAAAAAATATCCTTGACATTCCACGACTGACATTTAAAGAAGTTTTAGAGTTGTTATATAGAGATACTCAAGATAAAAAATATTTAGGATTTACATTAAAAAATTTTGGTACGTGGGAAGAAGTCAGAATTACTGAAATTTTAAAAAACATGGTAATAATACGAGAGTTCCCCTTGTTAGAAGTTCCATTTTATCACGCCGTGGTAGCCGGCAAAGAACCAAAAGTTGCAAATAATTCAGATATCATTTGGCCAGGATACAGAGAAACAATTGGGAGTGGACATAGAGTGAGAACATTAAAGGAATTAGAAGAAAAAGCAGAAATATTTAACTTACCGAAAGAGGATTACCAGCCATATATGCAAACTAGAGAGCTAAATAATTACGTAGAGACATCTGGTTTCGGTTTAGGATGGGAAAGGCTTCTCCATGGATTACTCGAGATGCCCTTCATTTGGAATGCTTGTCAATTCCCGAGAGTAGACGGGGCATTAAAACCATAAAATGAAAAAAATTACTATCGCATCATTAACCCCTGAAGATATTGCCAGAATGAGCTATAATGAGTTAATTGGAATAACTAGAGAAACAAATAGGCCGCCAGGAGGATTAAAAACCGTTAAAACTATTTGTAGAGAATCTTTTTTAGATAGGAGTAAACAGGTGCTTGAAATAGGTACCAGTACGGGATTTACAGCTATAGAAATGGCCCGGCTTGTTGGCGCAAAGATTACTGCCATAGACATTAATCAGTTAAGCTTAGACGAAGCAACAAATAGAGCGCGTATAGCCAACGTAGAAGACAGAATAAGATTTGAGAAAAGGAATGCAATGGATCTTCCTTATGAAAATTCTTCTTTCGATATGGTTTTTTGTGGAAATGTTACTTCTTATATTCCCGATAGAAATGCTGCGCTAAGAGAATATACCCGAGTTTTAAAAGATGGAGGGTTCTTAGCAGCAGTTCCTATGTATTACACAAAAAAACCTTCTGAAAGTTTAGTTGACCGAGTTTCAGAAGCTATAAAGTTTAGATTAGTACCAGAATATAAGTCTTCTTGGATCAGCTTTTTCAATAGAGAACCATTTGTGTCTCATTATTCTGCCGATTTTCAGTTTGACACGATTAGGGATTTTAGAATTACAGAATTTGTTTCGGAAATATTAGCTAGTCCTCATCTTGCGGAAATGAAAGGAGATACGCGTTCCGCCCTATCAAGAAAATATGAATCTCAAATTAAACTGTTTGGTAAAAATTTAGCTCACATGGGCTATACTGTTGAACTTCTTAGGAAAGAAGAGTTTAGATTCGATAGTGAATTGTTTACCAGTTCACCAAAATAGAAAAATGATAAAACCTTCTAAATTAGTTATTGGGGATACTGTTGCTTTTGTTTCTTTATCCGCAGCCCATCCAGTATTATTTCCCAAACGTTTAGAAAGAGCAGTAAAATTCTTTTCTAGCGAAGGATATAAAGTAAAATTAGGAAAATCTATGGGCCTCAATCGAGCGGGTAAATCTGGAACAATAGAAGAACGAGTTGAGGATTTTCAGGCCCAGTTTATAGATAAAGAAGTAAAAGCAATAATTTCTGCATCTGGAGGATACTTTTGTAATGAACTTATAGGTAATCTAGATTATGCTCTAATAAGAAGAAATCCTAAATTATTTTGCGGATATTCTGACAATACTCTAATTTCTGCAGCCCTATTAAATCGAGCGGGTCTAACAAGCTTATATGGTCCTTGTGTTATACCTGAATTTGGAGAGCATCCTTTCCCTCTAGAGTATACTTGGATAAACTTTAAACTAGCTGCTGAAGGAAAGATAGGCAATATAATTCCCTCAGAGGAACATACTGAGGAACTTTTAAATTGGGTAGAAGATCCTAAGGTTGCGAGAAAGCTAAAAAATAATCGAGGTTATGAATGGGTTCATCAAGGCAATGCTGAAGGTAACTTGGTTGGGGGTTGCTTAAACTCTTTGCGATCATTGGGAGGAACAAATTTCGACTTTGATTACAAAGGGGCTATACTTTTTTTAGATATACCGGAGGGAGATATTTTGGGAGTGGGTATGCCTCCCCCGCGTATAGATTCGGCTTTAACTGATTTTGAGCTTAGAGGTATTTTAGATAGCATTGGAGGATTAATATTTGGGAGACTATTTCGTCAGTCTTCTGAATCGGAAAAGAGAATTAAAGAAGCTCTCTATCAGAAAACAAGAAGACTGGGCATCCCGGTTTTATATGGGGCAGATATTACTCACGGCGATCCAATGACCACTGTTCCTGTAGGCGTTAAAAGCAGGATTAACTCCTCAAATAGCTCTTTTTCTATCTTGGAGCAGGGAGTTCTAGATGAAAAATAAAATTATTACCGCCGCTTATCCGTTTGTACCTGTTGAAATGAACCTATTCCATATGGCAAGTACTTATTTACCTGCTGATTTCTATACTCGGTTAGCCAAATTTTTTAATGATAGTCCTCTTTTTATTTTAGGTGTAGATGTTCATGGTAGGCATGCAAAAAGAAAAGCATCTCAAGAGAATACACCTCTAGCAGAACTTTCCGATAAATATGTAGTACAATATGCTCGACAATTTGCAAAAATGGGAATAGCTCCTGATGTGTTTATTAGAACTGATGATCCGCGAGTTTTGGCTATTGAAAAAGAAGGATTAGAAAATATGGCTAGAGAGGGGGTTGTCATCGAAAGAAGTTCTCATGACTTTAAATGTTCTGGTTGCGATGAAAGATTATCCAAGTCCGAGATAGAGATTCAAACAAGCACGGACGCAAAGACAACTCTTAAGAGCGTAGGAAATCAACAAGATTTGTCTTTAGTTGGTAAGCTTACTTGTAGTTTATGCCATTCTACCGAGGTTAGTATGCAGCCTACGGAGCATTACGTGATAAAATTGGTAAGAGATTCTTTCATGAGAGAATTATTTAGACTGCAACCTTCAAAATCTGTATCAAAAAACTTAGAAAGCATATTTAACTCAGATTTCTCAGAATGGGAGTTTACAAGAACAGGCTACAATGGTTTTCCATTTCCGCTAGATGACTCCAAGCAACTTTATCTTTGGTGTGATTCCCTTTTTTCAAAACTAATTCCTCTTTTTGATGGTAAAAAAATAAGCAGGGAACAATTAAATCAAACAGAATTTGTTAGTTTCTTTGGGAAAAATATTCTCCCCTATTATTCGCTAATTTTTCCAACAATACTTCGACAAGGATTTGGCGCAACAAACCCGAATGTGATTTTTTCAACGAGAGGATTTTGTTCTGGAAAAGAAACCGACACACTTGTGGATATAGACAAACTATTGGGAGAATTTTCTCAAGAATCTCTTAGGTTTTATTGCGGATATACTGTTCCAGATGACATGAGGGATTTTAAAATAAACAAGCGAGGATTAGACCTTGTAAAAAGAGACATATTGGAAAGAACATTTAATAGATTTTTGTCTGAAAGTACAGATTATGTCTCCTCTAGAAAATTAGGAGATGCTGAATTTGAACCCATGTCCCCAGAGGTTTCTCAATTATTTGACAAACTAAAAAAGCATTATCTTTCGGTAAGTCCGAGAAGAATCCTTTTAGAGTTGGAACAGGGTGTAAGAGGACATTTGGGAAAAATTAATCCATTAAGTACGGATTACAAAGAAACTAAGCGTCTAGCAGATATGAGAAAACTTACGATGGATATTCTTTCCTGTTATATCCCCGAAACTGTTAAAAATTATTCTCTAGCCAGTGGTCTGTCTTAACGGATTTTACCTTTTTCTTTAACTTCTTTATTATAATATCTGACGCCCTCAAAATAATTTTTAGTAAATATTATTAGTTTTAAAGTTTGATACAAAAATTCCAAAGGGCTAACAAATTCAAACCTAAATGTTAACAAGTTTTTCCACAAGGCTTTTGGAGAAAATTCCTTATCAAACATTTCCTTAGAGTACTTATCAGAAATATAAATATTAATTTAAAAGAAAAAATAATCTTTACAAAACTATCTCCAGAGTCCAACGCACATAAGTATGCCTATTTAATGAGAATGGATAATAAGAATAAAATGAGTACTTACATTCAGCTTTCTTTAGAAGAGATTGAAAAATGGTTAAAAAAATAATGTACCAACGGAGACTACGTGAGTATCGCAACCCTAGTTTACCCCCCCGAATTTACGGACGAATGCCCTAGCAATTGGTACATTTATTCAATGAGCAAGAAATATATAAATGTTTCTACTTCAAACTTTTTTCAATGATTTTGATTTCATCCAAGGAATCCAATTTTGATAAAAATATTTAGAATACTCAAACTTGCTGAAAATGCAGGTTATGGTTTTGATAAAATGTTTACTGGTTGGAAATCTTATTATAAGATTGAACCTATTGTTGAAAATGAAATTACCTTCTATAAAATAGAATTTCCTCTAAAGACTAAGTGGGACAATGTCCCCGATAATGTCCCCGATAATGTCCCCGATAAACGTAGAACAGATATTATTTCACTAATTAAAAACAATAATAAAGTAACAATATCGGAGATATCGTCACAGCTAAAACTCCATGAAAAGACAATAAAAAGAGATATAGATATATTAAAGCAAGAAGGGAAAATTAAGAGAATCGGTCCGCAAACTGGTGGTAGAGGATATTGGGAGGTTTTAGAATAAAATAAAACAATTAAAAGATGGAACAAAATGATTAATTATAGAAGGTCATACAGGGTTATAGCGTCCGTCTATCCTACTTCCCATAACAAAATATGGCTTTCGTCAGGTCGCGTTTCCCTATGATATACACACGCGGGTAAATAATTAAACCTTTCGGTATGGGGGCGTTGTCCGGAGTTCCAGAAAATAAAACCGAAAATTAGTTAAGCTCAATAATA
>CAYLLQ010000012.1:0-16109 GCA_964384935.1 Candidatus Woesearchaeota archaeon | reverse complement strand
CTGAGTATGAAAATATTTATAAACTGATCTTTCATAATTAAATCATGAATAAAAAAGTTGGTGGAGTTTTATTTTCAGTTTTATTCGCATTTATTTTAGTTGGACTTGTGTCTGCTCAATCTACTGAGTCAAACGGAATTACTAGTTTGATTAATAGTTTTGTTACCGGAATTGTTGATATTCTAAAACCTTTTTTACAAGTGATTCTTGGAACGAATGTTCCTACTACTTTGGCAGAGTTTAATACTTCTGATGTTTCAGCCAATTCATTTGTCTTTTTATCCAAACTTATTCTTTTGTTAATTATCTTGAGTATTGCTTATCTTTCACTTTCTCAAGTCACAATTATTAATGCTAATCAAGTTGTTTTGTGGGTTGTTAGTGTTGGAGTTTCTATTCTTGCAGTAAGAACTTTTACTCCTGGAATGCTTGAGGCGGTTTTATTACCTCATACTGCATTTGGTCTTGCTATTGCTTCTGGAATTCCTTTTGTATTATATTTCTTTGTAGTTGAAAAAGGAATGGTCAATCATAAAACTTTAAGATCTATTGCTTGGATATTCTTTGCAGTAATTTTCCTTGCTATTTATAATACTAAACCTACCATCGGCGAGGATAATTTTTACTGGATTTATCCTGCTGTTGCTCTTCTGTCTATAGTTATGATTTTTATGGATGGGACAATTCAGAAATGGTTTTCTCAAATGAAAACAGACAGGATTATGGGTAAGTCTAAGAGGGAAAGAACAAGAATTGCTCTTAGAGAATGGAAACAAATTGAAGCGGATTTGCTGGCAGGAATTGTTAATAAACGTGAAGCAAATGATTTGGTTAGCGATTTAAATTCAACTCATTCAGTTAGTCTTGGCAAATTTAGATAAAAATTTATAAACTTAGTTTCTTAATAAATATCATGAATAAAAAGAGTTTGATTATTTTGTTGTCTGTAAGTGTCTTTGTATTGGGTTTTGTTTCTGCTCAGAATTATGGTTCATTTAGTCAGGAAATTATTAATTTTTATATTGAATTTTTTCAACCAATTCTTCAAGCTTTATTCGGGGGATTTGGTTGGAGTGGACTTTATTTATTTGAAAGACTTCTTTTATTCTTAATTGTCGTTTCTCTTGTTTTCTTAAGTCTGTCTAGAGTTCCTGCCTTTGATGATCAGAAGGCAGTAAAATGGGTTATTACTATTTCTGTGTCTCTACTTTCTATACGATATATTAATTATGAATGGTTAAATGGAATTTTAATTCAATATCAGGTTCTTGCAATTGTTTTAACCTCAATCCTACCTTTAATTTTATTTTTCTTTTTTGTGAGTAATATTTTGGCAGAATATCCTCTTCTACGAAAGATTTTTTGGTTGTTCTTTATTGGAATTTATGTTGGCCTTTGGAACAATTCTTCTATTGTTTCTCAGAAAGATATTTTCTTTTGGACTATGGTTACCTCCATCTTGATAATGTTTTTCGATAATAAAATAAATCAATACTTAGAAATATCTCGTTTGAAAAAGAGCTCTAATCCTGCTAGATATAATTTTATTGCTAATCTAGACTCCGAAATCAGGCAGATAAATGCTTCGAGTTTACCTAACAAAGAAAAAATGAAATTGATTAAAGAAAAGGAACAACAAAAGAAGTTTTGGTATAAACAAATTGCTTAGTGTCTTCTATAACCCACAACTTCTTTTCCTTGGTATATCGGGACTTCTTTTGGGGTGTTTTTGGTTTCATTTACTACTAAAAATATACCCGCAATAATTAAAACCAGTGCTACTAAAGTTATTTGAAAAGATCCAGTTTGTTGAAGGAAAGTAATTTTTGTTATTTCTCTAACTTTATCAATTGTCAACGTTAATGTTAATATCCCTAATAAAGATAAGACATATCCCAACACCTTTTTCATATATTTAATGAGTTAATTAGTTTTATAAACTTTTCCAGCGTACTTCTTTTATGAAACATCGTGCATTTAATGTTCTCGGGAATATAGCTATTGTTAACTTTCCAGATGATTTTCCTTCCAAAGAAAAGAAAGTTTTTGCTGAAAAGATTTTGAAGGAAAATAAAGCAATTAAAACTGTTTTGGAAAAGTCGGGGAAATTTAAGGGTCGTTTGAGAAAAATGGAAACTAAATGGGTTGCTGGAGATAAGACCAAAGAAGTTTTGTATAGAGAAAATGATTGTGTGTTTAGATTTAATATAGATACTACTTATTTTTCTCCTCGATTAAGTGGAGAGAGAAAAGAAGTTGCCGATTTAATTAAACCTGGAGAAGAAGTTTTAGTTATGTTTGCGGGTGTTGCACCTTTTTCAATTGTTATTGCTAAAAATTCTAAAGCAAAAAAAGTTTATTCTAATGAACTAAATAGAGAAGCAAATAAGTATGGGAAATTAAATTTGGAATTAAATAAATTAAAAGAAAAAGTTGAAATGGTAGATGGAGATATTAAGAAAGTTGCTTTGAAGTTGAAGGGGAAATGTTTGGATGTTATTGTTATGCCGAGACCTCAGCTTAAGGATAGTTTTTTAGAACAGGCATTTATGTTGTCCAAGAAAGGAACAAGAATTTATTATTATGATTTTTACAAAGAGGAAGAGGTTGATGTTTTAAAGAATTTGGTCGAGGAAGAAGCGCAGAAAGCTGGAAAGAAAATAAAAATATCTCAGATAAAAAAAGCGGGGAATATTGGTCCGGGAAGATATCGTTATAGAGTTGATTTCGAAGTTTTATAATTTCTTTTCTTCTTTAATGGCTGTTGGTGCTTCTCCAATTCGTGACCTCAATTTGATTTTAATAAATTACTTTTAGGATTTAATTAAATTGAAATCACTCAAATTCGCAAGCCCACTCACTTTTTATTACGCTTCGCAAATCTGTTGTTTGTGAACATTGCTCACCATGCCAGGCATGTCGTTAAAGCTTTTTTTCTTCTTTAATGGCTGTTGGTGCTTCTCCAATTCGTGACCCTGATTTCTGAATTAACAATTTACCTTCGGAGTTATATTGAAATCAAAATCACTCACCATGCCATGAACCTGGCACTACGATTTATAATTTCTTTTCTTCCTTGATTGCGGTTGGAGCTTCTCCTCCGTGCCAGGTAAATCTTGGTCGGACTCTCATTGGATAGATTCTTTCTGAATTGTCGTCTAGAATTATTGCAGAACCTTTTAGAGTTGGAAGTTCGTCCATGTATTGTTTAATGCTTTCAATAAGATAAGTTTGCATTATTTTGTTAAGTGCTTCTAGGTCTGGTTGAGAGGTTACTCTATGAGATATTACAATATCTGACTGACTCATTACATCTGTGTGAATTTTTCCTGGTTGCTGAGTTGCTAAAACTACTGAAATTCCTGGCTGTCTACCTTCCCGTAGTAATTGTATCAGTGCATCTGTTGCTAGTGTTTTTTCATCTTTTGGTAAAAATTCGTGTGCTTCGTCGATAAAAATCCAAACTAGTGGGGTTTCTTTTTTATCTTGAGTTGTCAAAAGGTCTAATCCGTGTGAAACAGATTCTATTTCTTCTTTTTTTCTTGCATCCATTCTTTGATTGAAAATTTTTCTTGAAACCAAACTTATTACTAGAGCTCTAATGTTAAACGCCCCAACTGCATTGTAAACGCTTAAATCTAAAACAGAAGTCATTCCTCTAGAAATTAAATCTTCTACTTGTGTTGGTTCTTCCCCTGTTTTTGCAAAAATCCCCCAAGTATTTGCAGCTTCAAAAAGTGAACCCGTTGCATCTTTTGTTTCTTGATTTGCTTTCTCATCTTTTTCTATTTGTTCAAGTATATCTTTAATATAATATTCTCCTTCGTCTCTAAGTCGGATAATTGTTCTTTCTATTAAAACCGAAATCGGATGAGTCATGTTTAAATTGAAAGTTAAAATCCAATCTTCTGCATTCATTTCTGAGGGATCTAGCGCAAACCTCTCATCGATAGGAATTCCTTTTTCTAGATAAGAATCAAAATGTCCTGAAGGTACGAAAACTTTTACTGGGAGATTCTTTGGTTTTAAGTCCCACTCTTGAAGAAGCTCTTTATCTTTTTTATTTTGAAATTTCATTGTCCAATAAATTCCCATTGTGTCGAAGATTAACGATGCTAAGTTCTGGCTCGCTTCTTTTGGTAAGTTAGAAAGTTCTTCTGCTATTGCTCCAAGTGTGTATGAATTATGTACAATTATATCATTTGCTACAAAATTGTGGTTTTCTGGTACGCAGATATCATAAACTTTAAAGTTTCCCTCTAATATTTCTATTGAGGTTATTTCATCCCAGAAAAGATCTGATGTTGCTAACAAATAAAGGGGATTATGCTGTTCAACCTCGGATATTCCTAAAAGAGTTTGTCTTGATGGAGAATAGTTTATTCTTTCTCTCATTGCTTTTGGATATTTGTATCCCATGGCTCTTCCAATTGCAGCCCAATTATTCGGACTATAGTTTTCCCATATTTCTTTGGGGATTGTATCTACATTTGGATTTCTTTTTTTAGATAATATTTCTTGTTTTGCAATAAACTCTAATTCTTGTTTTTTACCAAAAAAACCAATCTCTTCTATAAATGTTACAAGGTTCTCTGAGTTTAAAACTAGTTCATAGGAAATTCTAAACTCTTTTTTGTACTTCATTTTTTTGGTCCTTAATTTAGAAAGTATTCCAAATTTTAAAAGTAAACTTTGTATTTGTTTTATTAGTTGTTTTGAAGAAGAGCTATAAGACCCTTCCCAGTAATTATTTACTTTGTATAAGCTTCCATCGCAACTAAACAATCTATTTAGAAATAATGAAAGATTTTCTTTATTTAATTTTAATATGTTCTGAGATAGAAATTTTTCTGTAGCTAATAGCCCAAACATTTTTTCTCTTTCAATTAATTCTCTAATGCTTCTTTTTTGACAAACATTTTTAGAGCCTTTTACAAATTGTCCTTTATTGGTTCTTCTTTTGTCTTGATTTATTATTTCATTTCTCCAACTAGGGCTTGAAATTCTATAATTATTTTTTGAATCTTCTTTTAATTCTAATGATGAATCAAATAGATTTAATTCTTTTCTGAAATCATCAACTATTTTGTCTTCGCTGTTTGAAAATAAAACGACACTTTTTGTGTGACCCTCTGCCAATAGGTAAGCAAGAAGTTTTATTTCATATTCGGGCATTGAATTATTTCCAAAACAAGTTTTTCTTGGGGTTCCTATTCTGCTTCCAATTGTTAATTCTTGAGTGGGTTTCCAACCATTAATTGTTAATAAAGGATGTTCGGGGGTTAGTTTTATTTCTTTTCCGCTTCTTAATTTTATTTTTAATAATTTATTTACTTCTCTTGAAAAAAATTCTGATTTTTTGGAGGATTGTATTTTTAGTTTATCATTCAATGATAAGACCTTTTCTTGATTATTCTCCAAATCTTTTATTGGTACTTGAGACCCGTCGGCTAGGGTTATTAATGTATCTTCATGAAGACATTTTCCCGAACCGCGTTTTCCAGCAACTAAAATTACGTGAGATCTTGCAACGTCCATAAAAATTTTATTTGAAAGAGAAGTGTATTGTCCCATTCGAACAAATCCTTTTCCAATATAAACTAATCCTCTATTTCCAAATGCTTTTTTATCCGATTCACCTCGTCCTACAATAATATCGTAGCTCATTAAAAAGAACCCCCTGGTTCTTTTTGAATCTCCTCAAAGTGCGGATGGGCGATTTTTTCAATTGCCTTCTCCGAAAATCGCACAAATTTAATTTCCTCTCTTTTCATTAATTATTAAGATAATTGGGCTTTTTATAATTTTATCCTTTTTCAAATATCCCTCGAAGGTAGTCTACTCTTTGTTGTAATTCTCTGTCTCCTTCTTCGATTTTTTTTCTTGCTGTTTTTAAAACATGTAATGCTCCTGGATGACCCCCATATCCAAGTATTTCTCCTAATTCGATTGTAGTTGTTCCCGGAAGTTGTTCCATTATTGCCATTGCTACAGCTCTTTTTCCTAGACATGCTTTCGCATCGCTCCCCCTTAACATTGCCTTAATATTTTCATCATATCTTCTTGCATATTCTTCTAGAATCATTCTAGGAGTTATCTTTGTTCCTTCGGGAATTCTAGAATGAGTTGGTAAGGCCTTTCGAACTAATTCGGTTGTTATAGTTTCAAATCCCCCCGAAATACCATATCCCGCTAGTGTTCCCGCTCCTCCAAGAAGTGCTCGATAGTTTAAGCTATCTTCTGTATTCCCCCCTTTATTTTGTATGGCTCTTACTACTTCTTCTGCAACACCTCTTCCAATTTTTATTCTCGCTCCATATTGTTTTGTCAACACATCTTGAATTAATTTTGTCGCTTCACTTGGAGTTGGATACCTCATCTCTACTCTTGTTAATCCTATTAATCTTGTTCTTAAGCTTGGATTAAATTTTCTTTCTAATTTTTCTGGTGGAGTTTGGCAGGTGTAAATCATGGGAGTTCTTTTACGGATTAGTTCGTCTATTATTTCTGCCATTAAATTTGGAGTGTCCTCCCCTCGGATTTCATCTATCTCGTCTATTATTACCATCTTCGCACCAGTTACAGCTTCCTTTAATCTTGCTCTATTTGAAGGGTATTCTTTTGGATTCCTGTCTTTCATCGGTCGAAGTAAATCTTCTGCGAAAGCTGCAATTGTTGAATAAAATGCATCTTCTTTTTGATTTCCCGTTGCTTGAGCTAATACTGTTTTTCCCGTTCCACTTTTGCCAATTAGTAATAACGATGGAAATAATGGAGAATCTTCTTCTAACATTCTGACCAAACTTACTTGTTGTCTGTTATGCGGACCAATTACTAAACTTTCAAAAGTATTTCTTGGATCTAGTTTAGTGCCAAAACATCTTTCTTTTTTTGTAGTTTTAGTTGTTTCTTTTTTTGCATAGTTTTCTTCTACAATTAACTCAAATCGAACCCCTTTATATTTTTCTCCAAATATTTCTCTAACAATTCTTTGTCTAACTTCTTCTGGAATTGAACCGTAATCAAACATGGTAGAAAAAGATGGAAATTTTACATGTACCAATTTTCTTTCTAGAGTTACTCTTTCTGGAGTTGGCAGGTCTTTTTCTTCTCGCCTTTTTCTTTTCGGATCTTGTTTTGAAAGTGCTTCTAGTAATTTTGTTTTCTGTTCCAAGGAATCCATAAATTTTTAGCACATATCTCTCTTAAAAGGATTATTGTGCTAAGTTATTATTTTATTTCTTATATTTTCTATTTTAATATGGACTATAAATCCGAAATATTTATAAACGATTTTTTTCTAACCAACTTATGGATGATGATTTTAAGACAGGTGAGGTGAAAGATTCTTCTCAAGTTCGTGCTGAAAGAAATATTAGCGAAACTAAAAAGGCTTTAACTGAAAGAATGAGAGAAAATCCTTGGATGCTTTCAAGTTTAGTTTTGGGTGTTGTTACTCTTTTATTGATATTTACTACTTTTAGTGGAGGAGTTACTGGAAATGTTATTTCTGAAAAAGATATTGGCACTTTAGCTTTAGATTTTTTTAATTCTAAACTTTCTCAAACTCCTGGAACATTAGGAGTTGTTAAGCAGATAAGTGGGTTATATGAAGTAGATATAAATATTGGTGGAGAACTAGTTCCTTTGTATTTTACTAAAGATGGTAATTTTGTTCGTCAGGGAGATAATTTGTATTCAATAATTGAGGAGATTCCTTCTCCTTCTACTGCTCCTGCAACAACTGCTCAAGAAGTTCCTAAGTCTGATAAACCCTCGGTTGAATTATATGTTATGAGTTTCTGTCCTTATGGTGTTAGAGCAGAAAACAATATTTTACCAATTGTTAACTTATTAAAAGATAAAATTGATCTTAAAATTCGATATATTGTTAATGCTGGAACATCTTTAGAGGATTCTCAATCTTTACATGGGGTTGTTGAAGCAAATCAAGATGCAGTACAACTAGTAATTAATAAATTATACCCGGATAAATTCCTTACTTATCTTGTTAATTTTAATGAAAAGTGTTATCCTTTAGGATATAGTGATGCTGAAAAACTAAATGCTTGTTGGAAAAGTGAAGCAAGTAAATTAGGAATGGACGTCAATAAAATTGTAACAAATCTCGGAACTCAAGGAGTTAGTTTATTAAAAATTGAAGAAGAATCTAGTAATAAAGTAGGCGCTAGTGGAAGTCCAACTTTAATCATTAATGGAGTTAAGAGTTCTTCAATTTATAGTGGGACTCAAGCAACACAAGAAGCGATTTGTGGCGCTTTTAATAATGTACCTTCAGAATGTTCACAGACCGTTAGCTCTTCAGATAATCCTGCTCCTGCAGGTAGTTGTTAATGATAAATTTTATTAACAAGTTTTAGAAATTTTTTTATTGTAAAAGATATCCTATTTCGTCTTCACTTAGTTTTAGTTCGTCCTGTATTTTCTCGTTTGATTTTATTATGTTTTTTATTATGGGGAATTCGTGTAGTGCTCTTTTTTCTCCAACGTGAACTAGTTTTGCGTATTTTTTTGCAATTGATTTCTTCTTTATTGTCTTTTGATTATTTAACCAAATTTTTAATATTCTTGTTGGTCTTTCGTATTTTGTGAATTTTTGTTTTGAAAAGTTTGAATTCTTTGAAGCAGAGATACCAAAGCTTAGGAAGATATTTTCGTAGACTAAAAATCTCCAGTATTGTTGTTTGTAAATTCGTCCTTTGAATAAGTCTACCTTTGATAGTGCTTGGTATGCTTTTGCAAGTTCTATTCCTCCGTATTCTTTTGGAATGTTTTCTTCAATCCAGAGAATTATATCGTCTATTGAAAGTTTTACTGAATCAAATATTTTTAATGTTTCATTTGTAGGTTGTTCTTTGAAAACTTTTTGTAATGCATGGAATATGTCTATTTCTTTGTTTCTTTCTGTTAGCTCCATTTTTGATGGGTCTGGAAGTACTGCCGCTGTTTGTAAATCATTCACTGCCGCTCTTATATCTCCTTGCGCATTTATCGCTATTTTGGTCAGAACATCTCCGTCTATGAACTTTTTCTCTTTTCTTAGAATATTCATAAGCACGTCTTTAATCACCTTGTAGTGTGGCTCTCTTATTGAAATTACTTCGCACTTTTTTCTTAATGCACTAAATTTAGAATTCCAGATATCGTTCGCAGTTATAATCATGGGGAATTTTGTTTCATCTATTAATCTAATTAATTCTGGAACTCCTCCCCTATCTGTTCCTGAGATTCCGTCTGCTTCATCCACCAAAATTATTTTTCCTTTTTTGGTAAGCGACTTTTGTTCTATTGCTGGTCTTAAAACTTCTTCTAAATTTTCTTTACTTCTAAAATCGGAAGCGTTTAGTTCAAATATCTCTGAGTTTGTTTCAATTGCTGCTACTAAAGCTAAAGTTGTTTTTCCTGTTCCTGGAGGACCCTGTAGAATTATTGCATTCTTTTTTGTTTTTGGAAAACTTGTTATGAATTTTTCAATTGCTACTACTGCTTCTTCTTGCCCCTTTATCTCTTCAAATTTGGTCGGTCTGTGTGTTTCTGCCCACGGTGTCATTTTATTTGTGTTAGGTCCCCATTTAATATTGTTGGCTGCATAGCAAGTATTTCATCTGTGTAATCCATTTGTGGTATCTCTTTCAGTAAGTATATTTGTTTATTTAATGCTCTGGCAAAGCCCATTTCAATTAATGCATTTGCTCCGATATATCCCTTGATGCCTTTCTTTGTTTCATTAATGATTAAGATTGCTTCTGTTTCTTCTATTAATCGATGATACGTTGCGAATAAATTATTTTTTAATTTATTGTCTACTGCTTTAGCGTGCATTTCTTCTCTTGAATTACATTTTAGATAATCGTCAATGAATTCGGGCAATCTAACTTCATGACCTTGAGTTTGTAATACATTTCCCGTTTCCTTCATTTCTGTTGAGAAACTCATGCTCCCTAAAATTAGTATTTTCATTTTGGCCATCTTATTTTTAATCTACGTCGCTGTAAATACCTCTTATTTCCATTATATATGTTGATTCTAAATATTCTAATTCTTTTTCTGACAGGGGAGTCCAGTAAAGTCCACAAGGTAGTTTGAATCCTATTTGGCTCGTGGGTCTTCTGGAGAGTGTGGTTAAAACTTGAATATCTTCTTCTACCTTTTTTGCTGTTTCTGCGCTGGATATTCTTCTTTTTATCTCTTCTCTTGCTTCTTCTGGAGACATTCCGATAAGATTTTTATATTTCGGTGCTTGTTCTCTTAGGCGGAATACAATCTCCCTTAATTCTTCGACTCTTGCAGTATCAATCGCAGTTATCACTTCCTCTACTCTTGGTTGTAAATCTTCTCTAAGTCCTATCATTTGCGTTTCTCCTTAATCTCGTTCGTTCGTAAGTTTCCATACATTGTTTGTGATATTCTAATGGATTGTCTTTGAATAGTTGTATATGCGATTCATAAAATTCTTGGTAGATTCGCACCTTTATTCTATCTTCTTCTTGTCTGTTCATTCCTTTCCCAATCCCGCAAGTACAAATGAAGCCAATAACGCCTGCAATTGTATAAACGGATCAGAGCCCTCGACAATCCTGAATTCTGATTCACCGGTCTTTTCAGTAAGTTTTACCTTGATTGTTGGTTCCACTGGAAGATTCCAGATTTCTTTTTGGATTGCCTTGATTACATCCTGACCTGAAATAGATTCCCTCAACATTACGTCTAAAAGTTTTTCTCTTGATTTTAAGAAATCTCCTGAAAGTGCGTAATCTAAAACTACTTTGATATCTTTTGGTTTTGCTCCAGAGATGATTGTTTCAACTAGTTGTGGAGATATATTTGGAGAGATTGAAGCTACTGATTGAATTAGGTTTGTAGCACGACGACAGTCTCCTTCTGAACCTTCATAAATTATTTCAAAAGATTCTGGACTTATTGTTAGTTTTTCGTTTTCTACAATTCTTTTAAGATACTCTTCGATGTCTTTTTTTTCTAAAAGTTTGAATCTAAAAACTGCACAACGTGATTGAATTGGATCTATAATTTTGCTTGAATAGTTACATGATAAAACGAATCGACAGGTTGCCGAATAGTTTTCCATTGTTCTTCTTAGCGCTTGTTGAGCTTCTGGAGTTAGTGCGTCTGCTTCGTCTAAGAATATTACTTTGAATGGAACTGCTCCCATTGATTTTGTTCTAGCGAAATTCTTTACTTTGTCTCTTACTATTTGAATTCCCCTTTCATCTGAAGCGTTTAATTCTAGATAGTTTTCTTTCCAGTCTTTTCCAAAAAGAGATTTAACTACAATTAAAGCCATAGTTGATTTTCCTGTTCCTGCTGGTCCCGCAAATAAAAGGTGGGGGATGTTTAATGAGTTAGTTAGCGCTTCTACTCTTTTGATAATGTCTGCTTGACCTACAATTTCTGAGAATTTTGATGGACGATATTTCTCTGTCCAAATTTCGCTTGTCACCATATCAAAATATTAATTGTTTGGCTTATAAAGATTATTATGATTAAGAATTCTATTTAATTCTTTAAACAATTTGATATTAATTCTTTAGAAATTATTCAGTTTTATTTAGCTCTTGCTCTTCTTACTTTTCTTTTTCGCTTTTCCTTTCTAAGTTTCTTACGTTGCCACTTCCATCTCATTTGTCTTTTCTTTTTCCAACGTCTTGAGCTTCTTTTCATATGAATTTCTAGAGAAATCTGTTTTTAAAGGTTTTGGGTGTTATCTTTGTCTTATCACGCCTATTTTTGGGCATATCTTTTCTATTGGGCACTTGGAGCACCAAGGAGATACTGGTTGGCATATGTATCCCTTGAAAGTGAGTATGAATCTTTATATATTTTGATATATTTAATTTAATATGGATGAAATTGGTTTAGAATATCTTTCTAATTCTTTGAATACTTCTCATGTTAAACTGGATTTAATTTTCCTTAAGGGATTATTAGTTAGTGCTTCTAAATCTAAATCTCCCCATCGAAATTTAGAATTTGCTAAGCTGATTGGATGTCCCATTAATAAAAATAAAAAATCCGCCACTACTATTTATGGTTGGATGAAAGGGTATAAGACGATTCCACTTTCTAAAATATCTAAGATGGTCGATTCTTCTAATTTTTCTTGGAAAGATATGGAGAATAATTTGATATTAATAAAATCCGGAATAAGGAGGGGAGAGGTAAATCCAACTTTTCCTATCCAAATTGATGAAAAATTAGGTTCTCTTGTGGGTCATATTTTGGGAGACGGATCTATTGATAAGAGATTTCATTCTGTTTTTTATTCTAACGCAAATAAAGATTTACTTCAGGAATTTATTGAATATATTTATACTTTATTTAGAATTTATCCTAGAATTTGGGTTCAAAAGCGAAAAGGATTTAATGAAAAAAGTGAGTGGATGAAAAGAGTTTACGATCTTAATGAGGTTCCTGAAAAACATTGTGTTGGATTATTTTGTCCTAAAATTTGTTGTGATATTCTTTATGCAGTCTGTGGAAAATTTGCAGAGGGAAAAAATAAAAAAATAACTAAGGAGATTATGATTCACAATTATAATTTTAAGAAAGGTTTGTTAAGAGCTTTTTTTGATGATGAGGGATCAGTGGATAGTAAAAATTATACTCTTCGCTTATATCAAGATAATAAGGAATTGTTGGAAGATATTAAAAAAATTCTTCTTGAATTTGATATTAAATCTAACCCGATTAGATCATATCTTAAACGAAACAAATCAAGGCATTATTTTAATGTTACAGGTTATAATAATTATAAGAAGTTTTTTGATATTATTGGATGTACTTCAAAAAAGAAAAAGAGAGAATTTGAAATTTTGATAAATAAACCTTCACGATTATCTACTTCGAGTTACTCCGATTCGCGGACATAATTTTTTTAATGGACATATTGAACATTTTGGAGAGATAGTAATACATATTTCTCTTCCAAATTGGACTAAAACCGCGTTCAAATCCGAACAATATTCTTTTGGAATAATTTCCATTAGTTTTGGTTCTGTTTTTTCAGCATTTTTAGTCGAGATCCAACCTAGACGATTACTAATAACATGTACATGTACATCTACCGGGATTACACATTCTCCGAAGGCAAATGCTAAAACAATATTTGCTGTTTTTGGTCCGATTCCTTTTATCGATAAAAGTTCTTCTCTTGTTTTTGGAACTTTTCCATTGAATCTCTCTAAAAGCTCTTTTGAAACTGATTTTAAAACTCGGGCTTTTTTGTGATAGTGTCCTGACGAAAAAATTAATTTTTCTAGTTTTGGAATTGAAAGACGGAGAATTTCTTCTGGAGTGTCTGCTACTTCAAAAAGTTGTTTTGAAACTTTTTCTGTGTTCTCGTCTCTTGCTCTTAAGGAGAGTAAACAGGAAATTAAAATCTTGTATGCGTCTGGTTTCGAACGCATTCTATTCAGAGTAGTCTGACTTGTAGAAGGATATTTCTTGTAAAGAATGTCTAAAATCTTAGTAATTTCTTTTTCTGCCATTTTGAGTTAAATCAATATATACATGTTTATTCCCTCTAAGGTTAAATACATTTTGTTTTCTCAAAGCCATTTTTTTGAATATTCTTGTGGTATAAATTAGATAAATTAATGAGCTAACAATTAAGAATATTGCTAAATAAAAAAAGTAGTTTTTTTCTTCGAGAGTATTTTTAGCCACTTCCTTTTCTAGTGTTTTTTCTAGTTCTGCTTTTATTGCCTCTGTTTCTCTATTTGCTTGTTCTGTTTCTATTTGTTTTTTCTTTATTTCGTCTGGAATTTTTTTCATTTCTTCTAAGTTTGAATTTAATTCTTCGTAGGCATTTATGAAATTTTCCATAGATGATTCGTATCCTTCTATTGTATTCTCTATGACTAATGGATCTTCTATTTTTTGAATAGAATTATTTTCTTTCTTTTTTTCTGGAGTTGTTGTTTCATTTACTTTCTTTAGTGTCTCTTGCGGACTGTTAGTTAATATTTCTGATTTTGAAGTTATTACTAATGAAATTACAATTACCAAAACGATTACTAACATCACCAGTTTTCTTTTTTTGTTCATTTTAATCTAGAAGGGAGCTTAGAAATTTTTCCTCCTTTTTAAAGTTTTTTAAGAAATTATATACACTTTGTATAAATAGATATTTTGTTCTTTTTTAATAATTCTTTAGATTCTATTATTGATTTTTCTCCTAAAAAGCAGGCAATTATTTTTTTTGTTCTATTAATTTTAATAATCGCCTTAGCTGTTTCTAGAGGCTGTGACATTGTTTGCGGAGTTAAAAGAACTAGGATTACGTTTGATCTTTTTGTTTTTAGTTCTCTATTTATTGCAGATTCATAATCTTTTGCGATAGCTGTTCCAATTAAATCTTCTGGAGCGTTTACCACATTAATTTTATTAGCTCCAAGTAAATCGGTTAAAAGTGCGCCTGCTCCACCCGCGTTTGTTATTATTGATATTTTTGGTTCTTTTATTTGTTTTATTTCTTTAATCAATTCCGGAAGATCCGATTTTATTCCAAATGCTTCTGATAAAGATGAAACTTGTTTTACTTTTGCTTGTTTAAATGCGGATTGATAAATTTTAAAGTCTGTTGCTAACGACGCGGTATGACTTATTGTTGCTTCATTTCCTTTTTCTGTTTTTCCCGCTTTGATTACTACAATTTCTTTTTTTGATTTTTTGCATAGTTCTATAAACTCTTTTCCGCGCTTTAATTTTTCTATGTAGAGAACTATTTTTTTTGTTTCTTTATCTTCTTCTAAATATTTTATGAAGTCGGTGAATTCTAAAGAAGCCATGTTTCCTAAGCTAATATATTTTGAAACAGGTAAATTTATGTCAGCAAGGTAACTCCATAACGCTCCACTCTGTGCTACGAACGCGATACTACCTTTTTTTGTTTTTGAATTTGCAAATGTTGTGTCTAATTCTTCTGATGGATTAGTTACCCCAAAACAATTTGGACCTAAAATTTTTATTGAATATTTCTTTGCTGTTTCTACTAGTTGATTTTCTAGTTCGTTGTTTCCAGTTTCAGAAAATCCTGCAGAAATAATTATTACATTTTTTATTGATTTCTTTCCACATTCTTCTAACGCGGAGTTTACTAATGTTGATGGAATTGCTATAATTGCTAAGTCAATTTCTTCAGGGTATTTTAGTACGGAGGTGTATGCTTGCTTCCCCATTACTCTTGGATGTTGAGGATTTACTGGAATTATTTTTCCTTTGTAATTCCATAATTTTAAGAGAAGAGTATTCCCTACTTTTTCTGGATTCTCTGAAGCTCCAATTATTGCAATAGATTTTGGGGTGAAGAAATTATCTAAATCTTTTTTCATATCTATTTTCAGAAATGTTTATATAAATAGGTTTTGTTTTGGTTTTATGAAAATTTATTCAGAGAGAGAGGCGGAGGAATTTCTTGGGGAGAATGGTTTTCAAATTATTGAAGGACATTTTTTTAATGGAGAAAAGGAATTAAATTATTTTTTGAAAAGTTCTAACTTCCCTTTGGTTATGAAGGTTTCGGGGGATAAGATTCTTCATAAAAAAACTTTGGGTGGAGTTAAATTAAATCTTTCAAATTCGAGTTCGGCTATTGGAGCATTTGAAGAGCTTATGAATATTAAAGATGCGGAGGGCGTTTTAGTTCAAAGACAAATTTCTGGAATTGAGCTTTTGTTTGGTATTAAGGAAACTCCGGAGTTTGGTCATGTTTTAGTTTTTGGTCAGGGTGGAAGTCTTGTTGAAAAATTGGCGGATGTGAGTTTTAGAGTCTGTCCAGTTAATAATGTTGAGGTGAAAGAGATGATTTTTGAAACCGAGGTTGGTAAGCTCTTGAAAGAAAAAGAAATAAAATTGGTTATTGAAGATTTGATGAAATTAGCTTTGTTAGTAGATAAGTTTCCGCAAATTAGCGAATTAGATATAAATCCATTAATTTTGACTCCAGAAACAGAGGACTTTGTTGTTGATGCCAGAATTTCTATGCAGTAAGATTTTTAATGTAGTTCTTTTTAATTTTATTAGTTTGAATAGCCCTTTAGTACAGGCACTCACTGAAGAAGTGAAACCGA
>CAYLLQ010000011.1:3946-16314 GCA_964384935.1 Candidatus Woesearchaeota archaeon | reverse complement strand
GAGCAATGCAAAATTTGGGAGGTAATCAATAAAATGATAACCCAAACAACACAACAACTACAAGAGATTTCAGATAAGGAAGTTGCACGAGTTTCTTATTCGGGAAAATCTAAAGTTGAAGCAAAATTAAAAAAACAAAATTTTCCACACCTAAAGGCACAAACAGATTTGAGAACAGGAGCAATAGATATAAAATACGACGAAAGATATCCCTTTGATTTAGAAAGTGCAACAAAAGATTTAACACGACATGAAATTAATCATCACGGAGCAGGACAATATGCCGGTTGCCCACGAACAATTGACTTATCTACAAAATCAGTTTATGAACCAATTTATGCAGTTTTATCCGAAAAAGGTTTTACTCAAGCAGATGTAAGATACGCAGAAAACGCTTTGGAAGATTCTTTATTGCATTGTGATTTACATCAAGATAGTGCCTTAGATGGTGTGACGGATTTTTTCAGAGACAACGGAGAAGTTTCACCAAATAAAAAAGTAGGAGAGTTTTATTCAGCACATATTTTATTAAATACCTTCTTATGGGGAAATAAACAACAGAAAAAAACTCTTGCAAAGTATTTAGAACAAACTCCCGATGTTCAAGAAACAGTTAGGAATTTTGTTCATAGATTAGGTTTACAAAATTTAAGAAAAGATTCGATTAGAAATAAAGAAAAGCTTAGAGAATTTTTGATGGATGAAACTAATTGGCCAGAAATTTCAAAAGTTTATGCAGAAGAGTTTTCAAGATTAATGAAACCAGGATATGCAAAACCATTACCAAACGATTCTGGTGCAGGAACAAGCGGAAGAGAAGACGAAGATGATTCTGACGAAGGAAATGAATTTCAAAAAGGGAGATTAACGACAGAATATAAATTAAAAAGAATTGACGAAGGAGAAACAGACGGTTCAGGTATTCCTCAATGGATTGAACCAGACGAAGCATTAAAAGAAGTTTACAGAAGAAATGCAACATCTCTTTTAATTCGTGCAAAAGGCGAAGCTCCTCAACGTTCTATTCCAATTGTTCGTCTTGGTGCAAAGCAATATGACCCTTCAAGACATAGCCCCGCTCATGTTCGGACTCATTTAAATTTTGAAACAGGAGAAATTGAATTAGTTGTACCAAGAACTCAAATAACTTTTCCATTACCTTCTCGTCCAGATAATTCTGGCTTTCCAAGAAATAAATGGGTTTTATTGGATTGTTCCGCAAGTATGACTGAGTCTTTAGATGGTGATTCAAGGAAAAATTCATCAGTAATTCCATGGGGAAATAATTCAAAATATCATCATGCATTATCTGCTTTATTTGGTTTTAACAGATACCTAGCATCTCAAGGTCTTGCAACAGGAGATATTGGACTAGTAAGCTATAGTCCAAAAAGAAACACCCGAGTTGCAAAAGGAATTTCTGAATCAGAAGATTTAGCAATTAATCCAGAATTTGATTTAACCTATCTAGATATGGATAAAGTAGAAGAATCAATTAATGGAAAAGATAATTTGGTTTTTACAATATCTGATGGTAATTTTGATAATTGGGCGGAAATTAGGGATAAATTCTATGATTTTGCAAAAAGACAGAAGGCCTTTTTTCATTTACAGATTGGACAGAATGGGACTTGTGTAACTGATATGAAATCAAGAGGAATTGAAGTTGTTCCTATTTTGAGAAGTTCTGACTTAGAAAAGATCTTAATTGATTTGACTAAAGCTCAAAGGAGAACAAAATGACCTCACAACTAATCTCTGTAAATCCAAGTAAAACATTAATTCCAATTGAAGAATTAATTAGATTAGCAGAGCAAGATTTAGAAAAATCAAGAAGACAAGGAATAAAAGATAGAAATAAAAAACCAGAACCTCAAATTGTGACTCCAACACCTCAATTTACTCCAACAGATTTAGAATATCAATTTTTAACAGGAGATTTTGGAAGAGATATTGACGCAGGAATTCAAATAGACTACCAAGATATTCCCGCAATTCAAGTAGTAAGATATAATTCAGAGAAAGGAGTTGTTGTAGGTTCAAATCCATTTTATGTTGTAGCAGTAAATCGTTTACTAAGAGTTCATCACCCTGAATTTAGAACAGCAACTCAAGGAGAATTAGAAAAAGTTTTCCAGCAAGGAATTTTACCAATCAAAGATACTTTCTACGAAGATTCAGCTTTGGTTTTAAGAAGCCTCGAAGACCCAAATTCTTACTTAGCAAATAACTTAGCTCAACAACTAATAGCAAAAGGATTTAATCAAGTTTCCCCACAAAAGCCTTTAGTTGTTTGGTTAAATCAATTAGATATTGAAAAAGATGAAGGCTCACCACACAAACTTTCATTTAAATTAACAGATGAAACTTCACCATTTTACGTTCCAATTTTATCTTCTACTTCTGGAAGTAAATTTGATGAATCCAACTTAGACTCAAATGGATTTCCAAAATCAGTTGGAAATGGAACTAGAAATTTATGGACAAGAGATTCGGGTTTGTCGAGGGTTTGCTTGCTCAGGGGTGGTAGTCTGAGTTCCAGGGATTCTAGCTTGTCGGTTTCGTATGTCAGTGGTCGGGTGGTTCTTGCGAAGCCACGAAGTGGCGGAGCAATGCAAAATTTGGGAGGTAATCAATAAAATGATAACCCAAACAACACAACTAATCTCTGTAAATCCAAGTAAAACATTAATTCCAATTGAAGAATTAATTAGATTAGCAGAGCAAGATTTAGAAAAATCAAGAAGACAAGGAATAAAAGATAGAAATAAAAAACCAGAACCTCAAGTTTCTCAAGGAGATTATGAGTTTATTTTACTATCTGACCCCAGAATGGAATCCTTTCGTGAAGCGTATCATAGAGAACTTCAAGGAGCTTATCAAAGTAATACTCACTTAGCAAAATTATCTACGGGTGGAGTTGGTTCATCACCTTTGATAAATGGTTTAGTTAGAAAAGTTTGTGATTCTCCAGAAATTCAGGCTCAATTTCCAGGAATAAGACCTTTTATTCCAAAGGATTTAGCAGGAGATAAATTAGCAGAATTTTTTCCCATGATTGAAGGGAAACATTATTCTGATTTCAATGCTTTTGATGTTTTTTCAGCAGAGGACTCAGAAGTAGCAAATAGAACTTTCTTAGAGAGTTTAATCTCGGAAGTAGAACATCGAGTTGGAAGTGTTGAATTTCCTTTTAGAGTAACTGGTTTTTATGTTGAACCTGTAAGTGTAACTAAGGATGCAAGTTTTCAACTAGCTCCAGTTCCAACTCAAGATTTTAATTATCAATCATTTGCAAGAAAAGGGGATGTGAAGTTTAATTTACTTGATTCAAATGGATTTCCTATTGAAGATACAAATGGAAGATTTACTTGGTACAAAAGAAATTCGGGTTTGTCGAGGGTTTACTTGAACAGGGGTGGCAATCTGAATTCCTTGATTCCGACTTGTCGAATTCGATTGACGATGGTCGGGTGGTTCTTGCGAAGCCACGAAGTGGCTGAGCTTTGCAAAAATTTATTAACTATACTTATCTTTTAATATTCCTAGCCATTGGCTAGGCCACACGCCAATTTATTAGCACATCATTTAGACTTATTTTAAGTCATAAAATACAGGAATTTCTTGCGAGAAATTTCAGTGAAGCTAAAAAGCCCAAAAGATAAATTGACTACTTCATTGTCGAGGGTTTACTTGAACAGGAATGGCAATCTGAATTCCAATAATTCCAACTTGTCGAATTCGAATGACAATGGTCGAATGACTTAGCCAATAGTTAGAATGGAAAATAAAGATTTATACTCCCAAGTTTGCTCTTTAAAAAATTTAATTCTTGCCTATAAGAAAGCAAGAAAAGGAAAATCAAAAAAGAAAGATGTTTTGGCATTTGAAGAGAATCTTGCTTATAATTTGAAGATTCTTCATGAAGAATTAGAGAATCAAAACTATCTGCCAAAACCCCTGAAGACATTTATTTTACGAGACCCTAAAACCCGCAAAATATCAAAATCAGATTTTAGAGACCGAGTTGTTCATCACGCAATCATCCATGTTATTGAACCTCTTTTTGAAAAAAGTTTTATTTATGATTCTTGCGCAAATCGAAAGGGGAAAGGAACTTTGTTTGCAATCACTCGATTTGACACCTTCAATCGAAAAGTTACAAATAATCTAAAATCTGAAGCATTTTGCCTTAAGGCAGATATTAGACATTATTTCCAAGAGGTTAATCATGAAATCCTAATAAATCTTCTTAGAAGAAAAATTATTGATGAGAAATTAGTTTTACTAATAAACAAAATTCTTAAAAATTTTAAGAATAAAGACAAAGGAATGCCTTTAGGAAATTTAACCTCCCAGTTTTTCGCCAATGTTTATCTTAATGCGTTAGATTACTTTGTTAAACATTATCTCCGAGTAAAGTATTACATTCGTTATGTTGATGATTTTATTATTTTACATAAATCCAAAAAACAGACTGAAAACTGGAAAAAACAAATCGATAATTTTTTAAGAGGAAAATTAAAATTGGAACTTCATCCAGATAAGTCAAAGATACTTTCCAGCTCAAATGGAATTGATTTTGTGGGATTTAGAAATTTTTGGCATTATAGATTATTAAGAAAAAGAAATATAAACAAAATTCTGGTAAAAATTAACTTATACAAGCAAGGAGAACTAGGTAAAGAACAATTACTTGAGAGTTTTCAAGGTTGGAATGCTTATGCAAAATGGGCGAATAGTTACAAACTAAGAAAAAAGATTATTAAGAAGATTTATTCCAAATAGTATGGATATAGAACTAGATCAATACAGAGCATGATTTTGGTGCCAAGTTTTACATTTTATCGTCGGAATAATTAGCTTTACACCCGCTTTTGAGGGATGTGCATTTTGGAGCAATTTGTAGATATTTTCGTACATCCGATTTCTCTGGGTGGAAAATCCAAGTTTTTTATAATCTTGCAGAAGATTTCTATTTGAAACAATAAACATCCATTTCTTTTTGAAATTTTCATTAAGATATTCAACCTTTTTTCTCAATTGACTCTTTTTTCTCAATAAGCTTCCAAGTTCAATCTCAAGAGCAAACTTTTTATTTTTAAATTTAAAAGTAATATCGGCATTTTTTGTTAAATGATCTTGAATTTTATCAACTCCATCTATTTGTTCTAAAATTCTTTTAGTACTCCAGACTAAGAATTCGTGGGTTGGGGAGTGATTCATTTCCGTTTTTATCAAAACCGTTATAATCTTTTTCTCATAAACACAATATTCATTTATCTGCTTATACCCATTTTCTTTTAGTATTTCTATCTGCTTCTTATTCATGTATTTTTTTATGTAAATATTATTCCAATACATTTCAAGCTCTCTTCCAATTCTTTCCTTCTCTCTCATAGTACCAATTTCTTTTTGCCTTTTTGCTTCTTCCAAATCTTTTCTAGCCCGCTCCGTCTCCCGGTTTATTTCTTCAATTATCCTTTTTCTTTGTAATTCTTCAAGGAGATTTCTCCCATTTATTATCCTCTTCTTGAGTTCTGGAACAAATTTAGATAATTCCCTATACTTCTCATAAAGAGGGATTTTTCTTTTTAGAGATTCTATCTCTTTCATTAAATCTCGTTCATTAATCAAAAAGGCTTTAGAAAGTAATTCTTCAACCTCCGCCATTTCAGTTTTAATCAAGTTTAATCTACTCTTTTTCTCAAACAAATAATTAATCCTCTTCTGATACAACGAAGTTATAATCTTAAATAAAACATGGGTTATAACCCATAAAGTAATTACAATCAAAAGAACTTTGAGATAAATTCCTAAATTTAAACTAGATAAATAGTTCCATAAATTTCTGATTTTAATGTAAATTGGGAATAAGATAATACCAATTATAATCATTATACAAATTATCCCTTCAATTCCAGATTCATTATTCCTTTCTACTTTTAACTCCCCCATACAAGATTTTTCGTTTAAGTTTCCATATTTACCTTCATCTGAATATAAAGTCGTTTTGTGAGCTCCCCGATTTTAGCAACTTGAATTTTCATGATTTCATTTTCTTCTTGTAATAACTGATTATTTTTCTCAGCTCTTTCAATTCTTTTTTCAAGCTCTATTTTAGTTACATCTACTAACAAATCTTCTTCAGCAATAGTATCCTTCATTCCCAATAATTCAGAATAATAATGGATTTTATCTGACTTTTTCCACCCAAATCTATACTTCAAAGCAGATTCAGATTTGTATCTCGGAAGCCAATAACAGCACGAGCAATGCCTAAAATCGTACATTGTTAAATTAGAGTATTTCTCCCCTGCAGGGCTTTTTTCATCGCCAATAACCCGCTTTGCGAGCCTTTTAAGGTATTTATTAACCTCAGGTGGCGTAGTTGTAAATAAATAGGATTCTTTACCCAGTTCCTTATTTTGGACGTATTCTTTTATTAACTGGGGGCAAATCATAAGTTTTATCCTTCTTCCAAAGGTTTTACTAATCTCATCCCTAATATTTAATTCCTTAAAATCATTAAAAAAGTCAGAAACCTTAATATTCATTAACTCTGTTGGAGCTCTTATACCCGAATCAAATAGGAACCAGATTAAAACTTTGTACTTATATTTGGCTGATTCTGCTAGTTTTTTTACTTCAGTTTCTGTCAAATAAACCCATTCCGGTTTTTCTCCAGAAGTATCCAAATCTGAACTTATGTCTGCTATTTCTATTCCCAATTTTTTATTCTTCTTTTGATACCAGTGCCAAAAGGATTTGAAGTCTTTTGCAAAATCCTTTGCTGATTTGAATGGTTGCCCATCTTTTCTTTTAATTTTCCCGCTCCTTAAATCTTGAAAAAATCCAAATAACTGAGATTCATTTATTTCTGTGAGTATATTTAAATCAAAAATTCTTTTGGACTCCTTTGATAAAAAAACCATTCTTTGTCTTAAAGCATTAAGCCGAATATAACTTCTAGCCCCCCTTTTAGTTACACTTGAAACATTTACCCCCATTTCCATATCTTGAAGATAATCTTTAATTAAATCAGAATTTTCTTTTGTTATATCTGGGATTTGTGACTTTGTTTTCTCTTTCCATGAGAGGTAGTGTTCTTTATTTTTATATGGATCTATCTTAGTCATGCTGTCTGACTGTCCATCTAAGCGATTTATATATCTTGTCGAGATACAACGCATGCGACAGTAGTGATGGATAAATCAGAAGATTTATATAGTAATATCATTTGATATTATCATGGAATCAAAGATAATTAGGAGTTATGCCGAAGAAAATTCAATTGCAAGATCTCCCACCTTACAGACCGTTATGATGGTTGAACATTTTATTGACAAAAATAGTGGGGCATATAAAAAAACAGAATTATTTAATTCTCTTCCAAAAAAAGTTATGTGGCAAACATTTCAGGTAATAATGGAGTATTTAGAGGGGATAGGCAAGATTGCTTATGATAATGAAAGCTATGTTGTTTATATCTGGAACCCGGAATTTGTAGCTAAATACAGAAATAAACCCGAATTGAAATGGAATGTAAAGTAAATTTTGTAGATATTGAATTAAAGAAAAGTTTTGAAGAATTAGAAAAATCTGATCCAAGATTACATAAGGAAATTCAAAAAGCTGTTAAGGATATCTGTCAAAATTCTTTCTCCGGAAGAAATGTTAAGAAAGACTTGATTCCTCGAGAACTAATCCAGAAATATGAAATAGGTAATCTATGGATTTATAATTTAAGAAAAGACTGGAGATTAATATATTCTTTAGGTAAGGATGAAATAGAATTAATTGCAGTTATTTTAGATTGGATGAATCATAAAGATTATGATCGATTGTTTGGTTTCTAAAAAAACTCGATATCTACATCGAAGGGAGTAATCACTTATGACATCGCACCAAAATGCCATGAGGCCATCGACAGCGGACGGCGCATATTTACATTATGGCATAATCGTGCGATTTTTCTTTACTTGTTCTATTCCTTTAATCCTCCAATAAACTTCATTATCTCTTTTTTTATTTGCTTATAGGCTGGAATATACCCAATCAAATTCTTCAAATCCTGCTCATATGCTCCCTGAGAAAGGAAAGTAATGTTTTTTAGATTAACCTTCTCTTCTTTTAACTTTTTATTAATTAGTCCTTTATCTATCTCTACTTTTTTTCCAAGCAAAATCCACAAATCGTACAAATCTCTTGCCTGCTTTCTATTAGCAATCGCCCTTATTTTTTCAGCAAGAATTTCTTTTTCAGCTAAAGCAACTATAACAAATAAAGGAATATCTGTAAAAACTGGATTAATTACTCTAGCTGTTTTAAAGAAAACTTTATTCTTATTAAAATCAATCTTTAAATTATTAGTAGAGTTAAGATTTCCATTAAACAAGGGTCCCTTAAATTTGACTTCAAATCTTATATTTCCTTCAAACTCCTTTTCAATTAAATCGAAATGTTCAATCCCCAGTAAATCAAAAGATTTCAAACACTTTTTTACCACTTCTTTTAATTTACTAACGCCTAAAGGACTACTAAAATCCAAATCTTCAGATGCTCTTTCCAAACCATAGCATAACCTCAAACAAGTTCCTCCTTTAAAAGTAATTAAATCTCCATATTTTGAGATAGCATTAAGAAAAACATACTGTAAATATTCTTTTTCTAAATAGTACAAACTTATTTTTCTTTTTTGTTTTAACTCAACTAATTCCTCTTTTGAAATCATTCTAAATCGGTATAAAGTAGCCACTGTTTATTTAAATTCTTTCTTGTTTTGATAGCTGGATCAAGAAAACCAACACCTTTTCCTATTTTACTTAATAATAGTTTTTTATCATTATTCGTCAGCAGGTTATCTAGAAGAAATCCTAGTCTTCTTAACACCATTTTACTATCAACTCTTAAAGCATAACACAATAATCTATCTATATCTAACTTATTAATATTTTCTAATAAAATCCTAGCTATTTCTTTTATTCCCCCTGAATATTTTGGAAATAACAACGAATCTACAAATGCTTTTTCTTTCTCTGCAATAATAATTTCCCCTATTTTTTTATAACCAAAATATCTTTTTTTAGACAGGCAAACATACTCAAATCTTTGATTTTTTTTATATTTTGTTGATACAAAAGTTATTTTTTTTGGCAAGTTATCGCTGAAGTGGTAATAATTTAATGCAGAAAGAAAACTTACGTAAGATGGCCAATTAAAATACGCTCCAGCTATAAAATCATCTGTATCTTTTAGGGAGTAAGTCCCAGAAGAGAGCACATCAATCACATCTTTTCCTTTCAAGGCTTTAATTAGATTGTATGTTTTCGTTTTATCTATATTTAAAAGCAAAGACAACTCTCTTAATCTAAACACTTGTAGCTTGTTTTTTTTCAATGTTTTGTACGCTTTCTCTTCACCTTTACTTAATTGCATCTTTATTCGTTTTTAGTAGTTTATTTACTAATATGTAATAAATTAACTATTTAAATCTTTCTACGTTCGTGTATGCATACCCCCAATCTCGACAATATTCATAAAGTTTAATGAACAAATAACAGCAACGATAAATAAGATAACTTGGAGTTAAACGACATCGCTTAAGGATTAAATTTTAAACTCCCCAAAAAATATTAAAAACTCTCTAAATCTTCGGCTTAGGTCGGTTGTAGTTCAACCAATTTTTAGATTATGTCTTCAAAAGATAAATGGGGGTTATTAGTAACCTCTCGGATGACTTCTAAAACTTTTGAATTTTTTACGTCTATTGTATCCTCTTGATTAATCCTTCCATCTAAAGCCAGGATTAATTCCCTCAGTTTATCATCTCCATAAGTCACCACAAATTTCTTTACGATATATGCCGAATGAGCATAACCCCTGATATTGTTACCAATTTCCGAAGGAGAATTGGAGGGAATCCAATGAAGAATATCCTTATGTTGAAGATTTTCCAATTTATAATCTGTTTTAAAATATCTATAAGCAGAATATTCCGCAATTCCTTCATTAAGCCAAGTAGGTAAATTTAATGTCTCTGTGGAGGAATGGGCAATTTCATGGGCAAGGTAGAGATCTAGATTCTTAGCAACTTTGAAATGCTCACTTATTTCTATATTCCCCTTACCTGTATAGTATGCCGCAAAATTAATCCCCTCAGATTTTACCAAATTTATAGAATAGTAATCATAAAGAAAATCTTTAATTATTGGATATTCGGAAATGTTACACAGAGGTTTAAACAGATACCCGGATTTATCTAAGTAATCTTCATCTACAAATACAAACGAACAATATTGATACCCTTCAAAAGAATTAGGTTTTTTAAAAACACTATTAGAATTGGTTTGTTGAATATTTGTAGAATTTTCCTCCGACAAATCAAAGTTAGAGAAAAGATCTCCTCCAAAGTAGACTAAAAGAAGTATGATACCCAGGACGAATAGAATAACTTTGGTATTTTTTTCCATTCTTGAATCAGTTAATAGGTTTATTTAAATATTCCTAGAATCCAAGTATAACCCAAAAATATAAATAAATTGTTTATTTGTAAAATATATGAAAAATCTTTGGATTATTTCTTTAGTTGTAGGAATTATTGTATTATTCTTTTTTCCAGAACCAGAAACAAATATCTTTGTATATTTACTTACCACAATCGTCTTTGTTATTTTAACAATTGTTTTGTTTAAAAAAAATAAATAATTATTGACTCCCGCTACACTCTCGGCGTGAGAATTTGACTGAATAAAATCGCAAAAAAAGTCTCGATACGGACGGCGCATAAATACCTACAAAATCAGTCCAACAATAATAAAAACTAATCCGATTACCGCCTCAATCATTCCTATTTTTCTAATATGCTTTGGATTATTAAAAAATCTTAAAAGAAGCCTTTTAGTTTTCATTGGAAAAGCACTAAAATATATGCCTTCAATTAAAGTAACAATCCCGATTGTGTACAAAATAATATCCATTATCATATGTTCATTAAAAAAACAAAATATTTAAACATATCTCATTCACTATTTCTATGAAAAAGAGGACAAACTGGAAAGTTCTAATTAGCTGCATAGTTTTAGTTTACGCAAGTGCGCTCTTGGGAAGTTTTTTCTCGTCGTCAAATACAAACACCGATTGGTACCAAGCGATTAAACCCGCAATAACTCCACCAAATTATATTTTTCCAATTGTTTGGAATATTCTTTTTTTATTAATTGCATTCTCTCTTTATCTTGCCTGGACTTCTGCAAAGAAAAATCAAAAAACACCATTAGCTTCAATTTTTGCAATAAATTTAATTTTTAATTCTCTGTGGAGCATTTTATTTTTTGGAATAAAAAATCCCTTCCTCGCATTTTTTGATTTATTGGCAATTTGGGTTACAATTATTGGAATGATTTACGTAACATATCAAATAAAGAAAAAATCGTCTTACCTCCTTTGGCCATATCTTATATGGGTTAGCTTCGCAGGAATTTTAAATTATCTGATAGCATTTAGCTAAGATGTACTTCTTGCCTTTTCTTGCAGCTTTTTCCTTAGCAATTCTAACCATTTCTGAAAAGATTTTATTAAAGAAAAAAGGAATGAATATCCAAATCTTTCAGACAGCCAGTTTTTTAGCCGCGTCTTTAGCAATGGTCCCCTTTCTTTTTTTCTTTTGGAAACTTGACCCTCTTGCACTAGAACCAAAAAATCTCTTAATTTTTGGAGGAGTGATTGTATCCTCGCTGTTAGCAAACTATCTAATGTTTTTTGCATTAAGATGGGAAAAAGTTTCAAAATTAGAACCTGCATTAATATTGGAACCACTTTTCACTATTTCACTAGCAATTTTATTTAGTTTCTTTACTGTAGGTTTATTTGAAAGAAGTTCTCACGTGGTAATCCCAGCTCTAATTGCTTCAATTGCTTTAATTTTTTCACATGTAAAAAAACATCACCTTCACTTTAGTAAATACTTCTTAGCTGCAATTGGTGGAAGTTTTTTCTTTGCATTAGAGCTAGTGATTTCTAGATTAGTCTTGGATTATTATTCTCCAATCTCTTTTTATTTTTTCAGATGTTTATCTATTTTTATAATTAGTTTCATTATATTTAGACCAAAAATATTCAATCTAGAAGCAAAAATACAGTGGCAGATTTTATTGATCGGCTCTCTTTGGGTTTTGTACAGAGTTATAATTTATTGGGGATATGTACAATTGGGAGTAATCTTCACAACTTTGATGATTTTACTCAGCCCAGTTTTTATCTACTTGCTTGCTTGGAAGTTCCTAAAAGAAAAATTGGAATGGAGAAATATTTTAGCCGCGATTATAATCATCGGATGTGTGTTGTATGTTAATTTGGCTTAAGGAATA
>CAYLLQ010000011.1:0-3846 GCA_964384935.1 Candidatus Woesearchaeota archaeon | reverse complement strand
TCAACGTTCTCCAAATAAGGTAAAATCTCTCGTATCTCTTTAATCAAAAATTTAATAGAATCGCAAACCATTTTATCTCCAACCTCTGGCCAGAGTTTTGCCTTTCTCCAATACAAACATCTCCCTCCACAAATATTCTTAACTTCACAATCCGAACACTCTTCAATCTTAATCTCTTTCAATTTTTTAGAATCTAAATCTCCACAATAAAAATCTTTAATATTATTTAAAATAGGACACGCAGCAATCTTACCATTTGTGGTGATTGCATAACCCGCATAACCCGCTCCACATTGAATTCGTGTTTCTTTATCTCTCCCTAAAAGTCTATTTGCAATACCAAAAAAAGGATACAACTTCAAAAGATTTCCCGTCTGCCCCAACACTCCGCAATTTGGGGTACACCGAGCGGTGCTAACTTCTTCAACCCAGAAACCAACTAACTTTTTAACAGAGGCGTTATATTTTTCAAAAAACGATTTCATTTTCTCTTCTTCAAAATCGTTTTTATAAAATCCAACATCTAACTGCCAGTGAATTGAGTCAAATAGTTTTAATTCTAAAATATTCTGAACCTGTTCAAATAAATCCGGAAAATCTTGGTCAATAGTCATACGAGCAACTATCTCCCCTTTGTAACCATTATTTTTAATAAATTTAATATTTTCTATAACTTTATCGTAATTTCCTTCACCTCTATTAAAGTCTGTTCTTTTTTTATCTCCGTCAATTGAAACTAGAATTCTGGACAATCGATTCATATATTCAGAAGGGAATTCATTCAAAAGCTTCCCGTTTGTTTGCATACAATATTTAACAGAATTTCCCAACTCATCCATAATTTCTATAATCTTAGGAATATTTAAGAGAGGTTCACCACCATAAAAAATAATCACCGCATCTTTATCTTGTGAAATAAATTTTTTTAATTTTTTACTATCAACTTCGGACATACATGGAACATCAAACTCGAACTTAAACTTTTCTCCAAGCCCGTTATCAAATTCTTTCATAGATTTTTCATAGCAATATCTACATTGAGAATTACATTTTTCAGTCATTAATAAATGCCAATACATAGAATAATCTTGAAAAAAGTGTTTAAAAATTTAATCTTAAGAAGATAGATGTCCTAGTCTAAGACATCTTGAGGGGTTCTTTCTTTCAAATAAGAATAAACTTCTCTTACCCATCCAGACATTCTATATGACCGAGGCATTCTACTTTCTCCTAAGACTTTTCTATCCAATACTGTCTCAAAAAAACCCCTTACTGTTGAAAAGTTAAAACCATATGTTTCATTTGCACTGGATAAAATCGAGAACATTCCAACTTCTCTTCCTTCTCTAGCTATCTCCTCGGGAGAAAGTTCTATGACCGCATTACAAGCTTTTAAAAGTAAATTTCCCAATCCCCTTGCTGATTCTTCCTTAAGTTCCTCTTTATGGGTTTTAGCAATGGCTTTAGTAATTAGAGTTAGTTCATGTTCACTTACATACTTTTTCGCTTGGTCATAAATAGCACTTAATTCAACAGAAGGAGATTCGTAAGTTCCTCTCGTTTGAGAAGATTCCATGTGGGGGGTCATCATTTGTTTTATCATTTTTTGACACCTCTATATTTCAAAGAGCTACTTCTATATATACATTTTGGTTTAGAAAAGAACAACACCTTTTCTTAAGTCAGAGTTTAACCATCGACCGCCCATCAATCTATATTGAGTGATTATCTTATCTTGTTTAAGAATCATATCCTTAAAATCAATTACATTTCCTTCATATCTTCGTAAATCATCCACTTTTTCTAAAGGCAATCCCCTTTCAAGTAAAACTCTTGCTATGAATTCAAACATACCATTTTGATACCCTTGACGAGTGCATCTGCATGGAACATAAGATACATATGCTTTTGGATTCGTAAATTGAAACAGAAAATCCGATAATAAAATGTTTGCGTCTAAAAATTCTTTTTCCTCCTCGCTAGATAAATCTCCATAATGAATGTGTGCTAATCCTCTTTTACGAATGGCCCCATTTTTAGCAGGTTCGACTAAAGCTAATCCTACACAACCCCCGAGATTTCTAGTAAATAATACTTCACCAGAAGAAACTATCCGAGACTCCCCAACTTTAACTTCAATTGCCATAAAATTTGATAAATTTTCTACTTTTAAATATATTTAATCCATTCCTTCATAACCTTTAGGTCCAGAATAAAATATCTAATTCTTTCCTTTTCCAAAGAACTTAGTTAATTTGGTTTTAATCAAAATGAAATCAAATAACTTATAGCATGAATAAGCGATAAACGGAGCGGCGAATATATCTATACTATAATGTCTATGGGTAAGGATAGTTACGAGAGCCATCAAAAAAGTCAAACCAAGAAAGACATATCTAACTTTGCTATCTTTGAAGATTAAGAATCCTAAAAAAGGTATTGCTACGTGACCAGAAAAAAACAAATCATTATCAAAATTCCAACTATTAATTGGCCAAGGAAAAGTAACCGCAGCCGCTTCTAAGCGATATTGCAATGGTGTGAGAACGATAAAAATATTTCTAATTATTACTAAAAAGGATAACTGATTAAAAGAATAACAAAACATTTCGAATCTAAATAAAAGCGGGTAAAGTAAGAAAAATCCTATTGTAATAAAAATTCCCCAAACAAAATACGCCCCAATATTAAAGACGGGGATATTATCTAATATTAAATCTGGAGAAAGATATATATTATCCACATATTTACCACTAAAATAATTCATTACTCCTGCAAAAGAAAAAAACAAAATAGAAATAAGAAGGTAAGTTCGGGATATGTTTAAGCTTTTTATCCACCCCTTAAAATTCAATATTGAAATATGGTTCTCTTTTTTAATCATCAAAATAAGAAATAAAAAAGAACTTTATATATTTAATCCATTCCCTCATAACCTTTAGGTCCAGAATAGTTCATTCCCTTTCTGCTTCCAGAAGAAGCGATTACGTCGTCAATTCTTAAAATCATTGTTGCAACTTCAGTAGCAGAAGCAATTGCCTGACTTTTAATTTTATACGGTTCTATAATTCTCGCTTTTAGTACATTTTCTACTTTATTATTAAATAAATTTATTCCAGCATTTCTGTCTCCAGCATTGTGTTTTGATTTTAGTTCTGTTAAAACGTCGATTGGGTCTAATCCAGCATTTTCAGCAAGAGTAATGGGAATGAATTCTAAAGCATTTGCAAATTCTTCAACAGCTAACTGTTCTCTTCCACCTAAAGACTGTCCAAATTGTTTTAATCTTTTAGACAATTCAATCTCAATTGCTCCTCCTCCCGGAACAACTAAACCCGTTTTCAAAGAAGAAACAACATCTCCAAGCCCGTCTTTAAAAGCTCTTTCAATCTCATCCATAACATGGTCCGTTCCACCACGAATCAAAATAGTCAATGCTTTTGGATTATAACATCCCCGAATGTAAGTCATATCATCTTCCCCGTGCTTAACTTCTTCTACAATTTCTGCTTTACCTAATTCAGAAGAACTAAGTTCGTTAAGATTACTTACAACTTTTGCTCCAGTTGCTTTTGCAAGTTTTTCTATATCCGATTTAGCAACTCTTCTACAAGCATAAATTTTTTCTTTTGTAAGTAAGTACTGTGCAAAATCATCAATTCCTTTTTGACAAAAAATAACATTTGCTCCAGAAGCTTTAACTTTTGCAATCATATCTTTAATTCCTTTTTCTTCTTGAACCAAAAAACTTTGTAACTGTTCTGGAGAAGAAATTGATAGTTTAGTTTCTATTTCTGGATTTTTTAATTCCAAAGGAAAGTCAATCAAAGCAATTCTCGCCCCTTC
>CAYLLQ010000010.1:10331-18853 GCA_964384935.1 Candidatus Woesearchaeota archaeon | reverse complement strand
TGCCATTCTGGAGCTATTGCGTCCCAAACTTCCGATTGTGGTTTTGTTTCCATGTGTATTAGATTACAATAATGGTTAAAAAGTGTTTTGTTTTAAATCCTTTATGTTAGATATATTAGATAAATTTCTTGCAGTTAGAGAATCTAGCGTAGCGATGTATCGATATGGATTGGGGGGAGTATTTGAAAGAGAGGGGAATTCTTATGTTGTTAGTGCCTCTAATGTTGGAGAAGAAGCATATGACTTAATTGCACAAGGCGTTTATGCTTTTTTGGATAGAGGTATACTTCCAGAGTTGGCGAGAGCATCTTCTACCCGATTTAAAGAAATTTTTGATGAAGTTGCTCCAGAAATTCCTTTTTCTTTGTATACTAGAAAAATTTCATTATTTGAATTACAGAGAGTTTTGAGGGATGTTTCTAGAAGAGAGGAAGAAGCTCTTCAGCAATTTATGCAAGATAATCCTACTCTTAGTTAAAAAATTTTTCTAGAGAATAGTTTGAAATTTAATAATAGCAATATAGCATAGAATTGTTTTTAAAGAATTTGATTTATATATTAATATGGGAATTAATGTTGAGTTTAATCCTTATTTAGCGTTGCGTAATTTTTCCGAATTTAAATTAAGTAATCGTAAAGAAGAGGAATGTTTTCCTGAAATTTTGGAAGCTGGCAAGATTTATCCTTTTTTGAAAGAAGGGCAAAGAAATTATTGGTTGCTTGGAGAAATTCCTTTAATTGAAACTAAGGGCAATGGTATCTTGTCTCGGCCTAGAGCAAGTATTATAATTTTGGAAGCAGTTCATTTTTTAGAGAAGGGTAAACTTTTTACTCGAGGTAAATATCTAATTGTTGAAGTTTTCAAAGACAATGAAGTTTATTTTGAAGGACTGGATAGGATGGGTTCTAGAAAATTTTAATCGCCTTCAAATTGAATTAAAGAAAATGTTTTGAAAGGCAATAGTATTTTTTAAGATATAAATGATTTTAAATGGAAAAATAGTCCTTCAATTTAAGACGACACAAAAAATAAGGGGGATTAATAAAAAACTATCATCTATTGAGAATTGCTTCCTTCTTTTCCTTATCTGCCTTTTTTGAAGCAATTTCCTTATTATAATATTTTACGAGATCTTCATTGCCTTTTTCCTCTGCATGGCGTTTTTTATCTTCATGAAGTTCAATTTGTTCTTTTAAGGATTCTATTCCTTTCTCTAATCTCTTTTTTCTATTTGTCATGCTTCTTTATAAGAGGCCCTAACTTTTTAATTTTTTCTTTAAGAAAACTTAATAAAACTTCTTCTTCAGCTATTGAAATTTTATCTTTTGATTTTATTCCATCTCTTATGGATCTATATACTTGATAGATAGAATCATAATTTATGTCACAATTAGTTAAAACCCAGTTTTTGAATAATTGATTGGAATACTTTTTATTATTTAGCATACTCTCTACTATAAAAACTCCCCTCAATCTTAAAATTAAAGAATAAATAACACTATTCGATGCTATTTTTCCTATTTTTTTATCCAACTCAATTAGCTCTTCACTTGATTTTATTGATTCTTTTGTTGTTTTGATAAATGGATAGAATAACTTAAATTTAATTCTTTCTTTTTGTAATTTCTCTAGGTAACCTCCATTAATTAATGCTTTTGCTTCTCTGAAAATAGAATACATCATTATAGGATTTATTTTTATTGAATTAATTAAAGAATCTTCTTGTATAATAGTAAATTCAAAATTAGACCTGTTTTTAATCTTAAATTTCTCTTTGGCTACAACTAAAATATCAACATCGGAATCTTTTTCATTCTCTCCTCTTGCGTAACTACCATATAGAAGGATGCAAATTATCTTATCCAAGTTAGGAGAAAGCATTTTTAAAATTTCTTCATTAATGCTTTTCTTTTCTATTCTTACAACTAAAACCTTCTCATTAAGCCATTCTCTTGGAGCGAATATATGTGCACCATTCCCTACTTCAGTTACTATCCTTATTATTTGTTCTTGTTGTTCCATGTATATACATAGTATATACGTTTATAAATATTTTGTTTTGGCTTTTTATTTATCTTTTATTATAGTGAGTCATATAATCAAAACTTTTTTAATCTAATAATACTAAATAAACTAATGATAAAAATTCACAAGAAAAAATGCTGTTGAAAAGATGGAAAATGCACGAGCTGTTGTTGTGGTGGAGCGTGTGTTGGTTGTGTTGAAGCGTGTCCTGTTGGAGCTTTGAAAAGAGGAAAAAGCGTAATTGTCGATGAGAAAAAGTGTTTGGATTGTGGTGCTTGTGTTGATGCGTGCAAACATGGTGCGATTTCTTTAGGATAGGAAGTTTAATAATTGTTGATTTTGTTAAATTTTTATGTTAAAACCTGCAAAAGGCGAAGTTCGAAAGCCAACAAAAACCCTATCTGGAATTACTCCTGTAGCGGTGATGTTGCCTCCTAGAAAGTGTAAGCACGGAAGTTGTGTTTATTGTCCTAATCTGAATGTTCCACAAAGTTATACTCCGAAGAGTCCGGTAGTTATGCGAGCGTCTGCTTTGAAATATGATGCATATGAACAAGTTCAGGTTAGACTAGGTGCGTTTCGAGCCATGAACCATCCGGTGGAGAAAATTGAAATTATCATTATGGGTGGAACTTTCTTAGAATATCCTAAAAAATTTCAGTATTCTTTTATTAAAGGAATTTATGATGGATTAAATAATAAAAAGAGTAAGAGTTTGGAAGAGGCGAAAAAGATAAATGAAAGTGCGAAGCAAAGGTGTGTTGCTTTGTGTATTGAAACTCGTCCAGATGTTTGTGCAAAATTTATTCCTCGGTTAAGAGAATTCGGTTGTACTCGTGTTGAATTAGGTGTTCAAATTATAGATGATAAAATTTACAAACTAGTAAAAAGAGGACACAGCGTAAAAGATGTTGCGGATGCAACTAAAGCATTGAAGGATGCTGGATTTAAAATAGGTTATCATCTGATGCCCGGGCTCCCCGGCAGTAATCCAAAAAAAGATATAGAATTATTTAAGCAATTATTTTCAGATGAAAGATTTAAACCAGATCAGTTAAAACTTTATCCGTGTCAGGTTATTCCTGGAAGTGAGTTAGAAAAAATTTATTTTGCTGGAAAGTATAAACCCTATACTAAGGAAGTAATACAGAAAGTTCTTATTGAAATGTTAAAGCTTGTTCCTAGATATTGTAGAGTTATGAGAGTTATGAGGGAGATTCCTCCAGAATATTTAACTGCTGGAACTTTAAGGATTGATTTAAGAAAAGATATCGAAGAGGAGCTTAGAAGAAAGAATTCTAAACTAAAAGAAATTCGTTATAGGGAGATTGGTTTTGCTGGAGAAAATGTTGACAGGAATTTGAGTTTGAAGACGACTAAATATAATGCCTCTGGAGGAGAAGAATACTTTTTAGAAATTGTTAATTCTGATGATATTTTGTTTGGATTGTTAAGATTAAGAATTGTGGATGGAAAAGCAATTGTTAGGGAAATTCACGTTTATGGACAGGCTTTGAAATTAGGGGAAATTGGAAAATCCTCTCAGCATCGGGGATTCGGAAAAGAGTTAATGCGTGAAGCAGAGAAAATTGTAAAGAAAGAAAAATGTAAACTTGTCAGAATAATTTCTGGTGTAGGTGTTCGAGAATATTATAGAAAATTAGGATATGCTTTAGAAAAAGAAAATGAAATGATGGTTAAGAAAATTTAGTGCCTCTTAGATTCTACGATATTTTTAGTTGTTGAGGCTAGTATTGTTAACAAGCCCATTGCTATCGCTGTTACTAGAAATGCAAATTTGAATGGAAGAACTAATAAAATTCCTGCTAAAGTTAATGAAGCAAGCAGACTGTTAAATTCAATTGTTGTGTTGTACGGACCGTAGTATTTGTCTCTTTGATTTTTGTTTACTATATCAAAAAAGTAGGATTCTGTTGTTGATTCTAACATTGCTAAACCAATTCCTCCTAAGAAGATTATTACTAAAATGAAGTATAAATTTGAAATGAAGAAGCACATCAGTGCCGCTATGGTTAAAATTAGATATCCCCTAAAAAAAACTTTTCTAAATCCGATTTTTCCTGCAAGTTTTCCAAAGTAATAATCTAGAGAGATTAGAGGTAAAATTATTGCTGCCAAAAAATAACCCACAATTAAATCTGTTCCAGAAGATTGAACAATATATATCGGAATAAAAATATATACCAGAGTATTCCAAAAGGTAATTCCTCCGCTTAGAAAGTATGTTTTTAGTCTGTCTTTATTTTTTAAAAAATCTATAACTAATTTTATTAAATTATAATCTACTTTTTTGGATGTTCTATTATCTTTTATTTTGAATGAGTTAAATAAAATTAGAGATAAAAGTATTATTCCTGCTGCGGTTATAAAAACTTTCCCTAATCCGTATTTCTCTGCTACGAATCCGGCAATTAGTGGTCCCAATAACCAAGCGATATTAAAAAAAGTATAAATTATTCCTAGATTTTTTGATGCGTTTTTTTCTTTTGAATTATCTCTAACGATTATTCCTAATGAAATTATTTTTGCTGAAGAGGTAACTGCCATTATGATTCCTAGTAAAATAACTAACCAAAAAGTTGAAACAACTGAAAAAAGAAGATATGTTAAAATAAAAATTATTAATGATACTATGAATATTTTTGATTTCCCGTCTTTTTCAATCACTGGGACTAAAATTAGTGAAGCTATTATCCCCACAAAGGTAAAAAGTCCGGTTACAAATCCAACGTAAGAAATATTTCCTAAAACGGATTCAAGGTAAAGTGCCCATATTGTGGTTACTAGTGCAATTCCTAAGCTGGTCATTAATGAGATTACACCCAGTCTATCTATTCTTGTGAAGTGAAGTCCTCTTTTGAAAGCGTGCATATTCTATATTGTATTTTACCGTTTTTAAATATAATTCGTTAGGTTTTTATAGAGGTATTTCTTAGAAGTTATGTTGGTGTTGGAGTTATAGTTATTTCCAACATTGAAATGAAAATAACTGAGGGGAGGTATAAAATGAAAAAAATAATATTTAGCGTGTTAGTGTTTGTTCTAATGGGTGCCTTTGTTTTTGCTCAAGGACAGGGAATTCACGATGCTGGAACAGGTCTTGTTGATTCTGAACTTAAGGAATCTGGACAGGGAACTGGACAGGGTTTAGATGATTCTGTTTTAGGAGCTGAGCTTAGAATTATTGCTGGGGAGTATAATCTTGGAGAGGGAAAGATGTTAAGAATTCAAGAATCTTCTGAGAATCGGATTCGTATTCAGTCTGGAGATTCTTTTGCGGAGTGTCAAGCTAGTTGTGAGTTAAGAGAAGAAAAAGTAGGGAATCAAAGTAAGTTAATTGCAAAACTTTCAAATGGAAAAGATTCTGAGGTTAAAGTAATGCCGGATAGTGCTTCTGAAACTGCTTTGGCTAGACTTAGACTGAAGGTTTGTTCTGAAGAGCGAAATTGTTCTATAGAACTTAAAGAAGTTGGACAGGGCGAACAAATTCGTTTAGCTTATGAATTGCAAACTGAAAGAGAGTCAAAAGTTTTTGGTTTGTTTAAAGCAAAGATGCAAGTTAGAGCACAAGTTGATGCAGAGAGCGGAGAGGTTATCCGGGTTGAAAAACCTTGGTGGGCATTTTTAGCGTTTGAACCTGAAGAAGCTTAAACATAAATAAATTTTTTTTATTTTTTTATAAGTCAAATTCTTCTATGAAGGAAATTATTGTTTTGTATTTCTCTAAAAACATAAACCCTTTTTGAGTAAGAGATATAGATTTTTCTCCATTTTGACTTTTTGTTTCTTTTATCAGTTCCTTTTCTTTTAATTCTAAATAATATTCCTTAAATCGAGTAGAAGATATGTTTGTTCTCCTTAATAGAGGAGTTATATTTATTGAATTTTGATTTTTTTGAATTATTCCTAATATGTTTTGGATTATTTCTAATCTGCCTCTTTTTGCCATTTAATTTCCTGCCCTTTTTAGAACTTTATATAAAATTACTAAGAATATTCCGGATGATGATAGGTAAATTATCAGCTGAAATGTTTTTAAGAAAGTTGGTATAAGTATATCTAGTGTTCCTAATGCCCAGAATATAAATAATAAAATATAGTCTGCACAAATATTCGATTTCTTTGATTTACTTCTTGAAAGATACACCGTTAAACTTAAAATAAATAGAAGAATTAAATTAATAATTAAATAGACAAATGGATTGATTGTTACTATTACTACTATTGCGAATATAATTGCGACTAAATGTAAGTAAGCTTTCTTCATTTTAATTTTCTTATAAATTACACTGTATAAAAGATAGAAAACTGCCATTGAACTGAAGTAGATAAATAACATTAAAGTTATCTCTCCAAATATTTGTGGGGGTATTTCTAATATTCTTTCCGAACTAAAATATATTACTATGAATTTGATAAATGATCTAAAAAAATATGCTATTGCAAAAAATAGGAATGATAGTCTGAAATATTTTATTCCTTTGTGACCTGTTAATTCATATATTTTTTTTGTTCCGAAGTAAATCATAAGGCTACACGCGATTATTATGAATGAATAGAAAATTTCAAGTTGTAGACCTCCAGATAAAAGACGATTCATTATTTGTTCATTAATCATTTGTCCGGTCATTGGTGGCATGGTTTTCTTAGTTATTTCAAATTTTTAAATTGAATGGATGTTTGGTCCATCTTTTTTATAAACCAGATTTATTATTTATTTGGGTAAGGGAGGAAAAAAACATGAATAACAAATCATTTATCGCAACAGGAATTCTTGCAGTTTTAGCAATTGGTTTAGTTTCTGCTTTCAGTGGTTTTGGGCTTGGAAGTCCTGATTTGTCCTCCGAAGATATGGCGGTTATTGAAGCACAAAGAACTGCTGTCCAATCTGCTATTGAGTCTGGGGATTATTCTGCATGGAAAACTGCTATGGAAGATAATATAGCTAGAATGCAGGCTTCAGTAACTGAGGACAATTTCAATATCATTGTTGAAAGAAATTCTAATATGAAGTCTTTTAAAACTGCTATGGAAGAAGCTCGTGTAAGTGGAGATTTTTCTAAAGTTGAAGAGCTTAGAGCAGAGTATGGAATTGAGGCTATCGGATTTGGTCGTGGAAAAGGTATGCGAGAAAAAGGTTCTTGCCCACTAGCTAATTAATTTTTTTTAATTTTCGAATGGACCTCTAGTCTATTCAAATTTTTATTTTTCCTTCTTGCCAGTCACTTAGAATTAATCTTGCTGTTTTATCTTCGTTAATTTCTCCGCCTTTTTTTAGATATCCTCTTCTTTTTCCTAGTTCTTCAATTAAAACTTCTCCGTCTCCTTTTGCGTCTATTTTGTAATGTTCTTCAAGTATTTTTGCGTAGTCTTTCATTATCTCTGAAACTACAATCGCTGGGTCTTTTACTTGCGTGGATGATCTTGCATTTACTTTTGCATGTTTGGATACTGCGGTCATATCTGTGTGAGAATATTCTTTTGCTGGAATTACTCCTGGGCTATCTAAGAGAACTAAACCTTTTGTTAGCTTTAATTTTTGAACACCTTTTGTGAATCCTGCATCTGGACCTGTTCCTGCTGATTTTTTTCCAATTAGAAAATTAATTAGTGAGCTTTTTCCTGTGTTTGGATAGCCAATCACTCCTACCGTTATTTTTCCTCTTTCTACTGGTTTTACTACGTTCCTTGCAAGCATCTTTATTTGTGCTCTTAGCTTTTTACTTCCAGACCTTTCTTTTGAAGATAAGTAAAGAATGGGTGTTAAGTTTGATTGAACTCTTTTTGTTAGGAGGTCGGATTTGTTTAGGACGTAGATTATTCTCTTTCCCTTTTTTTGTATTTCTTGTTCTATTTCTATATTTCTCGTTTCTTCGGGGAATCTTGCGTCAAGGACTTCCATTATAATGTCCGAATCTCGTATTATCTGTTGAAGTAATGCAGGGTATTTTTCTTTTGATTCGGTTGCATTTTTGTCTCTTGCCCTTCTCGTGTGTTTTGATGAAAAAGAATATCTTGGTATCATTGAGTATTTAGGTATAGAGATATTATAAAACTACTGATTCGTTAGTTTTAAAAACCGATTAGGATTCTGATAATTGAAGTTATTTTGGGCTGGATATGCCTATATTCAAATAGCTGAGAGGCCAAGACCTCTGTAAAAATCTTGGAAAAATGCCCCCGTAGTACAAGCACTCACTGAAAAAGTGAAACCGACTTGAACAACGTGAGCTTAAGTAATGAAAATGCCCTCGTAGTACAGGCAAAAAGTTTAACAACTTTTACCTCATCTATGTGCTGGCGTAAATAGCTGAGAGGCCAAGACCTCTGTAAAAATCTTGGAAAAATGCCCCCGTAGTACAGAGGCCAAGTATGCGGCCCTTTCGAAAGTGAAGTGTTCGCACTTCTCATTTTCTCCTTTGGGAAAAAAGAAGAAAGGCTGAGACCCGAGTTCGAATCTCGGCGGGGGCGTGAA
>CAYLLQ010000010.1:0-10231 GCA_964384935.1 Candidatus Woesearchaeota archaeon | reverse complement strand
TGTTTTATGAGTTTTTGGAATTGGGGCTGTTTTATGCTGAGATCGAGCAGTATATAGTAATGATAATATGCGTCCAAAATGAATGTATTAAATTTTATTTATCTTTTATCGTCTAATATGTTTGTTTCCAAAATGAAAGTTCTTTTGTACAATTGTGCGCAAAACGAAAAGGTTTATATATTCAATGAACTAGAAAAAACTATGAAATATGAAAATCTTAAATATTCCTCTAAAGAGATAAATAGGGCAGGAGAGGTTTTAAAGAATAAAGATAGTTCAAAAGAAGATGTTAGTGATGCCTTGGATGTTTTGGATAATTTTAGAGCTTCGCATGGTTATCCCTTGCATGTTTTTCAAGTAAATCTTAAAAATAATTCTTTGCGTAAAGATAAAGATGCTTTAGTTTCACAAAGATTAAAACGAGTTTCTTCAGTTATAAAAAAACTTAATAGGATTTATAGTAACAATTCTTCAATTAGATTATTTCAAATTCAGGATATTGCTGGATGTAGAACTGTTGTTAAGAATTACTCTTTAGCAAAAGATCTTTTTGAATTTTACCTTAAGGGTAGAAATTTGAAACACAAATTTGTTAAATCAAACGATTACGTTACCTATCCAAAAGAGGATGGTTACAGAAGTTTTCATATCGTCTATGAATTTTTAAGTGATAAGGGAAAGAAAGATTACAATGGAAGAAAAATTGAAATACAGATAAGAACAAAGCTCCAGCATCTTTGGGCTACCGCTGTTGAAACGGTTGATTTTTTTACAAGACAAAATTTAAAGCTTAATGAGGGACATCCTGAATGGGTAGAATTTTTTAGACTTGTAAGTTCTGCTTTTGCGATTAAAGAAAACTGCCCCACTGTAAACAAGACCCCCTCGGATAAGAAAGAACTTTATTCTAAAATAAAGGAAAAAGAAAAAGAATTAGATGTGATAAAAAAACTAACGAAATGGGATGATGCTTTAAGATTGATAGATGAAAAACAATTAAAAAATAAAACTGCGAGATTTTTCCTGTTGGAGTTGGATATTGGGAGAGAAGATTTGTTTATTCAACCTTATAATGCAAATCAAGAAGAACAGGCAACAAGGGAGTATGCGAAATTAGAGAAAAAATATAAGGATCAAAAGGACTACGACATTGTTCTTGTTGGTGTGGATGCGGCCAAAGATTTGAAAAAAGCATACCCAAATTATTTTATTGATACAAAGGATTTTGTGAAAGAGTTAAAGGCCATTTTGGGATTGGATTTGAGATCTGGAAAGGATTAGGGAATGATTCGCTCCCGCTACCCTCTCAACGGATCCACTCCACTTCGACAATATTTATAAATGTTGGAGAGTTAAAAATAGCAACGATAAAATAATGATAAACAAAAAGTATTGACCCTTAAAAACAGATCGAATGAGTCGGTCGCCGGTCGGGGCGTGATATGTTCTTGTGATTTCGTGGAGACTTGAAACAAAAGCAAAGAGATTAAACAAAAAAGGAATATCCGTTAACAATAATCTTACTTTTTATCTTAACACTATCAAATAATTTCCTTTGATTTTCTTCCATCTCTTGTTCATATTTTGCTTCGATTAGTCCACGCCTTTTTACGATAGTATCGCATAGTTATAGCTATTACTTTACTAGGGTATAGTAAAGTAATTACCGTTTAAACTAGAGGGGGGACATTAGCTGTGTAAAGCTTAAATCTGAGGAAGAAATCTAAGAAAAATTAGTCTTGGCACAAAACCTTTAGCTCTACAAAGTTTTTATAAATAGGAGAGTTGCTCTTTTATTCTGAACTAAGCGACGTCACTAGTCTTCGAAATTTCATTTCTGTGGGTATCCTTGTCAAGTCTCGGACACAGGGCGTGAATTTTATCGATGCTGTTTTATGAGTTTTAGAAATGGTGGCTTGAACTATAACAAGACAAATTTTATAAACGTCTTATTCTCTCATTTATTAACATAATCCCCGGTGGTCTTCGGGTTACCTGATGTTTTCCTCTTAAAATAAAGTCTACATTTTAAGTGTTGTCTACAAAATTGTCTACCTAAGATTATTTCAATTTATTCTTAGTTTTCTTATATTCTTTGAGTAAAAATTCTATTGTAGGTCTTAAATTTTTATTTTTTTCATATTCTTGCAAAGTCTGATAATATTCAACTCTATCTGCTAATTCAATATTTACTGGAGGTAATCCTTTTTTAATCAAAATATTATTCAGTAATAGTCTTCCAACACGCCCATTACCGTCTCTAAATGGATGTATATTTTCAAATTGATTATGAACTACTGAAGCTAAGATTAAAGCAGGATAATTTTTTTTATTCGTTTCGTACCATTTTATTAATTCATTTAAAAGAGAAATAACTCTAGATTGGGGAGCCCCTTCATGAACAATTCCAGACTTTCCCATAACCACAAATTCTTCACCCGGTTTTCTGAATTCTCCTGCAAACTCTTTTGAATTTTTAAAGACAATTTTGTTGCCTTTGCTGATAACTTATTTTGAAACTTTTAAAGAAAGATTTGAGTGATTGTTTTTTAGTAACTCAAACTATCAATCTCATTTTTTTATAGAGAATCTTTATAAACTTAAAAATAATATATTTCTATGGCATCAACACCTCCTGGAGCAAAAAAACAAAAGATTGATTACATTATCGATAGAGCGATATACGATCAGTTTGTGAAAAAGTGTAGTAATAAAGGATTTGCACCGCAAGTTGTCGTAGAAAAATTAATGGCTAAGTTTAGTGAAAGCGGTCAAATTTAATTCTTCTATGGAAAAATCCTGGTATGTTTACATTCTTGAATGTAATGATGGTTCTTTTTATACTGGCGTAACAAATGATTTGGACGTACGTATGAATGCACATGCAACGGGAAAAGGAAGTAAATATGTTTCTAGAAAAGGTTTTAAGGAGTTATTAAGAGTAAAACTTTGTAAAGATAAATCTGATGCGTGTAAATGTGAATACGCAATAAAGCAATTACCTCGAAATGAAAAGTTGAGTTGGTTTGATAATTAATCTTTTCCATCGCAATAATCTTTAATAACTCTGAAAGTAATATTTATTTATGAAAGAAGATTGTAGATTTTATTTAGACGGAACGTGTACTTCTACAAGACGTCCTGAGGGAGAAACTCCTCAATGCAATTATTCTGGAAAGTCTCCTGCAAGGGATTGTTATTTTTGTAATATGTCTATGGTCACGACAGTATCTAAGATGGATATGACCGTTCATTGTGGTTTTAGCCTTTCTCCGAGAGAATTTAGAACCTCACACGATTCTTCAAATATTTCTGATTAGATTCTTCGGTTTTAGTAGAATAATCTGTCACTCTACGATTACATATGTTTATAAACCCAGATTCTCCTAGATTATTATACAATATGGTTAAGTCTTGGAGCAGGTCTCTAAAGGCTTGTTTTCAAGGAATATTTCTTGAGATTATATGTAATAAATAAAATGGAAAAATTCGTTAAACTTGGTTTAAGCCAAGAAGTTTTGAAGATATTAGAAGAGTCTGGTTTTGAATCTCCAACAGAGATTCAGGAAAAGACAATTCCCCTAGCATTAGCTGGAAAAGATATTATTGGAGGTTCTTCTACTGGAAGCGGAAAGACTTTGGCCTTCGCATCACCTATAATTGAAAACCTAAAATCGAATGGTTCTGTTCAGGCATTAATTCTTACACCTACAAGGGAACTTGCAGAACAGGTTGCAGATTCAATTAAAAAATTCTCTCGTAATAAAAAATTAAGGACTCTTGCAGTTTATGGTGGAGTTAAAATAGAAACTCAGTTAAGAAAAATAGGAGATGCAGATATAGTTGTTGGAACTCCTGGAAGAATTTTGGATCATATGACTAGACGTTCTTTAAGACTAAATAAAATTAAAATTTTAGTTTTAGACGAAGTGGATAGAATGTTTGATATGGGATTTCATAGAGATGTAGAAAAAATAATCAAAGAGTGTCCAACAGAAAGACAAACAATGTTATTCTCTGCGACGATATCCTCCGATGTAGATTATTTTGCAAATAAATACACTAAAAACGCGGTTAAAGTCTCGGTTAAATCTTATGTTGACGATTTAAAATTAAAACAAAGTTTTTATGATGTTGCGGACGGTTTGAAATTCTCTTTGTTAGTTCATTTATTGAAAAAAGAAAAGGGAGATTTAGTCATGGTTTTCTGTTCTACTAGAAGAAATGTTGATTTTGTTACTGGAAATTTAATTAAGAATAAAATTTATGCTAAAGCGATTCACGGTGGTATGGAACAAAGTAAACGTTTGAATGTTTTGAAAGAATTCCATAGTAAAGAAGGAGTTAATGTTTTAGTTTGTACAGATGTTGCTGCGAGAGGTTTGGATATTGATAGAGTTAGTCATGTTTACAATTATGATTTGCCCTCCAAGGCGGACGACTATATTCATAGAATTGGAAGAACTGCTAGAGCGGGAAAAGAAGGAAAAGCAATAATTCTTTTATCGAGTAGAGATTATGATAATTTTAGTATTATTTTAAGAAATAAATCTTTGAAGATTGAGGAAGAAAAACTTCCTTTTTTGGACAGAGTAGAGATTGATAAAAATGCTGGAGATAAACTAAGTGGATATGGAAGATCTCGTGGAAACGATAGTTCTCGAGGAAGATTTGGTGGAAATAGAAGTTCGGGTGGAAGAAGAGAGTCAAGTGGAGATAATCGTTCTAGAGGAAGATCTTCTGGTACACGAGGTAATTCATCTTCTCGAAGTAGATCTTCAAGTGGTGGAAGAGATGAGAGTTCTAGAGGTAGATCTTCGGGCAATAGAAGTTCTGGTGGAAGAAGTCGTTCTCCAAGAGAGAATACTAGTTTTACAAGACGAAGGGGAAGATAATTCTAGAGAGTTAATTTTAAATATGCTTAATTGATTGAAATACTATTATGAGCCTATAGCTCAGCCTGGTCAGAGCACTGCTCTTATATGAGTGTAATCCAATTGGATTGTATCTCTCTGGATTCGTCTAAGGTTCTCTTCGGAGTTCTTTAGCTTTCAAGAGAAAATCTAAGAGAGGCAGGGGTCCACAGTTCAAATCTGTGTAGGCTCATAAGATTTATTTTTAAAGAAGGTTTTTCCTTTGATAATTTAGATAAAACTAATTTTATTTAGTAAGATTTTTATACTCTCTTTCTTTTTTTATTTTATGAAAAGAGGCGCATATTACTTTCATCGAAAGATAAAGTCTAAAGAGGAAAAGACTTTTTTTATTGATAAATTTGTTATGATTCTTGCAATGGTTTCCCCCTTGTTTGAAATACCCCAGTTAGTTGAGATTTATTCTACAAAATCAGCAGGAAGCGTTTCTCTTTTAACTTGGAGTTTTTTTGTGTTTATGTCCATACCCTGGTTAATTTATGGAATTGCGCATAAAGCGAAGCCAATTATTATTCTGTATTCGCTCTGGTTCTTGATTGATTCTGTTATTCTTGTAGGAATCTTAATTTATTCTTAGAGAGAGTATTTTTTGAATTTGTGGTTGCAAGGATTTCCGTGATAAATTCTTACCCATTTCTCTTTTGGATTGAAAACATAGGACGCAATTGTAATTGTTGTGTCGTCATTTTTATTACTGATGTGTCCGCAAATATTTGTTTTGTGGTCTGTAAGTACTTTGTGTATGGAGTTTATACTTGGTTTCTTTTCTTTTGACATTATCTCTCTGGCTCTTTCATATCTTGCTACAGATTCTGTTTCTTTTTCGTGAAATGCTTTTATTCTATGTTCTTTTTTTATGGGGTGATTTGTATGAACAATCCATTTTTCTGGTCTGTAAATCGCTTCCTTTGTGTAAAGCTCTTCAACATCTAAGATTTCGTCCCCAAATGTCAATAAGGTGTTACTAACAATACTCCCCTGAGTGTTTAGTATTTTTATTGCGTGTTCTGGTTTTTCTGCATCTAGAAGTGCTCTTAGATGAAAGCTTCTTGGTACTTTGTATTCAAATTTTGAAAACCAGAAGGATGTGTCTGTGTATGCAACTTTTTCATTCATTCCTCCTGCGCTTCCAGTTAAATTTCCGATGTATGATAGTCCTAAGAATTTTTTCTTTCCTATCTTTCCTCTTACCAAAACTAATCCGTTTTTTTTATATTCGGGAAACCAGTCCTCATTGTGACCCAATAAAATCTTTCCGTCCTCTGTTTTTAGTCCTACCGAAGTGCAATGCAATATAAATTCAAAATCCACTATTTCTTCGTCACATAAACAAACTAAAAATTCATCAAAGTCTATTCCCGCTCCGTTAGCCATTCCTTTTGCTTCCTTAAGTAAGTGCGGAAAATTCTTTTCAATTGCAGGTAAGAATTTTTTTGCTTTTTTTATTAGTTCTTTAAAAGTGTGTTTTGTTTGAGCTCTTTTTGCATACATCTCTTTGTTTAACTCTAATCTTTTTTTGATTTTAGAGCTTAATTTCTTTCCAAGTTTGTAACCAAAATCATAATTATCTTTACCTTCAATTTTAATACAAGGAATAGTTGTTCTCATCTCTCTTTAGAAAATTAGGTTTCTTGGATTTTTAAATATTCTTAGAATTATTGTGTAACGTATTCACTTTCTGGTTTTGGATCTCTCCCGATTACTACAAACTTTTTAGGATCTATTCCTTCATGCCATCGTTCAATTACATCTTTTGCTTTTATCATAAGTCCTGGTAGAGTTGGTCTTGATCCTGGTTCATAGTGTTCTCTAACTAATGTATCTACTGTTGCTGTTTTTTCTTTTTGAACTTCATATCCTTCCATATACTTCTTCTTATTTTTTCATTTTTAAACCTTCCGAAGTTGTTACTTTTGAGGGTCTATTTTTTGTTTAGATATTTTTATATAGCTTTGAGAGTGAGTTATATTATGTTAGTTGGATTAATCGGAAAGCCTTCTGTTGGGAAATCTACGTTTTTTAAAGCAGCGACTTTAGCAGAGGTTGAGATTGCTTCTTATCCGTTTACTACAATAAAACCAAATCACGGAATTGGTTATGTTAAAATTGATTGTTTAGATAAAGAGTTTAATACTCAGTGTAATCCTAAGCACGGATTCTGTTTGGAGCATAAAAGATTTGTTCCAATTGATTTAATGGATGTTGCTGGATTAGTTGAAGGAGCTTCAGAAGGAAAGGGGTTAGGAAATCAATTTTTAGACGATTTAAGACAGGCCGACGTTTTTATTCAAATTGTTGATGTTTCTGGAACAACAGATATTGAGGGCAGGCAGACAGAGGGGCATTATCCCGGAAAAGATATTTTGATGTTGGAGAATGAACTAGACAAATGGTACTATAATATTTTAATGAAGGTATGGAAAACTTTTGCTAGAAAAACTGAAATGGAAAAACTAAAGTTTTCTGAGGCTGTTGCTAAACAATTTTCTGGGTTAAAAGTTGATGAGGATCAGGTTAAAGATGTTTTAAGAAAGTTGATTCTGCCAGAAAGACCTTCGACTTGGAAAGATTCTCAGGTAATGGAATTTGCTTCTGCATTGAGGAAAAAATCTAAGCCAATGATTATTGCTGCGAATAAATGCGATCATCCAGATGCTAGTGAAAATCTAAAAAAATTAGGAAATGAGTTTCCGGATTATTTGATTTATCCTTGTTCTGCAGATTCGGAGTTGGCTTTGAGACAAGCGGCTAAGGTTGGAATGATTGATTACGTTCCTGGTTCAGAATCTTTTGTAATAAAAAGTGATTTGAATGAAAAACAAAAAGAGGCTTTAGAGAAAATAAAGAGTAATGTTCTGGAGGTTTACAAAGGAACAGGTGTTCAAGAAATTTTGAATTTGGCTGTTTTTGATTTGCTTGGGTATTTGGCTATTTTTCCTGCTTCGGCGAATAAACTTGGAGATTCAAAAGGGAATATTTTACCAGATTGTTTCTTGCTTCCTCCCGGTTCTACTGCTTTGGATTTTGCTTATTATCTTCATACTGATTTTGGTAAGAATTTTATTAAGGCTATTGATGCTAAAACAAAGAGAATTGTGGGTAAAGAATACAAGTTGAAGAATAGAGACGGCCTTGAAATTGTAACGCGATAAATCTTTACGGAAAGTATATAAATAAAAAAATCGTATCTTTTTTATGGGTGAAAAGAGAGGTAATAGTTTTAGGTTTTCTTTAAAGTGTTTGTTGTTAGTTGTTGGGGTTGTTTTGATAATGGTTAATTTTGTAGGGGTTGTAAGTGGGGTGGATATCTCTGCTTGTTTAAATACCACTTTAGTCGCAAATACAGAGTATCATCTAACTTCTAATGTGACAACTGATCCTGGACAGGAATGTTTCTATTTAAGCTCTTTAAAGGATAATATCACTATCGATTGTGGAGAAAATTATATCTTTGGTTTAGCTGAAGCAGATCAGCATGGAATATTTTTGGCAAGTGGTGCTGACGAAATAAACATAAGAAATTGTAAATTTTCTAATTTCAGTTATGTAGGTGCGGGATATTCTATTTATTCCTCTGGAAATAATCTAATTGTAGAAAATATTTATTCAGAAACCAATGGATCTACATTTAGAGTATTATCTGGGAGTAATTTGTCTTTAACAAACATGACCTTTAGTGGAAACTCGGGATTTTGGATTACAAATGGAAATAATGCTAGGATAAATAATCTTGTCGGGGCAATCTATTTACAAAACTCCGCTATAGATAACATAAATATTTCTAATTGGACAGTTAATGAAATGACCTCTTCTACAATAAATCTAAATGGAAAAAATATTATTTTAGATGGAATAAATCTAAACACTTCTTCTGAAAATATTGTGATGGTGGGTATTGTAAATCTAACCTTAAAAAATTCTAAGAGTATCGGAACAAGTTCCAACTTTTTTTTCCAAAATGGTTGTAGCAATGTTTTAATCGATAACGTTACTATTGTTAATAATACTGCTCCCACTCAAGCATTTATCGGTTTAAATGGAATTGTAGGAAATTTAACCATAAGGAATAGTTACTTTGAAAATAATACCAAGGATGTTTTAATCACTAGAAATGACAATAACAAAATAGTAGCAACTTTTTATAATAATATCTTTAGAAATTCTGCCATTAATGTAAATTCCTTTGAAAATAGCACAATATTTAACAATACATTTTACTTTACTCTGAATGTTTCTTCAGTAAGAAGTAATATCGGTTTTAGTTATTCAAATTTTTTAAATAATACCTTGACTGGACATGAAATTAAATTTTTTGGTAATAATAGTTTGATTTCAAATAATAATTTTACTTCTAACTTCGTAGACAGTACAGACTTTGCTATTTGGGCTGTGGGTTTTTCAAATTCAATAATTTCGGAGAATACCGTTAATCTTTATCCTAATGGGATATGGGTTGAAGACTCTACCAATGATACTATATTTGGAAATTCTATAGATATAAACAACTATGCGGGGGCACATGGATTGTTTTTGATGAATACTACTAATTCGGTAGTTTATGATAATACCGTAAATAATAGTAAATATTCTATGTTATTCCGGTATTATGCTAAAAATAATATTGCTTATAACAATACGGTTAAAAATACTCAATCGGGGGGAATAGGTTTTTATTTTGAACACCACGCAATAAATAATTCCGCGTACAACAATTATTTTGAGGGAGATGTTAGCTTTTATAATAATGCTTCCGAAAATATAGCATATAATAATGTGGTTATTGGAAAATTAATTTTTGCAGGTGCAGAATCGAATCCGGCATATGGAATTTCTAATCTGGGGGGATTTAATAATACTTTACTAGATTCTAATTTTACGGGGGGAATAATTTGTATTCAAAATTCTACCGGGAATATTCTTATTAATATTACAACTAACGGATCGGATACAACTTATGATTCAAGTTATACAAGAAAGTTCTATCTCGACTCTTCTTCAAATGTTGCCAATACAAATATCACTATCTCTAATTCAACTGGAGGAATAGTTTATTCTAATTTAACTTCTAGTTCAATTCCTCAACAAACTCTTATCTCATATATTAACAACGGAGGAACCAGAACAAATTATTCAAACTATACAATTACCGCCTCTGCAACAGGATATGTTACAAATACTACTTATTTTAATCTAACAGACAATGTGAATCTTGCATTCGTTTTAACCGCAGTTCCAACAACCACCGAAGAAACCACCACAACATCCTCATCATCGGCTCCATCACTATCTCCTAAATC
>CAYLLQ010000009.1:2376-19032 GCA_964384935.1 Candidatus Woesearchaeota archaeon | reverse complement strand
ATTAAGCAAAACTCGGCATTCCGTGACCTTTTTTGTAAATATCGTACAAGCTGAAAAGTGATTCTGTTGCCTTTGCACCCGCAAGAGGTCGTAGATAATTTTTTTCATACCAATCGTCGCTTTTTATTTCTTTAATTTCTTTTTTACCTTCTTTTTTCTTTTCTTCTTTTTTATCTTTTTTATCTGTCTTTCCTATTAAAGCCATGAACGGATTTATGTCTTCGGATTTTTTTTCCTCTTTCTTTTTTTCTTCCTCAGGTGTTTCCTTTAAGAATTCGTCTATGTCTTTTTGAATTTGACTCAAACTTTCTGTTGTTGTTCCTTCAATTAATTTTAAAACGTCTCCAATATCCGACTTTGCTAGTTCTTGGTTTAACATTTTTATTTCGTCGTCATTGAGGGCGTAAGCTCTAAATCTTATTTCTGTTCTTCCCCCAAATGCATAATGTCCTGATTGACTTCCAGAAACTCTCTGAGGAATTCCTCTAAATTTAAAATCTACCATAATACAACTATGATATCTTCTTTTTTTAGTATCGTAGTTTATAAAAGTTTTAGGAAATACTCCGCTTAATGCTAATTCTCTAGGATTTAATGAATTTTTTCCAAATAAATAAAGTTCAAGGAGAATTGTGTTAAAAGTTTTTACAAAATCTGCAGAACGAGTTTGTTCTTTCTGTTCCAATTCTGCTGCTACTTTTAAGTATGGTTTTGCCCATCTAGAGTAAAGTTGCAAACTATTTACCTGACTTCTTAAATAATTTTTTTCTAAACTATATCTTTTTCTTAATTCTCCTTCTGATTCTTTTAACCAGATATTAAATTCTACAACTCTTTGTTTAACAATTCTTTTTACTCTATCGTTTAAATCTAATTCATTTCCATTTTCATCTTTAAGAGAGTCGTCTTTTGCTATTAAGAAAGCGTCGAGAAGTGTCTGGAAACCCGCTTGTCCAAGGGCCATTCCTTTAATGCTGGAGTTTCCTTTTTGAATATCTACTTTATCCATCCAGAGCTGTTTTAAAGAAAGTACTGCAGATTCTTTTAAAGATTCTTTATCCGATTTTGCATCGTCGTAACTTCGTAATCTTATTTTGAATTCTTTTAAATCATAAATAATATTTATTACGCTTCTTAGAACAGTATTTATATCTCCGAGGATTTTTGAACCTTGTTGTTGCATTATTGAAGCTCTTCCAGATAACTCTCCGAAATGCCCCGAACCAGGAGAAGAAGAAAAGTTATCTATAAGTTTCTCGGGGTTTAATCCAAAGTCTCTCATTAAATCTACCAACCAGAAATAAACTGGTTCTAGAGTTTCTGAAGATGAATCATATGCAATGGTGTAATCTGCATTCATACCTCCGTTAGCAGAAATGGGGGAATCTAATGAATCGGGGAATGAAAAAATAAATTCTGCTGCTTTTGTTTTTAATTTCTCTGCGATTCCGGAAATACTTTCTCCTTTTTCTAATTTTTCTTTAATGGATTCTTTTAATTCTTTAATCTCCTTCTTGTCTCCAACACAGTACATATCTGGATTAATTGCTGCTATCAGTTGATCTATTGTTGCTACCATGCGAAAGACCCCCCTGTTTCTTTCGCGCTATCTCCTCGAAGTGCGGAGGGGTGGCATCTTCTAAATACCTTCAACGGATGCCACATAAATAAATTGATTACCATCTTTTGATAGAAATAATATGTCTTAGCTGTTTAAAAATTGTTTGTTTGATAAAATTTAAATAGAGGGGATATGCAGGAAGATTATGAAAGAACTAGTTAGCTGGTTAGGACAGGGAGAATTTACTAAATTGGATTGGATAGTTGATGCCGCATTAGAAGATTTTTCTAAACTTAATGGATTACCTTGGGAGAAAATAGGGACCTATCTCCGGAAGTTAAAACCGGGTAAACACGGGGTAAAAGAAAGAGAGTTTAGAAGAAGAAGTGGTTCGGAAATCCTTCTTTCTGAATACGTCAATGGTTGCACAGATGTAGCCTTAGCATTTATTGTCTTAGCAAGAAGAATGAATATTCCAACTAAATATGTAGAAACATTCAATAGAACTTGGTTAAAAAATCCTATCTTTCCGATAAAGGGACATGTATTTGTTGGGTTTAGAAACGGAGAAGATTGGATAAAATATGATCCATTAATGGGGGATGTTGGGGAAAAATATTCTATTGGTAATGAGGAATATGTGGAAGCGGGAGAGGGAATAGATTTTTCTGAATTGTATGTGTTAAATGGGGTGGAGTTTGAAGAGAACCCGATTAGAGTTGATACTCCCGAAAAAATAATTGCTCTTGCTAAACAAATTTCTCACAACAACTAAGTTTAAAAATCTCCCCATATTGAATTGTTTATGACATGGTTTGGTGGAGGAAAAGAAAGAGGCATCGTTGATTTGGGTGAAAGGTATAGAAGGAATAAGGAGAAGTCTATTCAAATGAAAAAAGAGCTTGAAGAAGAGAAGAAACCTGAAACTAGTTCTGGAGGTTTTTTTCCGTTTTTTGCTGCGGCAGAAACTCCTAAGCCTTCGACGAGTTCAGAAGTTAGAAGTACAAATATTGAAAGTTCAGGTATAGACGCTCTTGAAAGAAGAAAGAGGATGGCTAAGCGATTAAAAGATATGACAGATAGAATTGAAGACCTATCAAATCAAATTTACAAATTACAGCAAAGAGTTGACCTTCTTGAAAAGAAAGAAAGAGTTGGATATTGAAAGATTTATTAATCTATTTTTCTAACTACCTTTATGAAGAATCTAGAGAAAAAGGCAAAGGCATATGGTCTAAAAAATGCAATTGCTCACAGCGGAAAGGCGAATCAAGGAGCAATAATTTCTGGTTTATTTGCGGAGGGGTTAAAGAGAGAGGAAGTGAAAGATGTTGTAAAACAAGTTTCTGAAATTTTAAAAGAAATAAATTCAATGTCTTTAGATAAACAAGAAAAAGAATTTGAAAAATTAAAAGACGAAATTTCTGGAAGAGAAGTTCGTGAAGGTTTGCCCGAATTACCAAATGTTCCTAAATCTGGAATCGTAACTAGATTTGCTCCTGCTGCTTCCGGTCCAATGCATTTAGGACATGCACTCACAGGTATGTTAAGTTCATTATATGTAAAAAAATACGGTGGAAAGTTTTATGTTAGAATAGAAGATACAAATCCAGAAAAAGTTTTCAAAGAGTGTTATAAAACGTTTAAGGAAGACGGGGATTGGATTTTTGGAAATGTTACAGAGTATATTATTCAATCGGATAGAATGGACATTTATTACAAATACGCAGAGAAATTAATTAATTCTGGGGATGCTTATGTTTGTACTTGTTCTTCAGAAAAATTCAAGAAATTTTCGGAATTGAAAGAAAATTGTCCGTGTAGAAATAACGAGAAAAAAGAAAGTTTAATGAGATGGAAAAAGATGTTGGACAAAAAGGGATACGCTGAAGGCGAGGCTGTTTTGCGTTTTAAAACTCCCGAAAAAGAATTAGGAATGAAAAATCCAAATCCTGCAATGAGAGATTTTCCTCTAGCAAGAATTAACGAGCACGAACATCCTAGACAAAAACACAAATATCGTGTTTGGCCTTTAATGAATCTCTCAGTTACTGCTGATGATATTGAATATAAAATGACCCATATCATAAGAGCAAAAGAACATATGGATAATGCTAAACGACAAAAAATGATTTATCACGCTCTCGGAAAAGAAAATATGTTTCCCTGGACATTTTTTATGGGAAGATATAAGTTTAATGATCTCCCTTTGGCAAAAAGAAAAATTGTTGCTGCAATAGAATCGGGAGAGTTTGAAGGGTGGGACGATATCCGTTTACCAACATTGAGTGCATTAAAAAGAAGGGGATATAAACCCGAAGCATTTGCCAAATTATCTGAACAAAGAGGTTTAAGTGATGTGGATAAAGTAATGGATAGTAAAGATTTATTTAGATTATTAGACGAATTTAATAAGTAAGACGAAGATAAAAAGGTTTAAATAATTAAATTCCATAGAATAATTATACGAGTTATCGTATGAGTAGTTTCAATTCATGAATGAATTGATGAGGCCTCCAGGAAATTGGATGTCGACCTCAATCATTTTCCATATTTGAAACGAAAATAATTGAAAGGGGGTTAAAAAATGAATAATAAAAAAGCTTTATTACAAGTTGTAACAACAGTTATTTTCATATCTTTGGCTTTAATCGCTATTGGTATTGTTTGGGCTGTTATTCAAGGGTTGATACAAGGTGGAGCAAGTGACGTTAGCGTTAATTCTAAATGTTTGAAAGTAGACTTATCTATTGATGGTGCTAGTTGTAATGATACTACTCATGTTTGTACCGTAGTCGTTAAAAGAAATGCTGGAGGAGAAGTATTAAGTGGTGTTAAGGTACAAGTTTTAAATGCTAGTGGTTCTTCTAGTGGAGTTATTGAAAGTAAAACTGCTCTTAACGAATTAGAAACAAAAACAATTACTGTTTCAATTCCAAGTAATTCAAATGTTACAAAAGCAAATAAAGTAGAGGTTACTCCTTACTTTAATGATGCTGAAAACGTTGCATTCGCTTGTCCAAGTACAGCAGAGTTTAACATTGTTGCTTAAATTTTAATTTTTTAATTTTTCTATTTCTTTTATTTTTTAATAAGTTAGTGAGTGCTCTCTTAAAATTGTAAACTTAATGGTAGTTGGAGAAGAAGGATATTCCTAATTGGACTTAGTCAAAATTCTTTGGAGATATTTAATTAAGTGGGAAAGCAACTTTAAGGTTTGGCTGATGAACTGAATAGATTATTACATAAAATAATTGTTAGAGAAAAAGTATAGAGTATTAGAAATAGGAAAAATAATTATTTATTCTCTTTTATTACATAAACCTCGTCGTTTCTACGGACATAGCCTGGAACTTTTATTCCTACTTCCTGCCCCTTAATTGCTTTTTCTATTGACTTCTTTTGGAACTCTATTCTTTCAATTTGAGAGTGCATTACTCCTGTTGTTTTTCCTATTATAGTTATTTTGTCTCCAACTTTTAGAGAAGATACTAAATTTATAGTAGCCACTTGAATATTTGAAAAGTAATGATTTATTTTTCCAACAAAATGTTTTTTCTCTTTTGCTGCTGAGTGTTCTGTTCTTGCAAAATCATCTTTAGTTGGAAGACCCAAATAAAAACCAGAAGAAAATTCCTTGTTGTAAACTGATTCTAATTCTTGAACTAGTTCTTTTATTTCTTGTTCGGTTAATTTTTTATCTAGGGCTTTTCTGTAAGTTCTCACGACCAAATCTACATATCGTGGGTCTCTGTTTCGTCCTTCTATCTTGAAGCCAGTTATCCCTGCTTTTTTTAGCTTTTCTATAAACGGCAGAGTGCATAAATCTTTTGCAGACATTACTTTGTTATTTTCTAACTCTAATTTGTAACCTTCTTGCAAATCAGTTACTTCATAAGATCTCCTACACGGATGTAAACACTGCCCTCTATTTGCAGACTTGTTGAATAGGAACTGCGAAGTGAAACAACGACCAGAAACGGCTACGCACATTGCCCCGTGAGCAAAACATTCTATTTCTAGTCCCTTTATTTTTGAAATTTCTTTTATTTGTTTTAGGTCTAACTCTCTCGCTAGAACAATTCTTTCTGCTCCGAGTTTTTTAAAGAATTTTGCAGACTCCGAATTAGAAACAGAAGCTTGTGTTGAAATATGAAATGGAATCTTGTATTTTTTACATAGCTGTATAACGGATAAATCCCAGCAGATTATTGCATCTACTTTTCCCTTGACTCTTTTTATTGTTTTTTCTAGTTGAGATAGTTCATTGTTGTAAATAATTGTGTTTATTGCTAGATATCTTTTTACCTTTTTTGGTTTGCAGATTGTTTCTATTTTTTTTAGGTCTGGAATTGTAAAATTTCTAGCGCTTGCTCTCATAGAAAACTCTTTTAGCCCAAAGTATACCGAATCTGCGCCTGCGTTAACTGCTGCAACTAGCATTGGAAAATCGCCTGCTGGAGCAAGAAGTTCGTATTTTTTCATTCTCTCTTATAGGAAAGGTATTTTATAAATTTTATTAAATAGTGTGTTTCTATTGAGTAGTAACATAATAGAAAGGTTTAAAAATAAAAAAATATGAAGTTTCATATGGAAGAAAGATTACTCGCAGAAAGAGTTAAGCATTATGAAGCTATGCATGACGCACTTAGAGGTAACTTTGGGGAGGGAGGAAGAATGCTAAATTGTCCTAAATGCCATACCTCGTTTAGAAATGGTTTAGAATTTGCATATAAAACTGTAGGAAACCCAAATATGCTTAGGGGTTTAGTTGATGGAGGTGGTTTAATTAGCAGAATTCCTTTTATTTTTAATGGGATATGTATCCAAGGATATGCTCGGGGAGAATTTTGTGGAGAACCTTTTGAGCTAGAGTTGGATCAAGAAAAAATGGGTCAGGGGGAAGTCCGAGAGTTAGCAAAAAATTTAGGTTTATTGGCAACATCTAGAAGTATAAATGAACAAGTATCTCCAGATATTGCTCTTGGACAGGTACTTCAACAGGCAAGAAGAGAGTACAATGCTCTTTTAGAGAGAGAATATTTTTCGGATATTCGTCCTACAACTGGTTTTATTAGAGGTTGTGCATCGTGTGGAACAATAGAGGTTGGAAAAGAAGAGGAAAAATTTTTGGTTCCCAAGGGAAGTCATTGGAAAGACCAAATGGAAGATAGGATTAGTCACACAACACTCTCCAGGGAGTGTTTTAGAGCAGGTTCTGATGATCTGTTTGATGATGATGAAATAGCGGCTATGGATTTCTATTACGAGTCTTGTCCTCAAGCGCATTAGTAACCAGAATCTTTTTATATCAATTATTTCTTTAATGAATGTTATTATGGCGGTTGTAGTTCAACGGTAGAATGTGCGGTTGTGGTCCGTAAGACAAGGGTTCGACTCCCTTTTTCCGCCCTTGTTGAAGAATCGAAGATTGCTTCGACAATCGCGTATATATTTCTCGAACCCTTAAGTCCTCACTTCGTTGCGGGTATCCTCGTCAAATCTCGGACACAAAGCGTTCGACTCCCTTTTTCCGCCCTGAGTGCAACGAATGGTGAAAATGGTCGGCTTCAATAATTCAAGGAGCGCCTTTTTCCGCCCTTGGGTTTTTCTTTTAGAAAAAGAAAAGCTACACTGTAAAAGAAAACTAAATTTAACAAATCTTTGATAAAATTTGGGAGTGAGAATCATTTTTATTGCAATCTTCCGAATGATCCCCGACGTTTTCAATCTCCCTTAAACTTATAAATGTTAAATTCTTTAGTTTTCTTGAGGTGAAAAATGAAGATAATTTTTGTTTGTAAATATAATCGTTTTAGAAGTAGGGTTGCCGAAGGATATTTTAAAAAAGTAAATAGGAATAAGAAGATAAAAATAAGCAGTGCTGGAGTTTTCGAAGGATATTCTGTTCCAGAAAATGTAATTAATATTGGTAAAGAGTTTGGGATAAACACTGGAGGAAAACCAAGGGGATTACACGAAGCAGAATTTGTTGGAGCGGACTTGATTGTTATCGTTGCAAACGATGTTCCTATTTCTCTATTTAGTAGATTCAATAAAAAAATTATCCTATGGAAAATCCCGGACACAACTCAAAATAATAAGGAAAGGATTAGAGAGATTATGAAACAAATATTTAAGAAAGTTGATTCTTTAGTTAAAAGATTGGAGAAAGCAAAATGAATGAACCAATTGACCAAAAATAAAAATGGAAACAATTAAAGGATTTAGAGATTTCACAGGAGAAGATGGCGAGAAATTCGCAATCATCAGAGAAATTGCTAGACAGGTCTTTGAGAAATATAATTTTGAAGAGGTACAAACTCCAGTAATAGAATCTGAAGATTTCGTTAGAGGGGACAAAACTCAAGCAGGAGATAGTGCAATTTCAGATATTTTCACTCTTAAAGATAAAGGAGATAGAAATCTTGCTTTGCGATATGAATTTACATTCCAATTAAAAAGGATTGCTAAGAATAAAAAATTACCATATAAAAGATTTCAAATTGGTCCTGTTTTTAGAGACGAGCCGGTTCAAGGCAACAGATTAAGGCAATTTACTCAGTGCGACATTGATGTTATTGGTTCTTCTGTTAAGGAAGAGGGGGAAGTACTGTCTGCAATTAAAAAAATATTGGATTCATTAAAAATAAAGTCTATAATCTATGTTAATAATAGAAAATTACTAAATGAAATTATCTCGGATTATTCTAAAGACGCTAAAGATATAATTAGAGAAATAGACAAATTAGATAAACTTTCTGAAAAAGAAGTCAAGGAAAATTTGAAAAAATTCGGGGCAGAGAAAGTTTTAGATATTTTAAAACAAAAGGAAGAGTATTTTAAAAAATATCAGGGCTATCGAGAAATTGAAGAATTGAAAAAGGTTTGTGAACAATATTCAATTGAGTTAAAATTTTCTCCTTTTTTAGCAAGAGGGTTAAGTTACTATACCGGGAATATTTTTGAAATAAAATCAGATATTAAAGAAACTATTTGTGGTGGTGGGAGTTATGAAGTAGACGGCGTTCCTTCTACAGGTATTTCATTTAGTGTTGAGAGATTAATGGCCGTTTCTAAAATGAAAATTGACATTGAAAAATATTTAGTTGTTTCTTTAGGAGAGGATAAGAAAGCAATTCAATTGGCTCAACAATTAAGAAACACGGGTAAAAATGCTTCTGTGTTTTATGGGAAACCGTCTAAGGCGCTAGAATATGCAAATTCATACAAAATAAAAAATGTTATTTTTGTTGGAGCAGACGAGGTTAAGAAAAAGATTTTTATGATTAAAGATATGAATAGCGGTAAGCAAAAAAAATTAGTGATTCTAAAGAAAGGATAAAATGAAAAAAATAAAGGAGATGATTCTTTTTTTAATTCCGATTATATTTTTGACGGTAATATTTAATTTTTTCTTAGAAACAAAGTTAGTTTTATCTATTAGCTTTACATCCACATTAATAGTCTTGTATATGATTTACAAAGAAGAAATCGGGCAGGAGTTGGTTATTGCTTTTTTAATTGCAGTTGGATGGACATCTTATTACTATTATGAGTATACTTCTGCAAACATTCTTCTTGGAAACGTTAACCTGTTCCCATTGGTCTCTTTTACATTCGGATTGGTTATTTTAAGAGAAATCTATGAAAAAATGAAACTACCAAATAAATTACTGTTGGTAAGTGTTATTTACTTATTTTCATTAGCATTGGTAGAATATTTGGGATATTATCTTTTTGGAATAAAACTGGATAGCAATTATCCTTCAATATTTAACATTGGAATCTTGCACGGGCCGATAATTTTAAAATTATTTTATCTATCTGTTGGGCCAATTTATCTTTTAATTACAGATTATCTTAAAGTTAAATGATAGAATTATTTTTTAAGTTTATAAAATTCAAGATTAATTCTTTATTTCTAACTTCTGGATGAAACAAAACCCCGAAGATATTTTTTGTTTTGTGCTTTATTGCTTGAAGAATTTTTGATTCGGTGAATGATTCAAATTCTTTTGGGAATGTTATATAATTATTGTGTAAATGGTAAACTTCATGTTCTCCCTTAAGACCTAAAAATTCTTTTGTAAAATTTTCCTTATAAAATCCTACTTCAGGTTTTTTATCTAATTTTCCTCCAAAAACTAAAGAGATGATTTGCATTCCTGCACATATTCCTAGAATTGGTTTTTCACAATCTTTAATCCATTTAAATTTAGAAATGTCTTCGGCAAATTCATTATCTTGAAGAGAAGTGCCACAGATTATTATTTTTTCGGAGGAGTTTATTATTTTCATAGAAAGTTTAGAATAATGCATTGTAAAGAATCCTATTTTGTTTTGTTTAAGAATATTTTCAATAGGTTTTACGAATTCCAATTCGTGTAAGGATTCTTTGTTTGTTTTTATTAAAAGTATCATCTCTAATTAAAATTAATTAGATATAAGAAGTTTTTGTTTTGGAATTCGATTGTTAAGGAATTGGACTTTTAGAATATGTTATATTAACTTTTTAGTAATAACATTTAGAAAGATTTAAAAAAAGGTGGACTCTCTTGCCCTACATGAAACCGAGGAGTTATATGAGTAGAATTGCAACCGGCATAGTTTCTACAACTTTGGCGATTAGTACATTTATAGCATCTGCAGGAGAGAATTATGCTCTTGTCCTGTATAGTACAGCGAAGGAAGGGGATAGTGTTTTGCGTGACAATGCAACAATAGCGAAGGCGGACTTAAAAAAAGGGGGATTTAAAGTATCTTTTTTGGAGAATCCTACGAAGGATGAAATACGCAGGAAATTAAAGGATCTTTCAGAAATAGTTACTAGTCAGGATACCTTTGTGTTCTATGCAGCAACTCACGGATTAGATTTGGATGGAGGCGCAATGTTTGTCGATGGAGAGCACATTTCACCAGATGAATTAAAGGAGGCTGCTAAAGGAATACGGGGGAGAAGAGAACTATATTTATTTCCCATGTGTCATTCAGGTAATTTTGCTGGTGTTGCGAGTGAAAGAGGAGAATATGGAATCACATTAACAACTAGTGAAGAAACGGGGTCGGTAAGAGGTATTTTCGGGGTTGGCATGGGAGATATTGGTACAGAAGTTATTAGTTATATTCAATCTCATGGGGACATGAGTTCTACAGATCAGGAATTTAGACGAACATTAGAAAGTTTTTGTCAGGAAAGTTCCAGTGCATGGGGTCTTGAGGGAACACGTGTTCTTCAATGCGAGGGAACTAGAACAGAGTTTCCCAGACAAGAAGAAGGAAAGGAAGAATGGAGAAAATATGCCCAAGAAGCAAAGGAGATTGATAACGCTATGATTAAAATTCTGGATAGTAATACTGAACCCATTCATAAATGGTCAGAAAAAGACCGTAAAATGTTTTATGATTTACAGGAACAACATAAAAGAGCTTTAATCGATTTAGAAAATTCTAAATGATGGATGTTAATCTGAAAACCCCCGTTTATTTTATAAAAATTTATTATACCTCTTGTTTAATCTAATTTCACTTCTCTTCTCCAACTATTCCCTTCCCCGATAATTTTAAAATCAGGTAGTTTCAGTTCTTTCTTAAATAAAGGGCAGTTAATAACCAAACTTTCAAATTCACCGCCCTCTCCAGCAGGATTTATTTTATATTTTTCTTGCAATTTTCTTAATTCTTCAATAAGTTTTTTATCTATCGTTTTTCCAATCCAAGTTTTATCTAAAGGGTAAGCTGCAACAGAACTTATTATTATTTTAAATTTATCTTTAATCAACTCGTTCAATAACTCAATCTGATCTTTTTGCCAAAGAGGATTAAAACATTCTATTCCTAATTCATTACAAATTCGCTGAATCCTTGAAGACTGGTAAACACTTTCAACAGCTCCAGTTACAATCCCCTTAATAGAAAATTCTTTTATTGCTTTTTTGATTGCTTTTTTCAAATCCTCCAGTTCTTTTTCTTTTTCTCCTTTTGTCTCTTGAATTATTAATGGGATATTCATTAAATTTGCTTGTTCATTAGTTAATTCTATAGTGGGTGTATGGAACATATAGCTGTCTTTGTTTTTAGAATGTAAACTGATTAGACAAGTGATATCGTGTCCTGCTTCCTTTGCAAGATAACCTGCATAAGTCGAATCCTTTCCTCCAGAAAATAATACTCCGAGTTTCATGGATAAATAATAAAATTAGAGTTTATAGGGGTTTTGATTAATCCTCTTCACCCAATGGATTGTTAAATTCCTCTTTTAACTTTCTTCCACGTCTATTTTCTTTTTCTTCTAATTCCGCAAGCTCTTTTTCTAATTCTTTTCTAATTTCTTCCATTGGGTCTGGGTTGTGTTTTAAGTAAACGTCTTTTAACCAAATGTAAATTTCCTCAAAATGCTTGTCCTGATGAAGCCAGACTTTTTTTTGATTTTCTAATTGTAAAAGAGGGTAAAAAGATAAAATTCTCCCTTCTTTTTCTGTTCCGATAAAATCAGTGTAAGAAACTTTAAGTTTTCCTTTATCTTTTTTAAAATGTAAAATCAGGTTATCAAATATTTCCTTTATTTTATCTTTAATACTAATTGTTCTTTTTGGTAGAGAAATTGAAGATTCTCTTAACGCGTTTTTATTAATTATTTCTTTGTGAATTCTTCTATTTTCTGTGCTAATCGCTTTGTTTAAGGATTCTATTAATTCTTTTAGAGTAACTTTTCTAAATCTTGGAAGTGGACTTTTCAAAGTTAAATCGGGTATATCTTCATCAAGTTCTATTCTTTCTAAGGAATATTTTTTCTCTGGTTTTTTTCCAAATAGGATGTCGTCTATGCTTTTGATGTATTTGTTTAATAGGATTTCTGATTTAATTCTAACTAACAAAGATGCTGCTAGAAGAACCTTACTTGAAACAAAAAAGTCTGCTTGTTCTATTTTTTGTATTTTTTCTAAATATTTTTCAGTAAGTAAAACTAAATCTACATCCCACGGATCAAGTTGCTCTGAATTTATCAAATCGTAAATAATTTCTTGCCATCCAAGTTCTCTACTAAAAAGCAAATCTTGAACTTGTTCTTGTCCGACAGAAGATTTTGATTCACCCTTTTCAGAATTTTCCATATTCAAATTAAATAAAGGAGTTTTATAAATTTGTTTAAAGCAGTAGTTTATAAAGAATTCTTATGTAGTGTATAATATTACCGATTTGTTTATAAAGATTTACTATCACTCTAAAAAGATGTAGTACTACTTAATGTTGGCTACCTGCTGTCATTTTCTGAGAGTAACAGAAACGAAAGGTTTAAATAGTTATAATTTCTAGGTATAATATCACCTCTTTTTCCCCAGGAGAAGCTTCAGGTCAACTTTTTGAGGGCTTGAAGAATCTCCCAGGGTTATATTCATTTTAACTATTAAATAAAATTCATAAAAATATGGACAACAGAACATTTTTTGAAAGACAATTTACCGAGGCGGTTGGGAGAGCCTACTGCGCACAAGGTAATGAATTAGATCGGTTAGCAATTTTAGCCAAGGCTATTGCAACTAGCAGAGACCTTTTTCCTGGTGAAAAAGAAAGACAACAAGATTTAGTTTTAGGCGGAATTTTACCTCCGGGATATAGAGAGAGAATAAAATTAAAATCATAATTATCAAACAACGTCTTAAGACGTAAAAAGATGTGGCGTATTAATTCTAAAATTTATTTTAGATTGCCATTCATATTCATTCGTTATTAAACGAAAAGAAAGAGGAGCTTATTAATCTTTAATTTTATTTTAGATTGCTCCGTTATATTCAAGGATTCTTAGAAGAATTATTTTTTCTCGAATTCACTATAGTGGCATTTACCACAGTATTTTCTATTTCCAGAAACCATTAAAAAAATTCCTGGTCCACATCTAGGACAAGAAGGTGCTCTTTTTACTTTATCGCCGTCGACAGTGTATTTAGTATATTTTTTACTAGTTGGTTTGTTCTTATGAGGTTTTTTACCTTGTTTTACTACTTTTTTTGCCATTTTATTCTGCATTTACCTCGGGTGCTTTCTTAGCTTCTTCTAAGACCTTAGCCTCAGCAGCTTTTTCTTGTTTAGTTTTAACTTCAATTTTATCTTTCTCTTGTTTAGAAGAATAAATATGCGCTTCAATGTCAAAATTCTTAGAACCGAATCTTCCAGAAACTTTTTTTATTTTTATTGCTTCAACGGGAGTAGAAAACTTTTTTGAAATCATTTCAGCAGCTTCGGATAATCGAGGAACAACTTCTGCTCCTATGCTAGCTATAACTTCTTTTCTCTTGAAAAGTGGATTTTCAAACTCTTTAGTTATTTTTAGTTGTGTCATCTTGTTTTTATTGCAAATTCTCCTTTTTCTTTTATTCCAATTTTATTAGCAATTTCAGATTTCTCTGGATTTAATACAAAAATTCTTCCTTTTATTGTTTCTGTATATTCTTTAGAATCACATTTAGGACATTTTTCTTTTCCTTCATAAATTGTTTTACAGAATTTACATGCTCTAGGTTTGCTCATTTTTTCTTTGCTCCTTTAGGTTTAGATGCTTTCTCTTCTGCTTTTGCAGCCTTAGCATCTTCTTTTTGTTTTTTAGCAGCATCTTCCTTAACCCACTCTAACTTTCCTAAACCGGGTTGTCTCATTGTTAGACCAATCTTTGGATCGTCTCCTTTATGAGAAATTGCTACAACTCTTGCTAAGCATAAGTCTCCTGCTTTTAGAGCTCTTTTTGAAGCCTTTCCTGAAAGTGAACCTTCTTTACTAAATGAAACATAATCATCCATTGTTTGAGAAATGTGAATCATTCCTTTCATTGAACCCATGTTTATGAAAGCTCCGAAATTTGTTATCTCGTCTATAATTCCGTAAACTAGTTCTTGAAGTTCAGGTTTCCAAGTTAATAATTTGAAAGATGAATTATAATATGCTGCTCCGTCTCCGGGAATAATTACACCCTCTCCAACGCTTAAAACTTCTATTACAGCTACAACTTTTCCTAGCTCTTTGTCATAGTAGTCAGAGTATGTATCTCGAAGCTGGTCTTCTACAGCCTGAGTCGTAGGCAAACCAAAAAGTTTTGGGTCTACTCTTACATAATCATCTACGTCTGTTATATAGAACATTGTAAAAATTAGAGTTAAAAATGGTTTAAAAGCTCTTCGGTTTCATAAATAGAATAGATTTTAGGTCGAAGCTTTAGTAATTGGTGAGGCCTAAAAGGCTTTCGTAGAAAGCAGTTTTAATTTCTTTTATACTGGGAGGTTATCTAAAAGCCCCTAAGAAAGCCGTATGTTCTTACTTTTTATCACAATTACCCTTTCTTTAAGTTTAGACTTAATCTCTTTATCCAAAGTAGCTACAAATATTTCTGGATTTTTTTCAGCATATTTTACAATTAAATCGTCTGTATGACCTTTTCCTAAATCTATTTTTTTAAATTTTAAAGATTCAACTTCTATAATTTTCATTGCTAATGTTGCGGCTTGCTTGTCCTTTGCAGATTGTTTCGATTGAGAAATACGAAAAATTTCTTGAATAACTTGTTCTGGAACTAAAATTTCTGGATATTCTTGTAACTCGTAAAAAATATCTATTTTCTTTTTTACTGCAGAAATAATAAATGAGGAGTCGAGTATTATTCTTTTCATAAAATAGTGAAGATTAGGGAATATAAAAAGGTTAACATTTTGAAAACAACCTACGCGGTTTTTTTTGCTCGTAACCCTGATTTCTAAATTTTATCCCTTTACCTTCGGGGGTACTTGAAATCAAAATTGCTCGATTTTCCCTTCTTGTGCGGAACGGCGATTTTTTCAATTGCCTCCTCCGAAAATCGCACAGAGGTTACATTTATTAATAAGAAATTCTTGATAAATTAAATGAGGTTGAGATGCAAGAAGTAGACAATGTCCTTAGAATTTTGCAAGAGACACGAGATTCTTTCAAAAGTAGAGATTCTGCTAATCTTAAAAAATTAAGTGATCAAACAATTAACACTGCGTCGAGAACTCAAGATGCTGACAATATTTCTGTTGCGGTAATCATTTACTCTCTTGGAAAAATTTTAGAAAGAGAAAGATATCAAACATATCCGGGATGGAAGGAATTTGATAAAACGATAATTTCGTCTTTTGACTTAGCGATTAAGAACTTGAAAAAAGGAGACGAGGAAGGTGCGAGAAAAGATTTGGAAGAAATTCGAAGAGTAATTGGAAAATTATCAGGAAAATTAAGAAAAAATATTAAAGAGGTTTTTAGAAGAGCACAAATTAGTAAGGCATCTAGACTTTATGAACACGGGGTTTCTATGGAGAGAACTGCAAAACTTCTTGGGATTACAATGTGGGAGTTAGCAGACTACGCTGGTGAAACTGGAATCTCCGATGCTAAAGAGGGAAGAACAATCAGTGCTAAAGAAAGAATTAAAATGGCGGAGAAATTTTTCGGATGAAAGCACTTATTTTTGATGCGAGTACATTGATTTCCTTAGCAATGAACGGGCTGTTTAATGAAATAAAAGAATTGAAAAAAACATTTGATGGAAAATTTATCATTACGAAAGAAGTCCATTATGAAATAATTGAAAGACCAATAGGGGTTAAACGTTTTGAATTTGAGGCGCTAAAATTAAAGGAGCTTCTTGATGGAGGCGTTTTAGAATTTCCTAAATCACTTGGGGTAGATGATAAAGAAATTAGCGTAAAAACTCAAGAAATACTAGATTTAGCGAATAGTACCTTTATTGGAAAAGACCAAGAAATACATTTAATTGATTTGGGGGAGGCATCTGTTTTAGCTTTGTCAGACATTTTGAAGGAGAAAAAAGTTGAAAGTTTAGCCGCGATTGATGAGCGAACAACCAGAGTTATGTGTGAGTCCCCTAAAAAATTAATAGAATTGTTAGAAAGAAAATTGCACATAAAAATTAGTGCGGACAAAACCAAAGTAAGCCAATTTGAAAGATGTGGGATAATCCGTTCTGCAGAGTTAGTTTATTTGATGTTGAAAAAGAAAATAATCAAAATGAATGATCCAAGAGCTTTAGATGCTTTGCTTTATGCAGTTAAATTTAAAGGATGTTCAAT
>CAYLLQ010000009.1:0-2276 GCA_964384935.1 Candidatus Woesearchaeota archaeon | reverse complement strand
AATATTTGAAACGCTGATGATATCAAGTAAACTTTGCTCAAGCCCACAATTGTTTTTAAATACATAAACTAATCATTACAATTGTGAACTCTCGGACACAGATGAAATAAAGATAATCTGAACATCCTAAGTCCTCACTTCGGTTATGGGCGCGGAGGGAATCGAACCCTCTTCTTCTGCTCTGGAGGCAGACATACTACCACTGTACTACGCACCCTTAAAATAATCTAACAACTCTGGTTTTTTAATGTTTTTGTATTCCAAATTCTATTTAACTCCATAACATTTATAAACATATATGAATATAATTTCATATGTTAAAAAGTACATATCATGTTTTCTTTAGTAATCTTGCAAATCCTCTTCGAGTAGAAATTGTCTCTAAACTAAAGGAAAGGGACATGAGCGTCGGACAGATATCTAAAGAGCTAGATATGGAACAAAGTAAAGTTTCGCATGCATTGGCTGTTTTGAAATCTTGTAATATTGTATACGTAAAACAGGACGGAAAGCAAAGAATTTATTCATTAAATAAAAAAACTATTCTCCCTATATTAAATCTGATTGATAAACATTCGAAGATTTATTGCTCTGGAAATTGTAAACTTTGTGGAGGACATAGGGGATGAAAAATTACATTATAATTCGAGGGCCATTAGGGATTGGAAAATCCACTATCGCTAAAAGACTAGCTAAATCTTTAGGAGGAAAGTATTTTTCTATTGATAAAATATTAGAAGATTTAGAATTGAATGAGGTTGATGAAACATTGGGATGCATTTCTCCAGAGAGTTTTATAAAGGCGAATGAGGCGGTAATCCCAAAGGCAAAAAAAATTCTTAAAAGTGGGAAGATTATTGTTTTTGATGGCAATTTCTATCATAAGGAACAATTAGAACATTTAAGAAAAAATTTATCTGATTATCGAGGTTATATCTTTACCTTACAAGCCCCGCTAGAAGTTTGCATCGAAAGAGATAGCAAAAGAAAAGATGGATTTGGAAAAGGGGCTGCAAAAGCCGTTTATAATTTAACTACCCGATTTGATGCTGGAACAATTATTAATACCTATGGTCAAAGTGTTGAAGAAACATTAGAAGAGATTAAGGAGATAATTAAATGACCCCCATCTATCTCGACAACGCTGCAACAACACGAGTTGATGATAAAGTAGCTGAAGCAATGCAAAAATATCTTACTGAAAGCTATGGGAATCCGTCGTCGTTACATTTCAAAGGGCAAGAGGCTAAACGAGGTTTGGACGAAGCTCGGGAGATTATTGCTAAAGCTATCGGTGCAAAATTTAAGGAAATTGTTTTTACTGGCTCTGGAACTGAATCAAATAATCTTGCAATTAAAGGTTTGTTCTGGCAAAATCAAAAAGACAAAACAGGAAAGAATCATATTATAACAACTAAAATTGAACATGATTGTGTTTTGAATTCTTGTAAATGGATTGAATCGCAAGGGGGAAAAGTGACTTACCTCGATGTTGATGAAGAAGGATTCATTAATCCGCAAGAGGTTGCAGATGCTATTACAGATAAAACTATTTTGGTTTCGATTATTCATGGAAACAATGAAGTTGGAACAATTCAAAATTTAAGAGAGATTGGAAAGATTTGCCATGAAAGAGGTGTTTTGCTTCACACCGATGCTTGTCAATCATTTACTAAAGTTGACTTGAATGTTAAAAAAGATAATTTAGATTTAGTAACTTTGAATGCGCATAAAATTCACGGACCTAAAGGCGTTGGTGCTTTGTATATTAGAGAGGGGATTAAACTAACTCCGCTACTTCACGGTGGGGGGCAGGAATTCAAAATAAGAAGTTCTACTGAAAATGTTCCGGGAATTGTTGGGTTCGGAAAATCCGTTAAAATAGTTGGTTGGGGCTATGTAAAAAATCTAACAAAACTTAGAGATTATTTTATTAAAAGAGTCACAGAAGAAATTCCAAATGTATCTCTTAATGGGGCTACTGGAGACAAACGACTTTGTAATAACATAAATCTCTGTTTCCATAATATTGAGGGTGAGGCAATTGGGAGCTTTTTAGATGTCGATGGAATATCTGTTTCTACCGGTTCGGCTTGTTCTTCAAAATCTTTAGACCCAAGTCATGTTTTGCTTGCCTTAGGAAAAACTCCTTTAGAGGCGAATAGTTCAATAAGAATTAGCATTAGTAAGTACACAACTAAAGAAGAATTGGATTATGCTCTTGAAAAATTAAAGAAAACAGTTGAAAAATTAAGAAAGATTAGTCCAATTGCGGG
>CAYLLQ010000008.1:4915-19515 GCA_964384935.1 Candidatus Woesearchaeota archaeon | reverse complement strand
TTTCTGAAAAAATTGAAGATTTTTGGGGAGAAGAAAAGTTCATGCCTATTGAAGAAGTTATTAAGATAATCGAAGAAAATGCTCCTTATAGCCAAGAGATTAAACATTATAGAGAAAAACCATTAGAGATTCTTAAGAGTTTAATGTAACGCAAAGTTTATTTATTCTCATTTTAGTTAAGAAACATGGAAAAGCAAACAATTAGCAAGGAGTTTCTTCCCACATTCAGAGTAAGATAGTTCCCCATTTATACCGATAGATATTTAAATTATGAAGACTCTTATTCTCTATGGAATACAAGACTGAGGTAATAACATATACCGACCAGGAAGAGGTGCACTCTTGGAGACCTCCATGTAGTTGTGGCGTAGAACTAAGTGAAGTTCTAGAACAAGTACAGGCGGATCCAAAAGAAGCAATAAAATCTGAAAGTGTTCATTCTTGGAGGCCTCCATGTAGTTGTGGTGTGTCTTTAGATGATGCTCTTGAAGAGTAGATATGCAAGTTCCCTTCCCGGATTTTGAAAGACTCCATAAAAGTGGGAGAATAAAATTCTTATATGTAGGTGGGAAGTTCTTAATTTATAATTCTAAAGATAGTTCAATTTTTGAAATTCCAGAGATTCCTCCAATGTATAAAGAAGAAGTTATTACGACTCCAAAACCCCCCGTTAAAACTTTAATTTTACATACTACTTACCAATGTAATTTTGGTTGTACTCATTGCTATATGAATGCTGGAGAAACTGTTCGAGAAGAAATGAATTCTGATGAACTCTCTAGAATTGTTCGAGAATTTGGACAAATGGGAGGATTAGGCGTTGATTTATCTGGAGGAGAAGCTCTTTTAAAACCAGATATAGAAAAAGTTATTGATTGTGCTAGAAAACAAAAATTAAGGACGGTTGTTTTGTCAAATGCTGGGAAAATTAATCGGGATCAAATTAAGAGAATTGCTCCGCAAATAGATGGTATTGCTGTTGGAATCGATGGATTATATGAAGCAAATGATCAAATACGGGGGAAAGGAACATTTAATCGAATTTTAAATGGTTTAGAAATTATTGCTGGAGAAGGGGTTGAATTATCTTTTACCACATTAATTACTCCTCAGAGCATTCCTCAACTTTTAGATTTTCCGGAGTTTATTAAAAAATATGGTGGTCGAAGTTGGAGCTTAGTTATGCCCAGACCATCTGGAAGGTTTGCAGATAAAACTGATTTGATTGCAGAAACGTATACTCAATGGGGAGAAGCAAAAAGAAGTGGACTTTTAACTCAACTTCAAGATCTTACTAAACCTGCAGGTATTTCTGTTATTTTAGATCATATCTTAGTTCCGGGATCCAAAAAGAGAGTAGAAGAATCGTCAAGAAGTTTTGTTTATGATCTTTACAATAGAGGGCGTGCCTGTTGGGATAATACCTTAACAGTTATGCCGAATGGTGATGTTAAATGTTGCTTATTCTTTGATGGTCAAGTTTATGATAACGTTAGGAATAAACCATTAGCCGACGTATATCAATCCCAACGAAGAGAAGCAGCTTTAATTGAATTTAGAAAATTTCCCGTAGACAAATGCCCGTTTTTAGAAAGAGATAAACTTCAAGATTTTGATAGTAAAATTTAGAACTTAAAATCTAATTATTCTTCCATTATTTGTAATCTTACAATCTTGTAATGATTTAACTAAATCTAAATGTAAACTAGATTCCATTTCGGGACTCATTGCTCCCAATGCCAGATGAAATGTTCCTGCAACTTTCTCGTCGATGAAAGAATGACCAACTACTCTTGCGAAGGGATTTGTTCCAATTCCAAATTCTCCTAAAAATGAAGCGAATGGATCCAAGATGAGAAGAGTTCTTAAAAACTTTATTTGGTTAGAATCATACTCTACTACTTTTCCTTCTTTAAATCTTAAATTAATGAACTCAAAGTATGCAGAACCAAAAAGAGTTGGAATTGAAAAACCAATGTTTCCTTCTGTTTTTAGGGGATCTACTTCATAAAATAGTTCTCCGTCCGGCATGTTTATATTTCCACAACAAAAATGTGGTTCTCTAAGAATATTAAATAGAATGTTAGTATCTGGAGATTTTATTCTAACTTCTCCAGGAGAAAATTGTTGTGCCAATATCTCTTGAATTTTTCTTTGTTTAGAATAGTCTACAAAACAACTTCTAAAATAAACATCTCTTAAATCATCTAGATCTATTTTTAGTCTTCTTGCCATAAACGGAGAAGGATATGGAGTTAATGTCCATTTTAGAGAACATCTTCTATTTCTTATTTCTCCTTCTTTAATTTCAATAGCCATTTTTTCTTCTTCAGATTCTAATTTCTTATACTGTCCTCCGCCCAATTTCAAATAAGCGGTTGCACTTTCAACTAATTCAGATAACCTTTCTAAATCGGATAGAGTAATTCTTGTAGGTCTACTAAATGCTTCTACTCTTGCTCCTCTTAATTGAGCTTCCTTTTCTACTTCAGAATAAAGGGGTAAGGTATGATCTTGATAATCAATAACTAGTAAGTCATTTCTTGTTAAGGTTAAAGAAGAATCGACTAATCTCTTTGCTAAAGCATTTTCCATAATATTCCAGTAGAAAAAGTATTTATATATCTTATTTCTTAGATAACTTAATGGAAATAAGATTAGCAGTAAAAAAAGATTTCGATAAATTTTTACCCATAAAGGAAGAATTTTTTAGAGAGTATTGTGTGTCTAAAAAAACAAAGAAATTTATTTTGAAGGAGTTCGGGGATTTTTTGGGAGAAGGAGTAATAGTTGCGGAAGAAAACTCAAAAATAATTGGATATCTTTTGGGAGAAGTAGAAGATAATTCTTATGAGAAATTTGGTTATATTTCAGAAATCTTTGTAGTAAAGACATTTAGAGGAAAGGGAATTGCAACAAAATTAAAAGATAGATTCTTAGATGTTTTGAGGAAGAATAAAATTAATCTTTGTAGAATTGAAGTTAACCCCGAGAATACTGCAAGGGATTCTTATAAAAAATGGGGATTTAAAATAGATAAATTGAGAATGAGCCTTAAGTTTTAGATTATACCCCCTAATCCAAATGCTTTCCACAATTAATTAAAACTATTTTATGATTATTGTCTTCCATTAATTCAAAGATACTTACTCCCGTATTCATCGGTTCTTCCAGCTCTTTTCTATATTCAATTGGTTTATTCATTAAGATTGTTGTTAAAACTCTTATAAGCCCACCATGAGAAACAAATAAAACGGTTTGGTCTTTGTGTTTTTTGTAAACATCTCTTAATATTTTTTTAGCCCGTTCAAGCATGGCTTCTTTTTTTTCAGTATCTCTTGGTTTGCTCCAATCAATTTCTTTAATTAACTTCCCCGTTAAACTTCCTTGATTTTTCTCTCTTAATTCTTGTACAAATAATAATTTAGCATTTGGATGAAACTTTGCAATCTCCTTTGCAGTATCAGAAGCTCTAGCCAAATCACTAGAATAAATTACATCAATTTTTTCATCTTTCAATCTTAATGCTAATTTTTTTGTTTGTTCTAATCCGAGGGGAGATAATTTTCCAGGTAAATGTCCTTGAAGAATTCCCCGTTTATTTTCTTCTGTTTCCCCGTGTCTAACTAAAATAAGTTTCATTTAAATTCTCCGATACTTATCCAGATTATCCAGATATTTTATGTCTTTTGTTCTTAAATATTTGAATAAAAAATCTAAAAACATTTGATTATCTCTTAAAACTCTTTCTTTTTTATCGTATTCTGTTTGATTGTCAATCTGTTCGTAATATTCCCCTTTTAATACAAGAGCATTTTCTGGTATTTCTTTCAGTCTTTTTCCTGCTTTGTATGGATAAGCTGAAATTAAAACTAGTTTATTGTTTACTAAAATTAATTCATATTCGGGTTTTGCAGGTTTATCTTGATAAAAAATCAGGTCAATATCTGAAAATTCTTTTATATCTCCCTTAGCAGTTGAACCTTGAATAACTATTGCCTTTGCATTAGAATATTTTTCTTTTAAATAATCAAATACTTCTTGTTTTGATGAAAAGGATTTCATTTCAATTTCTCTCCCATTTTAATTTCTCTTTTTCCATTTTTGTCAAAAATCCAAGCTGAATGTTCTCCTAAAATTTGCATTTTATTCCCCTTAACATAAATTCCACAATATTCTGGAAGAGCAATAATTTTTTTCAAATTATATTTTTGAAGATATTCTTTAACTTCTCCATCCATACTTGGTCCATAATGGCACCACATATCATAACCATTAAGATTGTTATATGCAGAAAAATCTGTTAAGCCAACATTATTTTCATCATCGCTTAAAGAAGGAATAATTGTTTTAGCGTGAATTATTGCTCCTGCTGAACCTCCTGCAACAGGCATATCCTTATCGATAGCCACTTTTAATAATTGCCAAAATCCAGATTGTTTCATTTCATGTAATAATTTTGGAGTATTTCCTCCACCAACATAAACTCCAGAATATTTTTCTAAATCTTTAATCTTAGATAAATTGGTGACCATTTTAAAATTATCAAATTTCAAAGAAGAAAAGTAATTTGTCATCCAATTCAGGCATTCTGGATAGGGATGTCTGCTTTCATCCATTGCAATTGGAATATATAACAAAGGTTTTGTTTTATCTAAATGTTTTATAAACTCTTTATCTAACTCAAATGCTCTTTTACTTCCTCCAGATAAAAATAATTTCATTTCAATTTCTCCAATAACTCCTCAAATTTAACTGAAAGTTGTGGCTGTTCTTTAAACCACATATTTAATCCGTCATTTTTATGTCTTGGAACGATATGCATATGAAAATGAGGTACACTCTGTTGGGCGTTTTTTCCGCTCGCATGGAGAATATTACATTCGGTAATTCCCAGCTTTTCTTTGTATAAGAGAGTTAATTTTTTGATCACCGAAATAATTTTCTTTAATTCTTCTTCTGGAAGGGAGTATATATCTTCATAATGTTTTTTGGGTATTACTAAAGTATGACCTAAAGTTGCCGGATTAATAGCAAAAAATGCTTTGACATCTTTATCTTCATAAACCGTCCAGGACTTTGCTTCCCCCTTAACTATCTTACAAAAAATACAATCTTTCATCCCAATTTCTCCCTAAATTCTAATATTTTCTTAATTTGAAATTCTCCATTTTCTCCCCAACAGCAATATTTATTAAACTCTTTTGGAAAAATAAATTTCCTTTTAGGAATTTCATTATATGCTGGATCTATTGTTGATGGCTTAATTTTATTAACTTTAGCAATATATCTTAAACTATATTCCTTTTTTTCTGGAGTTTCTTTTTTATAACTAATCATATAACCAACTCTTTGGATATTCTTTATTTCTAAATCTGCTTCCTCATCAACTTCTCTAATTAGAGTATCTTCAAAGGTTTTGTCTATTTTCTCTGGCTTTCCTCCAGTAATCATCCATTCCTCCCTACAAGATAATTTTATAATGCAAAATTTTCCAGAATCATCAAATACAAATCCTTGTACCCCAATAACATTTTTTAATTCTTCAAAGTTTTTATTATCAGACCATTCCATTTGCCAAATTCCCCCTGTAGGATGATTGATAGTCCAAATTTTATTCATCCCAACTTCTCCTTTGCAAGTTCACTTAATTTTAAAATTTCCTCTTTTGAATCAAACATTTTATCGGGTAAGTTTTCTAAATCAAACCATTTGTAATCGTCAGATTCGTCACTAAGAGAAATCTTTTCATCCTCGTCTAAAATTGTCGCATAGAAGAAATGAATTGCATGAAAGATATCTGAAAGAAAGGGTGTTTCTTTAACATCCAATAACTTTAATTTTTCTGGGTCTAATTCTACTCCAATTTCTTCTCTCGCTTCTCTTACACAAGCATCAATTAACTTCTCTCCGAATTCAACTCTTCCTCCAACATTTCCCCATTCCGCTCCGCCTTTCTTTCTCTTTTCTTCATTTCTTTTTAGAAGCAGAATTTTAGAGAAGTCTCTATTAAAAATACAGTTCAATACTCCTAATCCAAACTTTCGTTCCATAGAACTATTAAGACAAAGAAGATATTTATTTGTTTCTATATTGGTAAGAATTATTGGCATATGTTTACAATATGATAAAACTTGAGTCTACCGATTAATTTATTAAACAATCAAAACAATTACTTCTATGAGAAAGGAAATAAAGATCGAGATTATTCTGTTAACCTTAATTCTCCTTTTTGCATTCTTCTTGAGAGTTTATTCGTTATCATCCCCATTTTGGGTAGATGAAGCAACATCTGCAATGGCCTCAAAAATGATTCTTGAAAAAGGGTTTCCATTATTTGATTCGAGATTAAAATTAATCCATCCATTCAATCTCGACAATACTTAAAAATCATCTCCCTCCACACAACACTAAAGATAATTAGAAGTCGGCACAAATAAAGTGTGCATCACTCTAAAATCGCATAATGGTATTCCTTACGGTCGGGGCGTCGCTTTCTTATTTGAATTTGCGACGTCACAAGTCCTCGAAATTTCATTTCTGTGGGTATCCTCGTAAAACTCGGACACAGGGCGTATCCTGATTTTTATAAAATCATCAATTAAAATTTCGACGAGCTTCGGACGAGGAGAGTGAGAATTGAGCATTTTCAATTTGTTAAAACTTCTATATAAAAACAAATTGGGGGTGCGAATAGGCGGGGCGGGTGTTTACCCACTACAATCTATAATTCTAATGTAGAGGGTAAGATTTAAATACTCTTAATTCTTATATAAAATATGGTTTACATATATAAAAAAATAGTCTCTGGAAAGCCTTACTATTATTTACGAATCTCTGAAAGAAAAGGTACAAGAGTTATATCAAAAGACATAGCTTACTTGGGCAGTTCAATAGAAGAAGTAAAGATAAACTTAGATAAACTTTCAAAATATAAAGATAAAATAAGAAAATCTTATAGGATACTTAATACTTTTTTAGAGTCTAACCATTTTTTAGAAAAAGCCAAAAAGTTAAAGATAAAGCAAGATGTCTTTCTTAAGGATAAGACTAATGAGATTGAAGCTTGCAAACTACATTACTTAGAATTTTTTAATAAAATGCCAGAACTAACAAAAAAAGAAATTTTTAAAGATTATATAATCGAATTTGCTTATAATACTGCTTCTATAGAAGGGAATACAATAAATTTAGAAGAAGCAAGAAATCTTTTAAATGAGGGGATAACTCCCAAAGATAAAACATTAAGAGAAATATACGACCTACAGAATACTGAAAAAGTTTTTTTTGAAATTCTAAAAAAAGAAATAGAGTTCGGTCATGATTTAATTATGCATGTTCATGATAAACTTCTTGAAAATATAGATGAAAGAAAAGGATACAGAACAACAGATATAAGGGTCGTACATAGTAATTTTGATGCAACTCCGGGAAAATATGTTAAAACAGATATGGATTTATTATTAAAATGGTTTAGGGAGAATGAAAATAAACTTAATCCATTAGTCTTAGCTATTGTTTTTCATCATAAGTTTGAAAGAATTCATCCGTTTTCAGATGGAAATGGGAGAACCGGCAGAATGATTGCGAATTATATCCTATTAAAGAAGCAATTCCCACCAATGATAATTCATAAGAAAACAAGAAAAGAATATCTTGAAGCAATGAGAGAAGCAGATGAAGCTAATTTATGGAAGTTAGAAGAATCCAAGTACTCTGATTTGATTAGCTATGGAATTAGCCAATTTATTGAAACTTACTGGGGTTTGTTTTTATAATTTTTAGTTATTATAAACTTTATAATTCAAATTTGGTGCGGGCGTAGTGTATTTTGTGATTTTCGAGGGATTTATAAAAACTACATCACACTCCGATAACAAAACCCTATGCGATACGGTCGGGGCGTCGCTTCCTTATTTGAATTTGCGACGTCACTAGTCAATTTTCAAGTATTGAAGTAAAAATTACCTAGGGTGTGAATTTTATCGTCGCTTTCTTATTTGAATATGCTACGCCACAAGTCCTCGAAATTTCATTTCTGTGGGTATCCTCGTAAAACTCGGACACAGGGCGTATCCTGATTTTTACCTACTACAAAATATGGTTTTTAGGAAACGGGGCGTCGTCTTTATACATAATATTTTATATTTTTAGCCCAAAACCCTTAAATAGTCTGTTTTACCTAGTAACTAAAATGGTTACCACACGAAACACTATCTCCAGAAAAATTATAGAAAATCTTAGAGAAAACTCGGAGAAGATTCTTTCTAAAGAAGATATTATTAATGAAATAAAAGAATATTCAAGAATATATAAAAAAAAAGTAAATATCCTTAGTTTATGGACGTATTTCAGAAAGGCCAAGTATATTAAACGGGTTTTAGAAAATTTTTACTATATTTACTCATTAGAAGAAAGATATGATAACTTTTGCAATTTCTCCGAAGAAGAGTTATTTTTTCTTGTTTTAGAAAAAATGGATATTAAATGGTACTTAGGATTAGAAAGTGCTTTGAAAGAAAATAAAATAATTTGGCAGTCACTTAATGTTTTGGTGATTATTAATAACCATTTTTCTGGAATTAAGAAATTAAGTAACTCTAAATTTAAATTTATTAAAACAAAAGGTAACAAATTCAAGTTAGGTTTAATTAAAAAGAAAACTAACCATGGAGTTACTTATTATTATTCCGATTTAGAAAAGACTTATCTAGACTTTCTTTATTTTGCTTTATTTGAGAAAAAAGATATTAAAGCTATAAAGGAAAATTTAGATTTCAATACAGTAAAAAGCAAAGTTATAAAATACGTAAAATATTATCCGAATAAAATACAGGAGGTAATTTAATGATTTCATAGAATATTATCCAGAAATTTGTGGCACAGATAAAAGAGAAGCACAAAGAAATTAGTGGGTCCGCTATTGAAAAAGATTTTTATTTGACTTTAATTTTAAATGAAATTAGTAGACACATCTATGAGAACAAAGATTCTGTTTTTTCAAAACTTGTTTTCAAAGGAGGAACATTATTAACCAGAGCTCATTTAAACTATCATAGAATAAGTGAGGATCTTGATTTCACTTACTTAGAAAATAAAAAATTACATGATCTTTCTGCAAAGCAAAGAAAAAAAGTAATCTCAAAAATAACTGATGAAATTGTTGAAGAAATTAATAAAATATGTGAGAAGTTTAATTTAGATTTTTCCATTAACAAGACAAATGAGAAATATTGTAAAGTTATGGATAGGAAGAATGTCTATATTTTTAAAATATATTACCATCCTGTTTATGGTTCGGACGAAGTTATTAAATTTGAAGTTAATTTTAATGATGAAATAATTTATCCTGTTTTATATGAAAATATAACTCACTTATTTGATGATGAACTTATTAATGATTTAGAATTTGCTGAAAAACTTAAAATACAAATTAGGAAAAATATCCCGTGTTATTATTTAAAAGAAATTGCAGGAGAAAAAATAAGAGCGATTTTAACTAGACCAACAATTAAAGAAAGGGATTTGTTTGACTTGTTTTTGATTTCCGAGAGAATCGATTTCAAAAAAGATTTAGTGAAGAAAAATATTATTAAGAAAATAACAAGTTCAAAATCTTTTGTTAAAGGACTTTCTGAAAAGATAAAAAAGAACCTAGAAACACTTACCAAGAATAGAGGAGAGATACTTGAAGAAAAATCCAAGTTAACTTTAATCAAAATAAGGGAAAAAGAATATTTTGAGTTTGAGAAAAAGTTGCTTCCCCTTTTGATGGAAATTGGTGAAGATGCTTTGAAAGTTTTGGGTGGTTTGTTAAAAGAATAGTCTTTTCATTCAATCTCTACAATACTTAAAAATCATCTCCATCACACGACACTAAAGATAATTAGAAGTCGGCACAAATAAGGTGTGCATCACTCTAAAATCGCATAATGGTATCCCTTACGGTCGGGGCGTCCCATTACATTTTATCTAAAAACATAATATTTAAATACTTTGTAAGGGTAAGATATTTATGAGAATAATAACAAGAAAAAAGGGAAATAAAAAATATTTTTATCTGCAACATTCTATAAGAAAAGATAAGAGAGTCATCACAAAAGAGAAATATCTCGGAACAGAAATTCCTTCGAATGTAGAGGAGATTAAATCTGTATTTCAAAAAGAAATACAAAAAGATATTAATAAAAAACTTGAAACAATAAAAAATAATTTTCAATCTGAGTGGAAAAGAATTCCTGAAAGTGTAAGAGAAAAAGAACTTGAAGAAATTTCTATCGCTTTTACTTATAACACCCTAAATAATTGTTATGAAAATAATATGCCCTCTTGTAGCGTCAACATTCCTTATTTTAAACCTTAAACAAACAAAGATGAAAAGAAATATTTTAAGACGTATTGTTGCTGGGATTTATCATAAATCTCAGGATTATAAACTTCTATTAAAGAAGAAAAAATTAAGAGATAACCCTCAATTTATTAATGTGGGGGGGGGGGGAAATTTGTAAGAGAAAACTGGAGAGTGATGGATTATTCAACCGATGAAAAAAGTGTAGAATATAGATTAATGGATTATAATATTGATTTAATGAAAATAAAAAGATGGGATATTAAAGACAAATCTTTTGAACTTGCTTATTGTTCACACACAATAGAACATCTCTCTAATGAAGCAGTTCAAAATCTTTTTTCTAATGTTTTCAGAATTTTAAAAAGTGGTTCTACTTTTAGAATAGTCGTCCCGGACATTGACTTAGCACTTTATCATTACAAGAATAAAAATCTCGAATGGTTTCAAATTTGTTATGGAAAATTTGCTCATCTACCAAAAGATATGAACTTTGCTCTTGAACATTACTTATTAACCTTTTTTGCAACAAAAAAAAGAGAAGAAGTAAATTTAATGAATGTTAGAGAAGATTTTAAAAAACTATCTAAACAAGAATTTCTTGAAAAATATGGCTCAGATTATACTTATTCAAATTCAAATTATCATATTAATTGGTGGAATTTTGAAAAATTAAAAAAGTTTTTAGAAAAAGTAGGATTTAAAGAAATTAAAAAATCTTGTTTTAAACAATCCGAAATACCAGAATTTTGTAATAATGATTTTGATAGCACAATCCCACAAATGAGTTTATTTATTGATTGTAAAAATTAAGGGACGAAATTAAATAATTTAGCTGTTTTGTATTCGCCCTCTTCTGTTGTAAGTATGCAATTAATAATCGGGGCAATATTATTTGCAGTTTTAATCGGAATGATTGCTGGAGTTATTCCGGCTTATAGGGCATCAAAATTAAATCCTGTTGATGCATTAAGATATGAATAAATTAATATGAACTCTTTGATATTTTTCTAAGCCTTTCGCTTCCTCTATCTACCTTTCAATAAATTCTCTGCCGTTAATCCTTTTAAATCTGCTTAGCTCAGCAGTGCTCTTTATTTACTTTGTAAGGGGTAAGTTACTATCCATCCACACAATCTCGACAATATTTAAAATTCTACCAATTCTTTAAATATGCCTCCTTTCTCTTATTTATATGAAAGACCAATATGATGTAATCTTTATTCTTGGAGAAAGATATTGCGATTCTCCTCTCTGCGGAATTGCAATTCTAAAGCGACTTCTTGAAAAATACAACTATCGTGTTGGAGTCATTGAAATTCCTCAAACTGAAAAAGACATTCTAAAACTTGGAAAACCTAAATTGTTTTTTGGAGTTACCTCTGGAAGTATTGATTCAATGCTAAGAAATTATACCGCTCTTAAGAAAAGAAGAGAGGAAAAAGAAATTCTAAAATACAAGCAAGAAGTTCCGGATAGAGCAGTAATTGTTTATAGTAATTGGATAAGAAAAAATTTCAAAGATTCTAAAATTGTTCTTGGAGGAGTTGAAAGTTCATTGAGAAGATTAAGCCATTATGATTACTGGTCGGACAAAATTAGAAAATCTATTTTATTTGACTCTAGAGCAGATATTTTGGTTTATGGTTATGGAGAAAAACAAATTTTAGAAATAGTCAAGAGACTATCTGAGCAAAAAGACTTAATTGGAATTGATGGAACTTGTATTCGATTAAGAGAACTTCCTAAGGATTTTGTTTTGTTGCCTAGTCATGATGATATTTTAAATTCAAAAGAGAAATTTTGTGATATGCAAAATCTTTTAGATAGTACCCAAAATCTGGCTCAAAAAACGGACACTTTTTATGTCTTGCAGTATAAATTTCCAGAATATAATTCCAAAAACCTAGATGAATACTATGAACTTCCGTTTACTAGAAAAATTAATGTTGATTATTTGAAGGGATTTGAGTTTAGTGTAATCACTCATCGTGGATGTATTGGAGCTTGTAATTTTTGTTCTTTGAATTTAATGTCTGACGGAAGAATTGTTTCTCGTTCAGAAGAATCTATTCTTAGAGAAGTTAAATATCTCACAACACTTCCAAATTTTAAAGGAAACATCGATGATCTTGGAGGTCCTTCTGCAAATATGTACGGAATGGATTGTAGAAGTTGTAAAAATCAATGTATAATATGTAAACGTTTAGATAAATCTCATTCTAAATTAATTCATTTGATGAAAGAAGTAAGAAAAGTTAAGGGAGTAAAAAGAGTTTTTGTCCGAAGTGGAGTTCGTTATGATTTAGCAACTGATGAATATCTAAAAGAGTTGAAACCCTTTATTTCGGGAAAATTGAAAATTGCTCCCGAGCATGTTAGTCGGAATGTTCTTGAAATGATGAATAAAAATACGGGTGATCTTGATCAATTTATTAAACGATTTGAAAAACTTGGTTGTGGGGAATTGTCTTATTATTTTATGGTAGCTCATCCTGGTTCTACAATGAAAGAGGCAGAAGAACTAGCAGGAAAAATAAAAACTTTAAAAAATTCAGAGTCCGTTCAGATTTTTACTCCAACTCCTATGACCGTTTCTACTTGTATGTATTACACCGGACTGAATCCAAAAACTAAGAAACCTATTTTTGTTCCAAAAACTTACAAAGAGAAAAAGGATCAGAAAAGAATTTTAGAATTAGATAATTGGAAGAAATTTCGATAGATTTATATTTGAGTCTTTGTTTTTATATTTATGTTAAGAAGAACACATCTAGCAATTGGGGCTGCGGTCGCGCTTTATTTTCTTCCGCATGTTAATAATCAATTGGCGTTTATCCCTATTTTAATTATTTCTACTCTACTTCCAGACATGGATAGAATAATTGGACCTTCAAAATTAATGTTCTGGAAAAAAGATAGTTCTGAAACTCCAAATCATCGAGGGATGTTTCATAGTTATACTTTTTGTATCCTTCTTTCTGTACTCTTCGCCTTTTTTTCTCCACTTTTAGCGCTACCCTTTTTCTTAGGATATTCAACGCACTTATTCGCAGATAGTTTTACCGTTAAAGGAATTAAACCTTTTTGGCCTCTAAAAGTAACTAGTTCAGGTAAAGTTTCTACTGGTGGAACACTAGAAATCACTGTTTTTTGGGTATTTATTTTAGTAGATTTGTTCATTTTGGTTTTTTTGTTTATTTAGTAACTTTTTTATAGTTTGATTTCCTGGTTTTTTTATGATTGAAATTATCTTAGTTCTTTTCGGGGTGGTAGTTGTAGTTTTTTTAATTAATAGCTATCAGAATAAATATCAAAGTTTTCAAGGTGTTATTTTTAATGTTATCATCATCGCTCTTTTATTGTTCTTGCTTGTTACGTTTAGTTATGTTTATAGAACAAGTAATCCAGATTTGACTAGTTTTAATGGGGTTGTTGGTTTTTTCAAGATTTATCTTTCTTGGGTGGGGGGATTTTTTCAGAATACTGGAAATATAGCAGGTTATGTAATTAAACAAAATTGGACACCGAATTCTACTATTGCGGTAAAATGAAAATTTATTTAGTTATTATTAAGTTCTTTTTTATCGGAGCGTTGTTTATTGTTAGTAATCATGTTTTGTATTTAAGTAATCCGGTGGATTTTTTAACATTTAAACAACTTTATTTTAATTGGTTAGAAAATATTTTTGATTCTGGTTCTGAGATTACTGCGTATGTTGTTAATTCTAACTGGTTGCCCTAATTTGAGTAAGATTTAAAAAGTATATTTTCTAATATATATTATGGTAAAAAAGAGAGTGAAAAAAGTTTCTAAGAAAGCTGTTAAGCGAACTGTTTCCAGATCAAAAATATCTTCTGAAGTAAAAGGTGTTAGAGCTAGTGGAAGAAAGATTAGTCTTGTTTTAAGAAATCTTGTTACTTTCTTGATTTTGTTTATTTTATCTTTTATCTTGTATACCGTTTCTAATACCGAATTAATGGTTAACTTTTTCTTTTTAGTTTCAGTTTTATTTGGATTTTTAGTTTTAACTTTCCTATTGGTTCTACTTATTTTCTTGTTTATGAAATTATTCCGTAAGTGATTTCCTAGAAATTAACTCTCCTCGTTCAACCTCAAAACGATATTAAGCCTGAACCGGCAGAAGTAAACTTCTACCTTGTCGAAGCAATCTTCAATTCTTCAACAAGAGATGAAAGCCTGAACCGGCAGAAGTAAACTTCTACCTTGTCGAAGCAATCTTCAATTCTT
>CAYLLQ010000008.1:0-4815 GCA_964384935.1 Candidatus Woesearchaeota archaeon | reverse complement strand
CAACAAGAGATGAAAGCCTGAACCGAGGGTTGAACTCGGGACCTCTACATTTTTGGATAATTTTTTGAATGTTACCAATGTAGTGCTCTACCAACTGAGCTATCCAGGCATTTTCTTGATTTATAGCGAAGGGGTTCTACGGAATCTTAATTCCAGTTTACCAATGAGCTACGCAGACATATTTGTCGTTTCTGCTCCACTCGTTTCCCTCGTATACTCGGGAAGGAGCTATCCAGGCGTATTTTTATAATCTATCTCCTATCTGGTATCTTTCTAGAATAATTTAAATTTATAAAACTTCTTTATTTGGAATTTTTGTGACTATTTTTTTATAACAAATTTTAAATAGGGTGTTTTCTTGATTTAGAGATGGATGGTTTGGCTTGGCATAGTGGTATTTCTAACTTTAAACATATTTCTGCGGTGTTGGGGGACTTAGGTGTAGATCGGACAAATTCTGCGGACTATTTAACAATTGAATCTTGTGACAAATCTGCTTGGGAAATTGCTAGTTCTTGTCAGGATAAAATCTTAAGAGAAGCCGTTCAAATCTATGTTGATGGAATTTTAAAAAGGGGAAAACCTTTTGTAGCTCAGAATGAGTATGCGAGAAAGTTTTTGGGAGTTATTCAGACTATATTTGATGAAACTAGTCAATGTCCATTATCTAAGACTCAGAGAATTCGTGCGTGGAGGATGCATACCGTTGAGTTGGGTCTAACTGTCTCCCGTAGAGATGTTCTTCCGAGGAGACCTTCTTTAGAATCTTCTGCCTCCACTTTTCCGGTGCCTTCCGATTATGCTTTTGGTTTGGTACCTGCTTCTCCTGGACACTCGTATCTTTAAGTGTCAGCATTAATTAAATTTATAAAACCTATTTAGTGCCATATTCTATGGAAAAATGTAATTCTGATTGTGAAGAACATGGTTTGAAAGATTTGAAGGAAGCTTATTTAGAAATTCAAAAAAAGCATTCTTTGCCAGAATTTGATGCGTTGAATGAGGATTTTCAGATAGAGAAACTTTCAGATGTCGAGACTGATTTTTTAGTTAGAGAAGTTCGAAGGTTCATCGCAGATAAGTTTTCTAATTATTTACGGTTTATTGAGGCAATTCTAAATCCGGTTAATGCTCAAATGTTTGTGTTTTCTTTTATTAAAACTCTTGGAAGTGTTGAGAGAGAAAAACTTTCCAGTGTGTACAAAAAACTTGCTAAGAAGGAAGTTGATGTTATTGAATTGGATATTTTATTTTCAGAAGAGAAAGAAGCGGACTTTGTTAAAGATTCATTTTTAATTTGGCAGGATTTAAAAAAAGATTTGATGGATGTAGTGGATGTTGTAAAAGCCAATTGGGATAAGGAAGTAGAAATTAATGGTTCAGGTAAAGGCTATTTTGGATAGTGAGTTTCTTTTAGAAAAAATCTCTACCCATAAAAATTCCCGTTTATTCTAATCTTTTAAATATTGGTTCTAAATCCATCTCGAATAATGCAACTGGCATTTTTATTCTCCAATTTCTTAATATTTTTGGATGTATTTCTCCTATGAATCCAATTCTTTTATTATCTAGATGAATTTCTCCTGTTCTTCCATCTATGAAATGTCCTGGATATTTTTCAGATTCCATTAATGTTAGATCTAAGTTGAACATTTTTCCAAGATAAATTAAGATTTGCTTTATTTCTGTAAAGTTTCCCGGAGTAATTGCACAACAGATTTTTTCTGATTCTATTATTTCTTCGTTGTTTAATTCAAATACTCTTCCAGTTTCAAATATTTTTTGTGGATATTCGGAATCTACATTTTCAGACAAAATTTTTAGTGCGTAATGAGTTAAATCTTTTCTTAGAATGTTGTAATCTGTTTTGGATTCTTCTAATTCTACAAAATTTTTTGAATCTTTTTCTTGAATACCCATTTTTTCAAATTGGTCTTTGATTTTTGTTAGATGAAAACTGGATGTTTCTAATAGTCCTAAACCGGACATAATTTCAGCTATTTTTCTTTTGATTGTTTCTCTGTAATCTTCTTGACCTATTGTAGCTATCTCTGGAATTTCTGGAATAAAATTCTCGTACCCATAAGCAATTGCAACGTCTTCTATTAAATCCACTTCATGTAACAAGTCTGTTCTCCAAGATGGACTTTCTACTATTCCTTTGTTGTAAGAGTGTCCCATCTTTTCTAAATTTATTTTAAGTGTTTTTTCATTTAAGTCTAAACCTAGAAGTTTATTTGTATTTTCTAAGGATATTTTATTTTTTTCTGGAGTTAAGTCCGGAGTTGTAGCTTTAATATTTCCAACCAAATTTATTGCGTAAATCTTTCCTCCCATATCTGCTAAAATTGTTACAATCATGTTTAGACATTTTTTTAGAATTTCAAAGTCGTAACCAGAACATTCTATAAATATTTCAGTTGTTTCTTCCGTAATTTTTCCTGTTGTATGTGAATTAATTATTGGTGGCATACTCAGTATTTTGTTTTCTGCGTCTACGAAAATCGGGAATTTTACTTTTCCTGCAAGAAGATGTGCGTAATCTCTCCCGGTTGGATGTCTTTGAAGGATTTGTAAACCAGTCATTTCTTTTGGCATTTCTAATGGTTGGAATTTTATCTGGTCTGGTTCCATTGCTTTGAATGTTATAGGAAGTTTTATTTTTTCAAGAGGATAAATTCCTATTGCTACTTTTTTTCTTTTTCTTCCAACAGTGTTATGTAATTTTTCTTGAACATCGATTATCTCTTTTATTTTTTCGTTATCAAATTTTAAATTTTTTACAATTGCACAAGCGGTGTATGGGCGTACATCTTTTAGAGATTTATCTATATTGACTGTAAAATCTTTTTCTGGAGGATTTATTTTGTATGTCTTTAATCCGGTAGATTTTCCTAAAAATGCTAAGAAACTTCTCTTAAATCCTTGATAAGAAAGTAAATCTGGTCTGTCTGGAGTTACATCAATTTCTAATTCTTCTTCGTTTAGGTTTTCAAATGTTGTTCCAAATGATGCAATTTTGCTTTGCATAACTTCGTCTAGTTTTCCTATTTCTTTTTCAAAAGTTTTTCTGTTAAATTTTGCTGATGCCATTTTATTTTATCCAAAACTTCATTTTTCTTAATTGAGATATATCGTTTTTGTAAAGTGCTCTTAAATCTTTTATTTGGTAGTAATCCATTATTGTTCTATCGAATCCCTGTCCCCACGCTAAAATTGGAATGTTTTCTCCTAGAAGAGAAATTGCTACTTCTGGACGGAAAATTCCTGCTCCCCCTAACTCTAACCACAATTTTCTTTCGGGATGCCAGACATCTACCTCTACAGATGGTTCTGTGTAAGGGAAATAGGCAGGTCTAAATCGTATTTTTTCAAATCCCATTTTTTTGTAAAATTGTTTTAAATATCCCAATAGGTGTCGGAAATTTGCGTTGGGATCTACTACGATTCCTTCTGTTTGATAGAATTCAAATCCGTGTGACCAATCTACTGTTTCGTTTCTGAAGTTTTTACCAAATGCGAAGAATTTTCCTCTTCTACTTTCCTTAGGAAGTTTACTTAGCTTGTAAAGTGTTTGGGCAGACAATCCGGTTGTGTGTGTTCTTAGAACCATTCTTTTAGATTCTTCTTCATCCCAATTGTATCTCCAGCCTTTACTCCCGCCTATCCCTTTTTCGTGTGTCTGTTTTATTGTTGAAACTAATTTTTTATCTTGGACTTCTGATTTTTTATTTATAAAAAATGTATCTTGCATTTCTCTTACGGGATGATCTTGTGCAGTGAATAATGCATCAAAATTCCAAAAACTTGAGATAGTCATATTTCCAGTCATTTCTTGGAATCCCATTTCTGTCCAAATTTTTCTTCCGTAATCAATCGCTTGGTTTACAAAGTGTCTCTTTCCTCCAGATATAGAAGGAACAGGCGAGGTTATGTCGTAGCGTCGGAATTTTTTTCCTTTCCAATTTTTTTCTAATTTTAATATTTCTGGAGAAATTGTTTCAATAAAATCCTCGTCTTTTAAATTGGTTTTTCTAAGTTCTTTTCCTAGTTCAGTTATGCTTATCTTTACTTCTTTTCTCTCCCCTATTTGTACTATATCTTTTCTGTTTTGTAATGTTTTAAGTGCGAAGTTTTGTTCAGGGGTTAAAGTGTCTAATTCAATCGGTAGAGCTTCTATAAAAAGTTCCTCTAATGTTTTTTTTGCAAATTCTTGTGGAGAAGCATTTAAGAAAATTTTCCCGTTCTTTAATTCAATCATTGCTTTTTTCTTTAGGGCACCGAGCGAAGCTTTGAATTCGTCATTTGAAAGGCTGGAACCTTTTTGAGCTTCTTCTAAAGAAACAATTCTTTTTTCGTTTACTAAATTAAGGAGTCTTCTTTCGGGCAATCCTTTTTTTCTGTAAAGTGCTCCGTTTACCCCAATTTCAATTATCTTTTTTTGAGTTGTTGAAATTTCAATTAATTTTTTATTTTGTAAATATTCTAGTGACCTTAAAACAGAAACTTTGTCTAGATTTGTTTTTCTGCACATATCATCTATGGATTCTTCTAGATAGGGGATTAGCTTTCTTTCGTTTGGAGAAAGAGATTCATTTAATCTTTGAATGTTCATAATTCTTTAAAGAAAAGGGTATTTTATAATGTTTTTGATTTTAGAGTTCCTTTGTCATCCATGTAGGCATACCTAAAACTAATCCTAGTGCCTTTATGTCTATTGGGTTTCTTGAATTTTTTTCTGAAAGAAATTTCATTTTGAGTTTATTTTTATTACAAATTTCTATGTTTTGTTTTACTCTGGCTAGAATTTGAGAC
>CAYLLQ010000007.1:0-20030 GCA_964384935.1 Candidatus Woesearchaeota archaeon | reverse complement strand
AATACAAACTTTTTTTATTTTGAAAATTAGAATTTATGTCTTTCCGGACAACGCCTATAATTTGTAAATAACCTTTTCAAATAAACAATAAATTAAGTAAGGTATTTATACTAAAAAAAGTTGAATATATTATGTTTAAAGAAATTTCTTTGACTAAAAAAGGATTATTGTTTGGACTAGTCATAGGATTATTATTTGGAATTCATATGAATTTAACTTCCTGTCATACTAGCCCAGGGGGACCATCTGGATGTAGCAATAACCTTGAGATTTATCTCGCAGCATTTGAATTTTTTCTTCAAATTAGTTTAATGGTACTCCTCTTTTGGATTCCAAACTTTTCAAATTTAATATGGAAGCCGGGAATAGTCCTTTTTATTTCTCCGATAATATTATTTGGCCTAATAAGTTTATTTATTGGATGGGTGCTTGAAAAGATAACCAAGAAGAATCTTTGATTTCTCCCAAATTGTAATTAGATGATACTTTTCATCTCCTTCTAAAAAATAAAAAAAATAAAAGGAAAAGTATTATGTATAAAATTTCAACGCCCCGTTTTCTAAAAACTCTGTTTTGTCATAGAGAAAGGCTATGCCCTAGGTAATTTTTACTTCAATACTTGAAAATTGACTAGTGACGTCGCAGGTTCAAATAAGAAAGCGACGCCCCCGCCAAAATATAGAGCATCTGTACCAAATCCAGGGGACTCTTTTATGAATCTCCTATTTTAGTTTAATCGTTGCTGTTTTCAATTATTTAATCTTTATAGATATTGATGAAATTGGGTAATCTATTGATAAGTTAAACAATAATAAATTTAAACTATGTTCGCACTACACTACAAACCTTTATAAACTAAGCAAACCACTCTTTTTTTATGAAAGAGATCATAAAGAATGTAGCAATAACAAAATTCTCAGAAAAAGGAATAATAAGAAAAGAATACTTAGATAAAATAGAAACCTGGCTTTCTCGCCCAGAGATAATAATCATAAAAGGGGTAAGAAGGTGTGGAAAATCTACAATTTTACGACAAATAGCCAATAGAACAAAAAAGAAATGTGTTTACATTAATTTTGATGATTATAGATTCTTACGATATCTTGATGTTTCATTGCTTGAAGAAGTTTTAAAAGAATTTCCAGATTATAATTATTATTTCTTTGATGAAATACAAAAAATCAAAGGTTTTGAAAGTTGGTTAAGAACGCATTATGACATTCAAGCTCATAAAAAGTTTATAATCAGCGGTTCTAATATTTCCCTATTTGCTCCATCACTAGCCACAGTTCTAACTGGAAGAAATATTACCTTTGAGATTTTTCCTTTTAGCTATTCAGAGATACTAGAGAAAAAACTTGCAACATTTAAAGAGTATCTGTTATATGGAGGTTTCCCAGAAGTAGTTCTTGAAAAAGATATAGAAAAGAAAAAGTTACTTTTGTTACAATATTTCAACGATATTTTGTTACGAGACATTTTTGAAAGATACTCAATTGTTGCAACACAACAATTTAAGGCACTTGCACAGTATATTATTTCAAATACTGGATTAAAAATAAGTCCAAACAAGTTAGCAAAAGAATTAGGCATAAATCCTCGCTCAGCAGAGAATTATCTTTCCTATCTTATTGATGCGTATTTAATTTTTGAAGTTCCATTCTTTTCATATTCAGCAAAAACAAAATACATTGCAGGAAGAGCTTCTAAATATTACACCCTAGATAATGGATTGACCAATGTTTTATCTCAAAGAGTTAATGAGGGGCATCTTTTTGAAGCACTTGTCGCACAAAAATTAAGAAAAAACAACAAAGAACAATTATATTATTGGGCAGACAAGAACGAAGTGGACTTTATTTCTGATAGCAAAGCAATCAATGTTGTTTCGTCTAAAGAAATACCCGAGAGGGAATACAAAGGATTAACCGAACTTAAAGAAAAAAAGAAACATATAAAAGAATTCAGTCTAATCACAAAAGAAAAAGTTGTATCCAAGAAATTTATTCACATACCTATTGAAGATTTTCTAAAAGAATAATTAATCCCTCAAAGAGAGAATAAAAATTACGCCCCCGCCAGTCTCGTAACTCTGATTTCTAAATTAGATAATTTACTTTCAGAATAAAATGAAATCAAAATTACTCGGTCAAACTTAAGAAATAATTTTTGAATTTTTGATCAACATCCTATCGGATGAAGCAGATTTACAATCTGCTGAATACGCCCCCGCCAGGAGTCGAACCTGGGTGCCCAAAGGGCACTGCTCTCGTGGCGAATGGGAACCCAATCGAAAACGAGTGGGAAGTTTCCTTCACTCTCAAGGCAGTTGCAATACCGTTATGCGACGGAGGCATTACTAATTAATCCATCATAGAGGTCGTTTTCCGATTTCACGGAGTGCCTATGCGACGGAAGCTTAGCTTAAAGTTAATATAAACCATCGGGTTTTAAATCTTTTTATTTACAATCCAAAAAGTTTTTTCCACCAAGATTTTTTAAAATTTACCGGTTTATCATTTTCATCTACAATGCTATAATTTATCTGGGGTTTATCTCTTAATATTGGAGCTTTTTTTGCCATTTCCTGGTGCGTATCTTCTATTGCTTTTTCTACCAAAACCCGAGAGTAACCTTGCTTGATTAGTGCCCATTTAAGAGCTTCAAGAGTGTAGGACTTTTTCAAATTCCTTTGGATGTAATCCATTAATTTTTTTCTTTGTTCAGATTCTCTCATGATATTTTAAGAAAAAGGGTGTTTAAATGATTTATTGTGGTTTATCGGAGTATAACAATTTGATTCTGTTTAAGAAATTTTATTCCTTCTTTTAGTCTTTGTTTTGATTCGGAGAATAAAGTCACAAATTTATCTTTCTTTTTTACTTCATCCCCTACGTGGTGATATAAGTACAATCCTGCGGCCTTATCAGCTGGGCAGCCTAACACTCTAGCTAAACTGTTAATTAATTTATTTTCTAGTTGAATTATTTTTCCGGATTTTTTGAAGAAAATAGTTTTAGAGTATTTTGCAATAGGAATTCTATTAATATTTCCCCCCTGAGCTTTAATTATTTCCTTGAATTTTTCTAGCGCTTTTCCAGAATCCAGCATATCCATTGCTAGAATAGGACCCTTACCTTTTTTTGCTTTGCCTGTCATCTCTAATAATTTTCCTGACAAAAGAAGTGCTTTATCTTCTAAATCTCTCGGACCTCTTTTTGTTGGATCTAAAATTTTTAAGATATCTAGGAGTTCTAGTGCTGGTCCTACTCCGTTTCCAATCGGTTGACTTCCGTCGGTTAAAATACAAATTAATTTTTTGTTAAAATATTTCCCTAGATATTCAAACTTTTTCTTTAGCTTTAATCCTCTTTCTTTTGTAACTTTTGCGCCAACTCCGTAAGGAATATCTATAAGAATATATTTGCTACCCATTGCAATTTTTTTTGCCATTATCGATGCTAATAGTTGGGCCTCCGGATCTATCTTTAAAGTTTTTTCAATCCTAATTATTTTTGAGTCTGCTGGGACTAATCCTAATCCTCCGCCCCAAACTAAGCATGCATTTGTTTTTTGAACAATTTTTTTAATTTCTTCGCGAGTAAAATCCACTCTAGCAATAGTTTCTATTACATCCGCTGTTCCGGCAGAAGTGGTTATTGCCCTTGAAGAAGATTTTGGCATGGTTAATCCGGCTGCTACGCAAATAGAAACTACCAAGGGGGTTGTTCTGTTCCCGGGAATTCCTCCGATAGAATGTTTATCCGCAACATATTTTCCTTTAAATTTCAAAGTCTTTCCTGTTTTCAAAATTGCTTTAATCAGAAAGATAGTCTCTTTCATAGTCATACCTTGCTTATACATTGCAGAGACAAAAAGTGCAATTTCCGCTTCGGATAAAAAATTATTTGTTATGTCTTTAATTATTTCAGCTATTTCTACCTCGTTGAGAGATTGTTTATTTAGTTTTTTTTGAATTGAAAGAATACTTTTTGGGAGAGATGCGATATTTACATCAACCTCTTGATTTTCTTTTAAGTTTAACATTTCTTTAAGTTCGGAAGAAACAATAATTTCGCCTTCTTTTGCAAGAGATTTGACTGTATCAATTATGGTAAAAAATTTCTTTGGATTTCCCGAGTTAGTTTCAATGGCAATTCTATCTTGAGCGCGTACACCAATCTGACTTGCAGTTTTTTCGTTTAAAATTGCAACAGGTATTCCTGCAGACCACTTGAGAAATTTTACTTGAAGTTTCATTATTTCCCTGGCTGAGTGAAGATTCCAGGAGATCTTTTATTTCGGTAAATCTCAGTAATTATCAAAAGGTATGCTAAGATTAATGGCCCCAGAATAAATCCAGAAACCCCAAATAAAAAGATTCCTCCAACCATTCCAAATAAAATTAATGCTGAATGCATTTGAGTCCGTTTAGAAACTATAATGGGTTTAATAATATTATCAATTCCAGAGGAAAGTAGTCCGAAGACAGTAACTCCAATTGCAGAAAAAATATTTCCGGATGCAAATAAATAGACTCCTACGGGGATCCAAATAACGGTTGTTCCAATTACGGGTAAAACTCCAGCGATAGTAGCTAACAGCGTCATTAACATTGCGTTTGGAACTCCGAATAGGAAAAACCCTAAACCGGCAATTGCTCCTTGAATAACTCCCACAATTATTTGACCGTAAAGAATGGAGAAAGTAATCTCTCTTGTTTGTTGAAATAATTTTTTTTCAATTTCAGGAGAAAATGGAAGTAAACTTTTAAGGTAAATAAAAAGCTCGTCCCTATCTCTTAGAACAAAAAAGAAAGTAAAAAATACTACTAGTGATTGTAATAGTAGGGTGGGAGAATTTAAGATTATTCCTGAAAAAGAGTTCACGGCATAGTTCGCAGTTTTGGTTACGAATGATTTTAATATAGATGCAAATTCGGTGGAAAACTCTCCAGATTCAAACACGCCAGGAAAGATTTTTTGAAGAGGAGTGATAAAATCAACTTGTTGAACCGCAAGATAAACTCTAATGGATTGATTAATAAATAAAGGGGTAAGTATCCAGAAAGACAAAATAATTGCTCCGATTAAAAGAATACATAAAATATATGCAGGGATATTTTTAGAATTAGTTTTTTTTACTAACCAAAGGTAAAGAGGCATAAAAAGAAAAGCTAAGAAAACTCCGAGAAGTATTGAAATTAGAAATGGTTTTAACATGAAGAAGGATAAAACTAAAAGTAGCAATAGAATTGAAAGTGCCCCGATTTTTTTATAAGAATCTTCGTCCATTTTGTAATAATAAATATAGGTCTAATAAATTTATAAAGGTTTGTGAAGAAAGGCGTTGTCTGAAATGATTTTTATTTTAAAGTATTCAATTAAAGCTCTTCGGAAATCTCCTTTTCTTTATCAGTTTTTCTCCCAAAGAATTAGTCTAAAAATAAAAATTTACGAAACGTCTAAAGAAACATTTAAAAATCAGGTTTAGTTTTTCATAATATGAATTTTATAAAAAGAGCGATTGATAAGGATGTTGATGAGTCAATTCACTTCCAGTTTCAAAAATTTTCAAAAGGAGAGTTTACGAACAGAGCAATAATTAATGCTAGATTTGCCGGAGGCAAATACACTGTAAATACTAGTGCGGAGTTTGCAAATGACTTGGTTAAAACAGTTGCTGAAAAATTGGGAGATACTAAAACTAAAATTATTGGGGCAATTGTTTCAACTGCAGATTTAAAAAAAGATTTAGAATATAAGGAAATAAAGCAATTCCAGGGAGTTAAAAAATACGTTATTGAAAAAGAGATGTCTGGTAGAGATATTCTTGATTTAATGAAAAAATTCCCTCGAGCGTTTTTTGCACTTTCATTTTCAGCGGAAAAGGATGAAACTTCTTTGAAGGTTAAACCAAAGGCTCCTAAATCTGGAAAACCTGGAACAAAGGGAGAGGATGCTCCAAAAGCAGATTTCTGTAAATTAATTACAAAAGATGCAGAGCTAGCTAAAAGTTTTATTTTTGAAAATCCTCAATTTAAAAAAGCAGAGGTTAAACATAAGTTCCTGATTGATAAAATCAATATTCCTGAAGAATTAAAAAAAAGCGAAGACTTTGCTTTGATTAGAGAAATGTCAAGACGTGCTGGAAAGATTGTGAGAGAGTCCATAATTGACGAACAAAAAATTATGAATGAGTTTGAATTTGAAGCCTAATTCTCACCAACATATTTATAGGTTTCCAGGATTATTTGAAGCCAACCTATAAAACGTCCAACAGAAGTTTTATAAACCCAATTTTGATAAGTATTTTATCCAGGGTAAGTAAAATGAAAATCTTCGCTACATTAAGAAATACACAAAAATGGGATCACTATCAAGACCAAGAAAAGGAAGTTTGCAGGTTTGGCCCAGAAAACGGGTCAGTAAATACTTACCTAGTGTAAACTGGAGCGTTATTCCGTCTGAAAATTCTAAGGGACTTAAAGCATTCATTTGTTATAAAGCTGGAATGGCTTCGGCTTATGTTAAAGATAATACACCTAATTCTATGACAAAAGACAAATCAATTACTATTCCAGTTACAATTCTTGAGTGCCCACCTATGAAAATACTTTCCGTTCGATTCTATAAACATTCTAAAGTTGCTAAAGATGTTCTTTCTGAAAACTTGGATAAAGAACTAAAAAGAAAAATTAAAGTCCCAAAAACAAATAAAATTAAATTAGAGAGTGTTAAAACAGAAGATTATGATGATGTTTCAGTTATTGTTTATTCTCAGGTTAAAAAAATAGGATTGAAAAAAACTCCAGATTTAACCGAAGTGGGAGTTGCTGGAAATAGTTTAGAGGAAAAATTAGCTTGGATTAAAGGAAACATAAACAAAGAACTTTCAGTTTCAGATATTTTCGGACCAAAGAAACTTGTTGATTTAAGAGGATTAACAAAAGGTAAGGGATTCCAAGGTCCAATTAAAAGATTTGGAGCTAAATTAAGATTCCATAAAACAGAAAAGGGTCGAAGAAAGATTGGTAGTATTGGTCCGTGGCATCCAGCAAGAGTAACGTTTAGAGTTCCTATGGCGGGTCAAATGGGATTATTCACACGAATTATTTATAACAATAAAATAATCGCAATGAACAAGGCAAATGAAAAGCCACTTAAAGGGATAAAAAATTATGGTGATGTAAACGGGGATTATATTTTAGTTTATGGTTCGGTTCAGGGTCCGGCAAAGAGACAATTACTTTTAACTGCTCCTTTGAGAAAAACTAGAAAACAAGAGAAGAAAGATTATGATTTGTTGAGGTTAATGAGATGAAAACAAAAATTTATCAAATAGACGGAAAAGTAGGAAAAGATATGGATTTACCTAAATATTTTTCTAGAAAAGTTAGAGAGGATATTGTTGCAAAGGTTTTGGAAGCAAAAAAGACGATGCAACCATATGGTCCGGATCCAATGGCAGGTAAGAAGCAATCTGCGTCTGGAAGAATAGTTCGTAGAAGACACGTTTGGAAATCTGGTTACGGAAGAGGAATGGCAAGAATCCCAAGAAAACAAATGTCTAGAAAAGGAACGCAGTTCAACTGGGTTGGTGCATTCTCTCCAAATACTCGTGGTGGTCGAAGAGCTCATCCTCCAAAACCAGATTCAATGATTAATACTCTGAAGATAAATAAAAAAGAATTGAGAATCGCTCTAGAGTCTGCATTAAGTGCAACAGCAAGTGGGGAATATGTAACAAAGAAATACGGAAGACTAGACAAAGTTGAAAAACAACTTCCAGTAATTGTTGAATCAAAAGTAGAATCACTAAAGATAAAAGAATTACTTTCAAGTTTGAAAAACATTTTAGGAGAATCTCTTTTTGAAGTGGCTATTCAAGATAAAAAGATTAGAGCGGGAAGAGGATCAAGAAGAGGAAGAAAGTACAAAAAGAGTGCTGGAATGCTTTTAGTGATTGGAAATAACGAGAAATTGAAAACTAGTTTATTCGATGTAGCTAAAGTAAAAGATTTAGGAGTTTTGGATTTGGCAAAGGGTGGACTAGGAAGATTAACGGTTTATACTGAAACAGCAATTTCTGAACTAAATAAAAAATTGGAGAAGAAAGAATGAGTAACGTTATACAATTCAAACCAATAACAACAGAGAAGGCAGTTATGCTAATTGAAAAAAGTAATGCATTAACATTTACAACTGGAATGAAATATTCAAAAGATGAAATCAAAAAACAATTTGAAGGATTGTTCGACGTGAAAATTGAGAAAGTGAGAACTTTAATTAGAGATAATAAAAAATTTGTTCAAATTAAATTAAAGAAAGAGTTTCCAGCGATAGACATGGCAACTAAAATAGGTATAATCTAATGATGAAAATAAATTTCCAAATGTCTAAATTTGGGGGACAAATTTAACCATGGGTAAAAATCTAATTATGCAGAGACGTGGAAAGGGAAGTAAGACTTATAGAGTTAACAAGAGAGCATATTTATTCAAGCTTCAATACCCTCCAAGATTAGGCGGAGAGGGAACAGTAATTGAATTATTAAATTCAAAATGTCATACCGCACCGTTGGCAAAAGTACAATATTCAAAGGATTCCAAGAAAGATTACTTTTACATTCCTGCATTTGATGGGATGTTCGAAGGACAAAAAATAACTTTTAGTGGAACTAAGCTGGAGAATGGAAATATTATAAGACTTGTAGATATTCCAGTTAAAACTCCTATTTATTGTATTGAATCTCGACCAGGAGACGGGGGAAAACTAATTAAAACCGCAGGAAGTTCTGCTGAGATAAGTAGAGTAACGGGGGAAACCGTTTGGATTTTAATGCCATCTAAAAAGGAAAGGGCATTTAACAAAAACTGCCGAGCTGTCGTCGGAACAATTGCTGGAGCAGGAAGACTAGACAAACCAATTGTTAAAGCAGGTAAACAACATTTCATAAAGAAAGCAAGAAATAAATTATGGCCAAGAACATCTGCTTGTAAGATGAATGCAATTGATCATCCATTCGGATCAGGTAGAGGAAAGGTTGCTAAGTCAAGAATTGCAAAGAGAAATGCTCCTGCAGGTGCAAGAGTTGGTTTAATCAGGCCAAAGAGAACAGGAAAGAGGAAATAAATAATATGGAAGAACAAACAAAAAAACAATTCAAGTATCGAGGAAAAACTCTAGAAGAGTTGCAAAAGTTAGATGTAAGAGAATTTGCAAAGATACTAAAATCAAGAGCAAGAAGAAGTATACTTAGAAACTTCCAAGTAATTGAAACTTTCGTAAATAGATGTAAAGTAAAAATCTCTAAAAATAAATTGATAAAAACACACAGCAGAGACATTATTATCGTTCCAGATTTAGTCGGCATGAAAATTCAAGTTTACAATGGAAAACAATTTACTCCGATAGAGATAATGGGGGAAATGCTTGGGCATCGATTGGGAGAAATGGCTCCAACAAGAGGAAAGGTAAATCATAATAAATCCGGAATGGGAGGAACAAAGGGAACTAAAGCAAAGGCTAAACACTAAAATGACAGAAAAAAATTATAACCCCGAACAAAAAAATGCAAAGACTTTAGATAAGCAAAAGAAAGCAGTAATTCAAAATCCAGAAGTTAAAACTCCAAAAGTAGAAAAAAAAGCTGAAGAGATAAAAAAGGCGGAAGTAAAAAAATCAAGTAAGCAAGTTGTAAAAAAAGAATTTGCAGAAATTAATTCGCATGGTGTTCCAATTTCAACTTTAGATGCAATATATATTTGTAATTTTATAAAAAACAAAACTATAGAAAAAGCTATTTCAGATTTGGAATTAGTAATAAAAAAGAAAAAAGCAGTTCCGATGAAGGGGGAAATTCCGCATAGAAAGGGAAAGGGAATGATGTCTGGAAGATTTCCAGTTAATTCATCAATTGCATTCATAACTCTATTGAATGGATTGAAGGGTAATTCAAATGTAAACGGAATTGAAGAGCCAATAATCAGCGAAGCTATTGCAAATTTTGCACCAAGACCACGTGGAAGATTTGGTAGAACTCAAAAGAAAAGGACACATGTTCGATTAGTTTCAATAAATAAAAAACAAAAAACAGAGAATAAAAAATAATGGAAGAAAAAAAAGCAGTAACATTAAAGAAAGAAGAATATGCAGTAAAACAATATATTAAAACTGCATTAGGAAAAGGTAAATCAAGTAGAGTTGGAATTGAATATACTCCTGTAGGAGAAAAGATAATTATCTCTACTCACAAACCAGGTTTAGTTATTGGGAGAAAAGGAGAAAAAATTGAAGAATTAACTCATGTTTTAAAAACTCAGTTTAAACTGTCTAATCCGCATATAGAGATAGATGAAATTAGAGAACCAGAGTTTGATGCACAGATTATGGCAGATGAAATTGCGATTGGATTGGAAAGGTTTGGTCCATTAAAGTTCAAAGTTATTGCTTACCGGGCATTAGAAAGAATAATGAAATCCGGGGCACAAGGAGTTGAACTTAGATTAAGTGGAAAATTACCTTCGAGTAGAGCTAAAACGTGGAGATTCGCTCAGGGTTACTTGAAGAAAACTGGAGAGTCTGCAAAGGTAGTTGATAGAGCACAAGCGAGAGCAGAAACAAAACCCGGAACAGTAGGAATTAAAGTAGCTATATTATCTCCTCATGCGAGACTAACAGATAAAATTGTAGTTACTGAAGAACTAATTAAAAAGTTAAAGGAAAACGAAAGCGAAAAAAAACCAAAAATTAAATTATTAAAAAGTAAAAAATGAAATTTAAAGAAATAACAAAAATGAATTCGTCTGAAAAAGAAAAGAAACTTAAAGAGCTTCAGATAGAATTATTAAAGGCTAAGGCAACTTCTACAAAGACTGGAAGTTCAAAGATTAAAGAAATCAAAAAAATTATAGCGAGAATACTCACCTCTAACAACGGAGGGGAAAAAAAATAAATGGAAATATGTCCAAAATGTGGCTTGCCAGAGCAAGCGTGTGTTTGTGAACAAATAGTTAAAAGTTCGCAAAGAGTAAAGGTAACAACAGACAAGAAACGATACGGAAAAGTCGTTACAGTTGTTACAGGGTTTGATAGTGGCGTCGATGCAAAGAAGATCGCAAAGGCTCTAAAAAACGAGCTTGCTTGCGGTGGAACTTACAAGGACGGCGCGATTGAACTTCAGGGAGACCACACAAAAAGGATAAAACCCATTTTGATGAGTCTAGGGTTTGAAGAAGACTCAATTGAAGGATAAAAAATGAAAACAAAAGAAACAAAAAAAATAGAAAGCGCAAAAGTAGCTGAGCCTACAAATGTGTGTAAGGACGTAGACTGTCCATTCCACGGAAAGTTGAAAACTCATGGAAGAGTCTTCGAAGGAAAAGTTACTGCAAAATTCCATAAGAGATTAACAATTGAATTTGAAAGAATGATCAAAGTTAGAAAGTATGAAAGATATGCAAGATCAAAAACAAAAATTCATGCAAGACTTCCGATTTGTGTTGAAAGCCAAGTTAATATTGGGGACACAATTAGAATAAAAGAATGTCGACCATTGAGTAAAATTATCCATTTTGTATTTTTAGAAAAAGTTAAAGATGCGGAGGTAAAAGAATAATGAAACCAGTAAGTGGAAAGATGACTGCCGGATTGAATTTGGGAGCGATAATGATTGCTTCGGATAATAGTGGAGCTAAGATAGTAAAATTAGTTTCGGTTAAAAAATTCAAAGCAAAAAAAGCTAAACAGACAAATGCAAAGGTTGCAGATTGGGTGAAAGTTTCAGTTAGAAAAGGAACTCCAGAAATGAAAGGAAAAGTTTTCGATGCTGTAATTATTCGACAGAAAAAACCTTGGAGAAGATTAAATGGAGAAAGAGTTGCATTTGAAGATAATGCGGTAGCAATCCTAAAGGATGATAAAGGTAATCCAAAAGGAACACAAATTAAAGGTCCAGTTGCAAGGGAGGTAATGGAGCGATGGTCATCAGTAGCAAAAATCGCTCAGAGCGTATATTAAAATGAAACAAAAATTTTCAAAAGCGTGGAAAGCAAGTAAACAACCTCGAAAACAGAGGAAGTACGCAGCTAATGCTCCGTTACATATTAAACAGAAGAAATTAACAGTAAATCTTTCAAAAGAACTTAGAAAAAAAGTTGGAAAGAGAAATATTGTAGTTAGAAAAGATGACAAAGTTAAAATTATGGTTGGAAGTTTCAAAAGAAAAACTGGAAAAGTATTACAAGTCTTTACTAAAATTGGGAAAGTAACAATTGAAGGTATACAGGTAAAAAAACAAGATGGATCGAAGGCATTAGTTAAAATATGGGCATCAAACTTACAAATAATTGAAATGGTTGATAGAGAGACTAGAACTGCAAAAAAGAAAGAAGAAGTTAGTAAAAAACAAACTTTAAAGGAAGAAGTTAAAAAGGAAGAATCAACTAAAATTGTTAAGGAGAAGAAAAAATGAGTCATCTAAAAAGACAAGCAATTCCAAAAAGTTGGCCAGTTCCAAGAAAGGGTACAGCATACTTAGTTAAACCAAGTTTTGGTAAAACAGAAGGAATACCATTGCTGGTTGTAATAAGAGATATGCTTAAAATAGCAAAGACTAGAAAAGAACTGAAAACTGCATTAAATAATAAATTAATTCTGGTTAACACTAAGGAAGTAAAAGATGAAAAATATTCGATGCTACTTTTCGATACATTAACATTAGTTTCATCTAAGAAAAATTATAGATTAACATTAAACTCAACAGGAAAATTTTCTATAGAAGAGATAAAAGAAAATGAATCTACTAAAAAAGTAGCAAAGGTAGTAAACAAAGTTGTTCTTAAGGGAAAGAGAACACAACTAAATCTGAGCGATGGAAGAAATTTTATCTCAGATATGAAATGTGGAACAAATGATTCAGTTTTAATTGATTTAAAAAATAAGAAAGTAGAAAAATGTGTTCCATTAAAAGAAAAAACAAAGGTTATTGTTTTTAAGGGAAAGCACGCTGGAGAAAGAGGAACTATTGAAAAAATAGACTCTGAAAAGAATATGGTAACAATCTCCGAAGGAGAAAAATCAATAAGTGTTCTAATTAAACAGGTAATGGCTACAGAATAATGGAAAAGATAAAGAAACAAAAAACAGAAACAAAAAAATTTGATTCAAAAGTAAATACAATGAGAACAATTAGAATGGATAAAGTAGTTTTAAACGTCGGAGGAACTGGAGATAACTTAAGTAAAGGTATCAAGCTATTAAAATTAATTACAGATAGAGAACCTGCTAAAACTAAAGCAAAAAAAAGAATTCCGGCTTTAGGAGTTAGACCGGGTTTAGAAATTGGGGGAGTAGTTACGATTAGAAAAGATCTTCATACTGTTTTAAAGAGAATGTTGGTTGGAATAGAAAATAAGTTGAAGAAAAAACAGATAAGTAACAATAATTTTACATTCGGAGTAAAAGAATATATTGAAATTCCCGGATTAGAATATCAAAGAGATATTGGAATTTTAGGATTTGATGTTACAGTAGTTTTCAAAAGAGCAGGAAGAAGAGTTTCTCTTAAGAAAATTAAAAGGGGAAAAGTATCGGTTAGGCAGATTATTACTCCAGAAGAAATAATTAAATTTATGGAAGAAAACTTCCAGACACAATTTAGATAAAATGACAGCAAGTGATTGGAAAAAAAATTTTAATCAATTGGATGCGAAACCAGTTGTAAAAGAAAAATTCATAAAACACAACAAACCAAAAGATAGAAAAACAGGTATTGCTGCTAGAAAATGCGAAAAGTGCGGAAGATTTGGTGCGCACATAAAATCATACGGATTAAATTTATGCCGACACTGCTTTAGAGAAATGGCAGTTGATCTCGGATTTAGAAAATATAGTTAAAATGAAACAAACAAAATTAAACATCGGAGGAAAAAAATAAAATGTCACACGATATAGTTGCAGATGCTTTGAATATGATTCGAAATACAAATAACGCTAAAAAGGAAACTCTTGAAATAAAAAGAATTTCAAATTTACTCATAGAAGTATTAAAAATTATGAAACAAGAAAATGCTATTAAGAAATATAAGATTAATCCAAAGGAAAAAACTATTGAGGTAACAATTGGTGAATTGATGGATTGTAAAGCAATTAAACCAAGATTTACTGTAGAAAAAACAACAATAGAAAAATATCGTAGAAGATATCTTCCAGCAAGAAACTTGGGAACAGTAATTATTTCTACAAATAAAGGATTGATGACTCATAAAGAAGCTCAAGAAGAAAATATTGGAGGATGCTTAATTGCATATTTCTATTAAAATGAAAAAAAGTATTTTTATCGAAGTTGAAATTCCAGCAGGAGTAGAAATGAACTTAGAGGGCGATGAAATTGTTGTCAAAGGAAAGGAAGGGGTACTAAGAAAAAAAGTAAGAATAGAGAGATTAAGTTTTGAAAAGAAAGGAAACAAAATGGTAATCGGAAATAAAGCCTCAACAAAGCGAGAGAAAAAAATGATGAACACCATACGAGCACATTTAAAAAATATGATTAAGGGTGTTCAAGAAAAATTTGTATACCATCTAAAGGTAGTTTTCCATCATTTCCCAATTACCGTAGAAATCGTAGGTAAAAAGGCAATAATCAAAAATTTCCTTGGAGAAAAAATTCCTCGAACTGCAAAGATTCCAGAAGGAGCAGAAGTTAAAGTTAATAAGGACATGATTACAATTGTTTCAACAGATAAGGAAGTTGCTGGTCAAGCTTCAGCTAATTTTGAAACTGCAACTAGAATAAGATTAAGGGATAGAAGAGTTTTCCAAGATGGAATTTTTTTAACAAATAAAGCGGGGAAATTAATCTAATGGTAAAAGCTAAATTTTTAAGGCGAGGATGGACTAGATACGCTAAACTCGGTAGAGGGGTTAAGAAAAACCAGAAATGGAGAAGACCTACCGGACGAGATAATAAAATGCGAGAGAGTAGAGCGGGTAAGCCGGCACTAGTAGCTATTGGATACGGAGTTAAAGATAAGAAAGAAATTCAACTAATAAAGAATGTTCAAGATTTAGAAAAAATGGATAAAAAGAAAATAATTGTTTTGGGTCATGTAGGAAAGAAAAACAAATTAGAAATAGTTAAAAAAGCTAAAGAGAAAGGAATTAAGTTCTCTAATTTAAATATTGGAAAATTTTTGAAAAAAACAGAAAGAAAAACTAAGGAGAAGAAAAAATGAATTTAGGAAAGAAAAAAGAATTAGCAATGAGAGCGCTAAACGTTGGAAGGTCAAGAATTGTTTTTTCAGATTCAAGATTAAATGAAATTAAAGAAGCAATAACTAAACAGGACATTAGAGATTTAATGAGTGATGGAGCAATTTCAATAAGACCGATTTTAGGAAGAAAAAAGGTAGTTAAAAGGCCTAGTCGAAGTTCTGGAAATATAAGAAAGAAAGTGAACTCTAGAAAAAGAGATTATGTTATTATGACTAGAAAATTAAGAAAATATGCCGCTGAAATGAAAAATCAAGGAACACTTACAAGAGAAGAACTTAAGGAAATAAGGAAAAAAATAAGAAACAAAGCATTCAAAAGCAAGGCAAATCTAAGGGAACATATTGGAAACAAGAGCGATGTTTCTGTTAAGAAGCATAAGAAGAAAGTAAATAAGAAAAGGACAAATAAAAAATGAGAATAGACAGACGAAGAAGAAGAGAAAACAAAACAGATTATTTGAGAAGGTTAAAACTACTTAAAAGTGGAAGACCAAGATTAGTATTTAGAAAGACTAACAAATATATCATAGTAGAATTTGTTACAAGTAAAGAAGCTCAAGATAAGGTTGAGATTTGCATGGATTCGCGAGCACTTTTGAAATATGGTTGGCCAAAAGAATTTAGTGGAAGTTTGAAGTCTATTCCGGCATCGTACTTAACTGGTTACTTAATCGGTAAACAGATTAAAAAGAAAGGTTTAGAAACGCCTATAGTTGATTTAGGTATGGCTAGAACAATCTATAAAACAAAAGTTTATTCATTCATTAAGGGACTAATTGATGCAGGATTAGAAATTAATTGTAAAGAAGAAGCTTTTCCTGAAGAAAATAGAGTAGAAGGTAAAAGCTTGAAAAAAGACTTTTCAAAAACATTCAATGAAGTAAAAACGAAAATAGACAAGGAATAAAATGGTAAAAATAGACGAGAATATTAAAAAAACAGCTAAAGCGCATGGAACTCTCTCAGAAGAAACAGCTTTAGATAAGGCTGCAAATGCTGAAGCAGTTAGTGAAGAAATGATTGAAGAAGAAATTGCAAATGAAGTTGAAGAAATTAGTGATGAAGAAAAAGAGAAAAAAATAGTTAAAGCAGAAGAAAAGGATAAATTCGACGGAAGAAAACAAAGAAGAGGAAAAAGACCGGAAAAAACTCGAGAGGAAATTGTTGCTGCATGGGATCCAAAAACAAAACTAGGTATCGAAGTTAAATCTGGAAAAGTAAAAAGTCTTGATGAAATTTTAGATAAGAACTTAAAAATTCTTGAACCAGAGATAGTAGACAGTCTTCTAAATTTAAAGGCAGATTTACTTTCTATTGGACAGGCTAAAGGTAAGTTTGGTGGTGGAAAAAGAAGAGCATGGAGACAAACTCAAAGAAAGAAGAAGGAAGGTAGTGTTCCTACATTTTCAACCTGTGCAGTGATTGGAGACGAAAACGGACACATTGGAATTGGAACAGGCAAGTCTCAAGAAACTCTTCCAGCAAGGGACAAGGCGATTAGACATGCTAAATTGAACGTTATTAAAATTACTAGAGGATGTGCTTCATTTGATTGTAATTGCTCTGAACAACACACAGTGCCGTTTGAAGTTACTGGAAAGGGTGGAAGTGTCAGAATAACTTTAATTCCAGCTCCACAAGGAACTGGTTTAGTAGTTGCAAGAGAATTGAAAAAGGTTTTAAAACTCGCTGGAGTAAAAGATGTTTATAGTAAAACTTTTGGCGGAGTTAGAACAACTTTTAACTTGGCTAAGGCTTGTATGGATGCTTTAAATAAAACAAACATGAGGAATAAAAAATGATTGCAATAGTAAGAATCGCTGGAGAAATTGGACTTAGTAAAAGAGTAGATGATACTCTATTCAGATTAAGACTAAGAAAAAAGTACACTTGTGTAGTTCTGAAAGAAGTAACTCCAGAACAGCAAGGAATGATTAAGAAGGTAAGAGATTTTGTTGCATATGGTGAAATAGACGAAGCTACTTACAAAGAACTTGTAGCTAAGAGAGGTAAAAAGGTAGAAGGGGAATTAAAACCATTCTTCAGACTTCATCCTCCAAGAAAAGGAATAGATTCAAAGAAACATTTCGGAGTTGCAAAAGGAGTGTTAGGAAATAATAAAGAAGCAATTAATGATTTGATACGGAGGATGTTATAAATGGGTTTCTTTTTTAGAAAAAAAGAAACTACACTGGTAGAAAAAACTAAATTAGTAAAAACTAGAAATTTTTAAAATGGTAAAAACAAAGAAAAGAAAAAAATATTCAAGAATGCACGGTCGTAAAATGGGAACTGCTGGACACGGAGCTAGAAAAAAAGGAAAAGGTAATGGACATCGAGGAGGAGTGGGAATGGCTGGTTCGGGTAAAAGAGCAGACCATAAGAAAACACTTCTAACAAAGTTATACGGAAATGATTACATGGGTAAACAAGGTATAACTAGTAAAGGAACAGAAAGAGACAAGAGAGACAGAATAAATCTTTATGAAATTCAAAGTAAATACAAACCAGGAAAATTAGATTTGTCAACATACAAAGTACTTGGAGAGGGAGAAATTAAAGATAAATTTATTATCACTGCTTTAGAAGCTTCAAAATCTGCTATTGAAAAAATTAAGAAAGCTGGCGGAGAAATTACTGTTCTAAAAAAGAAAGTGGAGAAAAAACCTAAAGTAGAAAAGGTTAAAGTTGTAGCTCCACCAGTTGTTGAAAAACCAAAGGTAGAGAAAGCGCCTAAAGTGAAGAAAGTTAAAATCCAAGACAGAGAAGAAAGTCTTAGATCTGCGTCGAGAAGTACTAAGAAATAATTCTTTTGATTTTAATTTGATATTAATAAATAGAGTCCCTTTGAGTTAAATCTATCCCATAAATGCACTGTAGGTTGCATATTCTATAAAGGGGAGTTTGCTCGCTTGACTTAAAAAATTCAGTGCATTAGTTGAGTCGGGAAAAATTACTTCAAAATCTGCAATCTGAGGATTAGCGGCTTGTCCAAATCTAGATTGAAAATTTTCCCTTGCCAATTGCTCCACCTCGGACAAATGTAAAATTGCATTTCTCTCAATTGCCGCGGCATTCCTGATACTGGCTTCAGAATTGGGGTGGACTTCAAATTCGGAAGTACTTCTTCTATCTTTATATCTCAACCCAACGAAATAAAGTTCAAGTCCCATATTTTATTTATTTTTTAGCAGTTTATAAGAATTTATATTCTCGTATATGTTTATTGCCCCATGAATTTTCTAAATGCTGGATTCATATCACTCATGTGTTGTTGAGCAATACTTTGATACATCTGGAACATAATCATAATTACTAAAAGAATTGCTGTTCCTGAAACTAAAGCTCCCAAAAGATTTGTTGCCGACGCTAAAAGTCCAATTGCCGCACCACCCATTACAGTTAAAGGTAAAATATATCTATCTAAAATACTTTCTAAAATTCTTATGTCCTGTCTAAATCCTGCAACTTGTAAACCTGAAGCTGCGATTTTTTCTGCTTGTGAACGTGCGTCCATTCCAGAAGTTTTAACCCAGAATACTGCAAATATCGTAGAGAAAAGCATGAAGAATAAAATGTGAGTTATAGATTGCAAAATATGTATTGGTAATAAACTTTTTCTAATTGCTAGTTCTAAAAGAGGATTTGAACCCAACCAAAATGCAAAACCAGAGACAGCTTGACCGTCTACGAAGTGTCCTAAGAAACCAAAGTAAGATGCAACCTTTGCTCCAAGAGTACATGTTCCTCCATCGATTACACAACCTTGCGCAACATTTTCTAAAAGTCCACCAAACAATTGAAGATTAGCAACTAATGCTGCAGTTAAAATTACTGGAATAACTGAAGCGTAAAAAAATGACAATGGCCATTTAACACCGTAACCTCTAATTCTTCCGAAGCTAAGAGGGATTTCCACCTTCAAAGATTGAGCCCAAACAACAGCTAAGAAAATCAAAACAGTTGCTAGTAAAGCTGCAAAGGCAGAGAATGCTCCAGTTGTATCCCCATTGATAAATGATTGAACAAATACTAAAACTTTACCCGCACAAGGTGTTCCTTTAAAGTCCACTAAACAATTTGAACCTTGAGCGTTTATGAATTGGAATGCACTTGTGATTAATCGCCAAGAAACCCCTGCTGCTATGAATAAACTAACTCCGGAGCCAAATCCCCACTTCTGGCAGACATCATCCATATAGAATATTGCTAGTCCTCCTAGAACTAATTGGAAGATTAACAAACTAGAAAATCCAGGTATTGCTTGCAGACCGCCCATTAAAACGTATATCATTCCTTCAAATACAATAAAAAAGAAAACTAAAAGTTTCTGAATTCCTTGAAAGAATCTTTTCCCTTCGGTAGTTGTTTGGTCTATGTTAATTATTCCCGCTCCACTTAACAATTGAAGAATAATGGAAGCCATTACAATTGGACCAATACCTAGAGATATGATTGAACCAAAATCCGTACCTAAAATAATTGCTAAATATTTGAATCTTTCAAGTGCATTATTAGATAAACCAAACAGAGGGATATTTGCAAGTACAAAAAAAGCAATTAAAATAATTAGAGTCCATTTTAACTTGGTGTTGAAATCTAATTTTTTTTCTTCTGGCTTTTTAACTTCAGGAATAAAATTAAAGAGTTTTCTTAAATCTGCCATTGTAATTTATGCGAATTATGTTTTATAAAGATTGTGAAATGCGTAAACTTATAAACCTAATTCAGTTTAACAAAGAATGGACGATAAAGG
>CAYLLQ010000006.1:14961-20750 GCA_964384935.1 Candidatus Woesearchaeota archaeon | reverse complement strand
AAAAATGAGTTAACTTTTTATATTCCATGTTTCTTAATTTATTATGGCAAAGAAAAAATTTTATATTACAACGGCAATAGATTATGTTAATGCTCGTCCTCATGTAGGACATGCATTTGAGAAAGTTTTAGCTGATGCTCTAGCTAGATGGCATAGGCTTAACGGAGAAAATGTTTTCTTTTTGACGGGAGTTGATGAAAACGCTCAGAAAAATGTTCAAGCTGCTGAAGAAGCAGGGATTGATGTTAAGACCTTTGTCGATAAAAATACTTATCTGTTTAAGGAACTTGTTCAAAAGTTGAATATTAGTTATGATAAATTTATTCGAACTAGTGCAGGAGGGCATGCCAAAGTTGTTCAGGAATTTTTAAAAAAAATTATTAAAAAAGGAGATATTTATCAAGGAAATTATGAGGGATATTATTGTCAAGGTTGTGAAGCGTTTATTACGGAAAAAGATTTGGTTAACGGAAAATGTCTAGAGCATCAAAAAGAGCCAGAGTATAGAAAGGAAGAGGCTTATTTTTTTAGATTAAGCAAATATAAAAGAAACTTGCTTAAATTTGCAGAGAACTATATTGTTCCAGAGTCAAAGAAAAAAGAAATTTTATCTAGACTTAATGGCGAATTAAAGGATATTTGTGTTTCTCGAAAGGGTGCTGAGTGGGGAATAGATTTCCCGGGGGATAAAGGTTATAAGATTTGGGTTTGGGTTGATGCTTTGATAAATTATATTTCTGGAGCAGAAGATAGGTGGCCGGCTGATGTCCATATAATTGGCAAAGGGATTAATTGGTTTCATTCGGTAATCTGGCCTGCTTTGTTAATGTCTGCAGGTTATGAGCTTCCAAAGAAGTTATTAGTTCATGGGTACTTAACTGTTGGAGGGAAAAAAATGTCTAAGAGTTTAGGTAAGGTAGTAGATCCTTTAGTATTATTAAAAAAATATCCTGTAGATAGTATTAGATATAGTTTGCTTAGAAATTCGGTATTTGAAGATTCTGATTATAGCGAGGAACTTTTGATTGATAGACATAATAACGAATTGGCTAATAAGTTGGGTAATTTAATTTCAAGAGTTTCTAGTTTAATTGAGAAAAATGGTTTGGATAAAACTCCGAATAAATTGCTAAAGAAACTAGATTTTAAAAAAATTAAATCTCTTTATGAAAATTATGAATTGGATAAAGTTTTGAATGAGATTTTTGCTTTTATTGATGTTTGTAATGAATATGTTCAGAATAAGAAGCCGTGGGAAACTGGAGATAAGAAAGTTCTTTATGAAGTTGCAGATTCGATAAAAGCAATTGCTATTTTGTTATGGTCGTTTATTCCTTCTACAAGTGAGAAGATTGCAAAGCAGTTTGGATTTAAAATTTCTTTAGATGATTTGAAAAAGCCTTTGAAAGTTTCTAAGATTGTAAAAGGAGAGATTTTATTTAATAAAATAGAAGTTGAAGCGCAAGAAAAGAATCTTAAGTTAGTTCAGCCGAAAGTTTTAGGGGGCAAAATTAATAAAGTGAAAAAACCTGAAGGAGTTATGACAATGAGCGAAGTGGAATTTGGAGACTGGAAAAAACTTGATTTGCGAGTAGCTGAAATTAAAAATGTTGAAGATATTGAAGGTGCGGATAAATTGTATAAATTGAGCTTAAATGCAGGAGAGTTGGGAAGTAGGATAATTTGCGCTGGAATTAAAGGGCATTACTCTAAGAAAGAGTTAATTGGTAAAAAGATAATTTATTTTTCTAATTTGAAATCTCGTGTTATGAAAGGGGTAGAAAGTCAGGGAATGCTTTTGGCTGCTTCTTCTGATGATCAAAAGAAAGTTAAGTTGTTGTTTCCCGATCAAGGCGCAGAACCTGGAATGAGAGTTGGATAAAATGGAATTAAACCAAGTTGAAAACGCAATAAAATCTTCTTGGGATAGGAAAACTTGTCATCCTGATTGGGAAGAAAATTGGTCGGTAGAGAATTCTTCTAAAGGACAGTGTGGCGTTTCTGTTTTGATATTACAAGATTTTTTCGGAGGGAAGATTGCATTTAATCGCAAACTTCATCATGTTTGGAATATTTTTTTGGATGGAGCTGAATATGATTTAACTAGAAATCAATTTCTAAATGGTACTAAAATAAAAAAAGAGGGTTTTATCTCAAGAGAAGATATGTTTTACAATGACTCAGCAAAGAAGGCAAAAGTTAAGGAAAGATACGATTTATTAAAAAAAAGAGTAGACAAAAAACTGGGACTTTAATTACCCGAAATATCTTGCAATCTTTGCCCAAACTGTTTCTTTGTCTTTTTCAGAATTGTATTCTACTCCAAGAAGTTTTGCTGCGATTTCTTTGTAAGCTCTTGCGGCGGGGGATTTTGGATGGGTGTGAACTACTGCGTCTTTTCTACTAAGTGATTCTGAAATTGAAACGTCTTCTGGAATCATTCCAAGAATTGGAGCCTCCAACATTTCTCTTACTGTTTCTGGTTGCATCTCTATTCTATTCCTTTTTACTCGAGTCATTATAACTCCTCTTACCGGAATTTTTTCTCTTTCCGCAATTTTAATTGCTTTAAGCGCGTCTGTTATTGCTGGCATTTCTGGATTGGTTATAATAATTAATTCGTCTGCGGCTCTTATTGCTGATAGCGCTTCGTTTCCTAAACCTGCTGCACTATCTAAAATTACATACTCTGAAATTTTTTTGAATTCTTCTCTAAATTCTTTTAATTTTTCTGGTTTTATCTTTGAAAGTTCTTTAATTGAAAGAGAAGAAGGCATTATCTTAAGACCGGATTCGTGCTCATAGACTGCTTCGAATACGTCTGCCTTTTTTGTTAGAAGGTGATTCAGGTTTACTGGTGCTTCTGGAGAGCCAAGATGAATTCCTACATTTGGTGTAGTTAAATTTCCATCAATAACGAGTGCATCTCCTCCGAAATAGTTTATTGCTGCCCCTAGATTAATTGCACTAGTTGTCTTTCCAACACCACCTTTTCCTGAAGTTATAACGATTATTTTTGCCATTTTAGCAATATCCTCAATTTCAAACCATTGGTTTGTCTGAAGAATTTTATCCTTAAGATAGAAGAAATTGTTTTGTAGTACTTATAAACTTTTCTAACATGTCGGCGTATTCTTTTAATTTTTCAAGATTTACATTTATTTCTTTGCCTTGATACATTATACGTAAGTTTACGTTTTTTCTGAATTCTCCAACTCGCTCACAACGAAGTTCGTCTAATTTTCTGAACATTTTATACTCTTCAATAACCTTTTGGAAATTTTCATCTTTTTTAAATAATTTTTGGGCAACTTCTAATTTGCCAAAAGGGCTAGAAGGAATTTCGGATATTTTTTTCTTTTTCTTTGCATGAATTAATATCGATTCTATGCTTTTTTCTATCATAATTCTCCATCTTAGAAGTAAATTTTTTATAACGTCACAGGTTTTAGTATACTTCAAGCTAACATATAATAGATGATCTGCGCTAATTTTTTCTTGAATTATTTCTTCCATGGATTTAATAAGTTTTTAGGACCAGGAATATAAACGTTTTAGGTCTTTTTATATTTTTCCAAGATTTTGTTTCTTGTGTTTTGGATTAATTTTTTAGATAAACTGAGAAATTCTTTGATTTTTTCTATATTTACTGTCTTTGTTTCCCAATCAGTGATAATGACTAGCTTTTCATTTCTCGTAAATTCCATTGAACTTTGTTTGTGATTTTTGATTAATAAGAAGATTTCTTGAATTTTTTTTATTTCCTCTGGAGTGAGTTCGTAGTCTTTTGCACATTTTTGAATAAATGTTTTAAAGTTTAATTCGGGGTCTTTGTAAATTGTAATTTTTTTAATTAAGTATTCGTATTGAAGAATGGCGTTTATGCTGTATGCAATTGCCTTTTTTATTTCGGTTAAACTTTTGATAAGAATTTTTTTGTCTTTAACTAGTGTGAAAGTTATGTAAATTAAATGGTCTACTGCTCTTGTTATCTTTTCTGCTTCATCTAAATATTCTATTGGTTTTATCATGAAATTAGATTACTGTAGAATTAATATACATTTGGAAATTATGCGCTTAGTTCTAATATTGCTTCTGCTAAATCTCCGTTAACTGATTCTAGAACTTTTCTTGCTTGTTCTTCTGTGCAACCTGTTTTTTCTACTATTTGTTCAACATCTGCGTCTGAAATTTCTGGTGCTTCTGATTCTTGGTTTTCTTCTCCAGATACTTGATACATTTCCTGTCCTTGAATTTTCATTTTTGTTACACTTGGATTATTTATTGTTATTTTAGTTCCGTCTGATTTTTCAATTACTACTTTAGAAGCGTCGATTTCATTCTGAGAAATGCCCATTTGTTTCATTAGGCCTTGCATTTTTTTAGGGTTTAATCCACCCATTCCTGGAAACATTTTATTTAAAAATCATTGGCAAAGCAATTCTAAATGCAACTATCAGAACAATAAATAGAATTACTGCTGTTGGTTTAAGATTGAACATACTATCGTATTCTTCACTGTATCTTGTTAACCCACCAAATCCTGACGGGATGTTTATTCCTGAGCTAGCCATAATTATTTGATTCTATTTTAGTATATAAAGTTTTTTATGGTATATTTTTTAAACTATCTTCTAGAATAAGGGCAGGGTGCTCTTTCAGATTCTCTTGGTTGACGTGTGCATTCTAAACCCTCTTGATCTATGTAGGGGCATAGTACGTTTGTTAATCCATATTTTGAATGTTGAACTATTGCATTTACTAATTGTGTTCCGCTACATGAAAGAAATGGTTTGCCTTCAATTTCTCTTCCAACTCCAGGGCAAACAACCCCTGTTGCAGTTACTATCTCTAAGGTTTCCTTTGTCATATTTTTATTATTATTTTTGAATTTATATTCTTTTATGTATTAGAATATATTCTATTTTGTTTTGTATTAACATAGATTTTTTAAACTATCTTGAGTAATAGAACTATATGGGATTAAATGAAATTAAAAACTGGAGCTCAGAAGTAGAGAAGAAGATTACTGAGAAGTGGAAGAATTCTGATTTGTTTAAATTTGATAAAAAAACTAAGAAGAAGATTTATTCTATTGATACTCCTCCTCCGTATGTTAACTCTCCCGTTCATATGGGACATGCGGTTACATACTGTTTTATGGATATGTTTGCACGTTATAAACGAATGAAGGGATTTGAAGTTTTGTTTCCTTTAGGTTTAGATAATAATGGGCTTCCTATTGAAATGGGTGCTGAAAAGAAATATAAAATTTCTGCGTTCAAAATGAGTAGAGAAGAATTTGTAGAATATTGTAAAAAATTAATTGATGAATGTGGTATTACTTCTATGGATACTTTTGCTAAATTGGGAATTTCTTTTAATTCCTATAAGGAGGGTAAAGAGATTGGAGCGGTTTATAAAACAGATGCTCCTGAATATCGGACTTTAACTCAGGAGACATTTATTGATCTTTACAAAAAAGGATTTGTTTATGAAGATGCAAGAATTAATAATTGGGATTCTAAATTAAGGACAACTATTGCAGATTCTGAAATTGAATATAAAGATATTCCTTCAACTTTTAATGATATTAAATGGAAAGTTAAAGAAACTGGAGAAGAAATTGTTATTGGAACTACTCGTCCCGAATTAATTTGTTCTTGTGGTATGGTTATATATAATCCAGAGGATAAAAGATACAAAAAGCTTGAAGGTAAAACCGCAATTTCTCCTATCTTTGGAAAAGAAGTTTTGATTAAAGCACATCCCGTTGCAGAAATTGGTAA
>CAYLLQ010000006.1:12920-14861 GCA_964384935.1 Candidatus Woesearchaeota archaeon | reverse complement strand
GAATTTTATTTAAAACAATTGGATATTAAAGAGAAAGTTAGAGAGATTTCTAAGAAAGTAAATTTTTATCCGGAATCTTCTAGAAATATTTTGAATGATTGGATTGATTCCGTTTCAATTGATTGGCCTATTTCTCGTAGAAGATTCTATGCTACAGAAATTCCTTTGTGGTATAATAAGGAAGATAATTTAGTTGCAATTCCTCTGTCTGGGAGTTATTTTCAACCTTGGAAACAAGAAGTTCCAAAAGATGCTGAAGTTTGGAAAAATGGAAAAAGTACTGGGAAAAAAGTTTCTGATTTCAAATTGAAATGGGTTGGAGAGACAAGAGTTTTTGATACTTGGATGGATTCTTCAATTTCTGAACTTAAAATGTTGCAGTATAAATCTGATGATGAATTTTTTAAGAAGGCCTATCCAGCTTCGTTGAGACCACAGGGGAAGGAAATTGTTAGAACCTGGTTATATTATACCTTGCTAAGGGGTTATATCGAAACTGGAAAAGCTTGTTTCAAGGATGTTTGGATTCATCAACACATTTTAGATGAGAAAGGTAAAAAGATGTCTAAGTCTGTTGGAAATATTATTGACCCCCAGGAAATTTTGAGAGATTATGGTGGAGAGGCTTTGAGGATGTGGTCTGCTATTGAGGGAGATTTATCTAAAGGAGATTTTATCTGTTCTAAGGAAAAAATTAAAGCGGAGTTAAAAACTTTGAATAAACTTTTGAATGTTTCTAGATTTGTTATGATGTTTGATAAACCCGAAGGAAAAGTTAAGTTAGAGTCTACAGATAAATTGTTTATTGATTATCTTGAGGACTTAACCTCTAAATGCGAAAAGTCTTTTGATGTTTATGATTTTAATCATCCAGCTCAGGATTTGAGAAAATTCTTGTGGGATATTTTTGCATCTAATTATGTTGAGTTGGTTAAATCGCGAGCGTACAATCAGGAAGGTAATTTTTCTGAAGAAGAAAGTAATTCTGCAAAGTACACTCTTCATTACTTATTGGAAAGATTTCTGATTTTAATTTCTCCAATAATTCCTCAGATAACTTTTTTAATTGGAGAGGAAAAGAAAATGAATTTATTAAAGATTGAATGGCCCAAGATTAATCCTATTAAATCTGATTTGAAACTAGTTGAAAAAGTTATGGAGTTTAATTCTGAAGTTTGGAAAAAGAAAAAAGAGGCAGGAATAAGTTTGAGAGATTCTATTGCTGGAATTAAGATTCCTAAAGAATTAAAAGAATTTGAAAAAGATTTGAAAGCGTGTCATAATATTTAATTATATCTTTTAGTACATATTTATTTTTAAATTGATTTTACTTTTTTAAGTTATGTCTATCATTGAAGTTAGAGTTGATGAGATAGAGTATGGGAAGCTATTGTCTGAGGGAGAATTTCGTATGCAGGGTGGAACTCCTCCGGATTCTACCGTTTCTAATTCTTGGATTCCTTATGCTGTTTTAGATGGTGTTTCTATTGAAGAAGTAAGAAGACAGAGAAATCTTCGAAATGAATCTTCGCCTCGGGGTTATCTTGCATGTTTACCTGTTCATCTTGGCCTTAGTATTTGGGATTCTGTTTTTTGTAGTTTTGCTCCATTAAATTCTCGAGGGGAAGTGGAAAGATTAAAAATTTTTAGAGTTCAGAATAAATTCACGGAACAAGATTATAATTTGTCTTTATATCGAAATTTAATTTATATTGGACCGTGTTCAGAAACTTTAAAGTTTCGCGGATGTAGGCTCGTTTTACCTTAATTTTATAAACCCCTTCTCTCTTTATTTTCTATGGTAAAAGTATCTAAACTTGAATTAGGCTTCATTGAAATAGGAAACCAACCTAATACAAATTTACTAGGAGATTTAATATGGTAAGAGTATCTAAACTTGAATTAGGCTTCATTGAAATAGGAAACCAACCTAATACAAAT
>CAYLLQ010000006.1:10742-12820 GCA_964384935.1 Candidatus Woesearchaeota archaeon | reverse complement strand
AGTATCTAAACTTGAATTAGGCTTCATTGAAATAGGAAACCAACCTAATACAAATTTACTAGGAGATTTAATATGGTAAGAGTATCTAAACTTGAATTAGAGGATCTATTAGAAAAGCTTAGTGGGTACAAGGGAAGACATACCGAATTGATTACTGTTTATATTCCGGCAGATTATGATGTTAATGCGGTTCAGAGACAGTTAGAAGGAGAAAAATCTACCGCTAAAAATATTAAATCTACCGCTACTCGGAATAATGTTGGAGATGCTTTGGATAAAATTATTCGTCATTTGAAAACTCTAAAAAAAACTCCTGAAAATGGTTTGGCTCTTTTTTCTGGGAATGTCTCTCAAGTTGAAGGTCAAGCTGATTTACAGCTTTGGGATATTGAACCGCCTTTACCTATGAAGCATCGAATGTACAGGTGTGATAAGGAATTTGTTTTAGATCCCTTAAAAGAATTATTGGAAGTTCAAGAGATTTTTGCTTTGTTAGTTATGGATAGAAAAGAAGCAACTATTGGAATGTTAGAGGGGAAAAGAATTGAAATTATTCAGAAAATGACTTCGGGGGTTCCTTCAAAGGTTAGAGCGGGAGGGCAAAGTTCTCAACGTTTTCATAGAATTACTGAGGGTTTAACTAGAGATTTTTATAAAAGAATCGCTGCAGAAATGAAAACTATTTTTTATGATAATCCGAAATTAAAAGGTGTTCTTGTTGGTGGACCAATTCCAACTAAAGATGAATTTTTAGATAATGAATATCTTCCGACTAAATTACAACAAAAAGTTTTGGGTAGAGCGGATTTGGGTGGAAGTGATGAATCTGGAATTAAAGAACTTGTTGAGAAGTCTCAGGAAATTTTGGCTAGTCAAGAGATTGTTCGAGAAAAAAAGATTCTTGAAAGATTTTTCACAACTCTTGGAGAAACTTCTAATTTAGCGGTGTATAATGAAGAGGATGTTAGAAAAGCACTTCGATATGGGGCAGTTGAAGTTTTGATTCTTTCTAAAGACGCAGATAAAACTTTAGCTAGAGAACTTAAAGAATTATCTGAACAGATATCTTCCCAAGTTGAGATAGTTTCTACTGAAACTGAGGAGGGGAAACAATTTTTGAATCTCACTAAAAAAGGAATTGGTTGTATTCTAAGATATAAATTGTAAAAATTTTTCCCCTGCGTTTCCTGTACAACCTATTTGAAGTTGTTGTTTCGGAAGGAACGAAAACAATTTTTGAATCTCACCAAAAAAGGAATTGGTTGCATTTTAAGATATAAACTGTAATTAAAATAAATTAACAAACCAATTTGGAAATTTCCCCGAATCATTGCAGTGATATACTTTATGGACTAATTGATTTATGTTTCCCCTTAATATCAACCCCTTTTCTAATATTAATTTACTATTTTTCAAGGATATTTTTAATTGCGGTGGTTTAAACATTGTTGGCTTAAATCCAAAACAGTTTTCGAACTCTTCAATTCCTTCTTGAAGATACTCCTCTGTTCTTGTTGTACCAAATTCATTGTATTTATGATAGACTCCGTGTAAACCAAGAGTTTTGTTTAGGTTTAGTATTTCTTTACACCAAGTTTTATTTTCAGAAATATTTTTTCCTTCAAATTTTGGAATTATCCATAGAATATCTGACTTTTGTAATTCTTCTGATTTGCAAAAAATGTTCGGAGATACATCATCAATTTCTCTTGAATTTATTATTCTTAATATAAATAAAAAGATAAGGAGTAAGATTAAAATACATAATATCATCCAAGTTATTTTTACCCCCTTTTTCATTTCTTTTTGATGGTGTTTTTCATTAAAAATGTATCTGAAGATAACAAACTTTAAAATGTCCCTCTCTTTCTTTATCTTATGCCAGAAGTATCTGCTAGAACACTTGAGGAAATAGACGAATTAAAGGAAAAGGATGATTTGAAAAAACTGGAAGCTATTCTTTTTATCTCTGGTCGCTGGCTGAATATGTCCGAACTTGTTTCTTTAACCGATTTAAACCCGATGATTATTAGAGAGTTGATTGAGAAACTTCAAGAAAAATATGATAAAAAGGAATC
>CAYLLQ010000006.1:0-10642 GCA_964384935.1 Candidatus Woesearchaeota archaeon | reverse complement strand
ATACGAAAGAAAAAAGTGGGACACACTCACGAATTAAGTTTAGGGGAATCTTTTTACGAATACTTTAATGTTAAAGAAAGAGAAGATGGAAAAGGGATGGATTTGGATGAGGATTCTCCAGGTTACGTTAATGATGATTTGGATAGAGAGATAGAAAAAGCTGAAGAAGAAATTGCAAAAGAAGAAGCAGAGGGGAAATTTGAAGAAGAGTATGATAATTCTACGGGATATGGCGATGGAGTTGAGGTTGTGGTGGGTATAGTTAAAAAGGAAGAAGGAGAATAAAATGGAATTTTTGACTTGGATTATTTTAATTTATTCTTTTATTGCATTATATTTTTTATCCCTATATCTTTTAGTCTATTTGAAAAACAAAGATACAATGTTTTTCTCTCCAATTCCGAAAAAAGATTTTTCTTTGAGTATTGTTATTCCTTGTTATAATGAGGGGGAAACTATTGGAACAACTATTCAGAATTTGTTAGATTCTTCTTATCCGTTTTTGAAAAAGATAATTGTGGTGGATGATTGTTCCAAAGACAATTCTTATGAAATTGCAAAGGCTTTTGAAAAAATAGATTCTCGTGTTGTGGTTGTTAAAACTCCAAAAAATACTGGAAGAGCTTCTGGAGCTAAAAATTATGGGGCACAATTTGTCGATACTGAGTTAATTGGTTTTACGGATGCAGATTCATTTCCGGGAAAGGATGCAATTTCTAAGATGGTTGGATTTTTTAATGATACTAAAGTTGGAGCGGTTACTTCAAATGTTTTAGCTAAAAATAGAACTAACTTTCTCTCGAGAGTTCAAGCAATAGAGTATAAAATTATGGCATTCAATCGTAAAATGCTGGGATTTGTCGATAGTATTTATGTAACTAACGGTCCGCTGAGTATCTACTCTAAAAAGGTTTTTGATAAAGTTCATGGTTTTGATGAGTCTCAACTTACCGAGGATATTGATATTACTTGGAATATTCTTAAGCATCGATATCTTGTTTGTATGAGTTTTGATTCTAAGGTTTATACAGTTGTTCCAGAAAAATTGAGTGATTGGTTTAAACAAAGATTTAGATGGAATATTGGGGGAATACAAGTAATAAAGAAATATGGAAAATTATTTTTGCAGGGTGGAATGTTGGGGCTTTTTATTATACCTCTCTTTGTCTCCTCTTGGTTTCTTACTCTGTTTGCTATGATTTTATTTGCTTATCGTTTTATTACTCTTTTGTGGACCCGATGGCTTTCTGTCGATTATTCCATTCAAGCAAAAACAGCATTGTTTAGATTTAGTGAACTTAATATCTCTATGAATATTTTGATTTTTTTAGGAATTATGATTTTCTTTTTAGGTTTTCTTTTTTTCTTAATCTCTCTTTCATATAATAAGGAAATTAATTTTAAGAAGCATAGTCTTTTTGATTTCCTGGGGTATCTCTTTATTTACCCTTTTCTCTCTCCGGTGTTAGTTATCTCCTCTGCATACAAATATTTAAGAGGATATAATCAGTGGTAAGAGTATGTTAAATAAAAATAAACATGTCTTTTGGGAAGCTCTTTTAATCACTTTTTTCATATTTGGGATAGGTATTTTTTTAGGAATGGCTTATGAGGGAAATAAGTTGAAAGTTATTAGTCAGTATTATGATCAGTCTGAAATATTCTTGAATGATATGATTGGATTAGAACGAAGTTTTGAATTCAATCCGGATTGTGGGAATTTGATTCAGTCTAATTTAGAGTTTGCAGATAAAATTTATGCTGAAGCACTTCTTTTAGAACAATACGAGTCTGCAGAAAAGTTTAGTGAAGATTTGTTAGTTGTTCACAAAAGATATGATTTACTCAGAACTTTTTTATGGATGAATACCATTAAAATTGCAAATGATTGTCCGAATGAAGATTTTTCTTCGGTTGTTTATTTATATGAATATCAACCAAAAGATTTAGTTAAAAAAGCGAAGAATTCTGTTTGGTCCAAAATACTTTTTGATCTTAAACTAGAAACTGGAAGTGGAATTGTACTTATACCTATTGCGATTAATAGTGATTTGTCTTCGTTGAATTCTTTAACAGATAAATTTAATATCACAGAATATCCTGTAGTTATCATCAATAATAAGAAAGTTATCACTGAATTGACTTCCACTAAGGACCTTATTTCTTATTTAAATTGATATCTTCTATCACAAATAATCTTAAAAAAGGGTGTTTGCATTGGTTTCTATGGAAAGCTGTTTTAAATGTGGGATTTCAGAGAATAAATCTTTGTTGTACGACGCTATAACTGGTGAAGGTATTCAAAAGATTTGCCGAAGGTGTTCTCATCATGAAGAGGTTCCTATAATGCAAACAAAAGATGCTTTGGAGCTAAAAGAGTTTGAAAGAAAACAGGACACTTATGAAAGGATTTCTCGAGTTTCTGGAGTTGGGAATGGTAAAAAATTAAATTCTCGGAGTTTAGCTCTTGAATCGCAAGAAACTAGTTTAAGGAATCTTGTAGAGAAAAATGTTTGTAAGGGATTAAGTAAGCAAGCAAAACCTAGAGAAGATTTGGTAAAGAATTATCATTGGTTAATTAAACGATATAGAAGATTAAAGCATTTGACAACTAAACAATTTGCGGAAGCTCTTAGAGAACCAGAAAAATTAATTGTTTTGGCAGAACAGGGTGTTGTTCCGGAGGGTTATGATTTTATTAAAAAGGTAGAGAAGCTTTTGGGAATTGCTTTAATCAAGCAGGAAGTTTATGAAGAATTAAAACGAAGAGAGCAGAGGGAGTTTTCTGTTGAAAAGCAAACTGATTTGACTATTGCCGATTTAAAAGAGATTAAAGAAAAGACCAAAGGGAAGGGGTTTTTTGGATTTTTTTCTTCTAAAAAGAAAGTCCCAGAATCTAATAGTGAAGAAGTTATAGAAATTGAGGAAGAAGAATCAGACAAAGATTTTGTAAAGCCAAACGCATCTGCAAAGAGGGATTTAACTAAGAAAGAAATGGAAGATTTGATTTTTGGTAAAAAACACTAACCGAAGAATTTATAAATGGATTTAGTGATTTCTTAATATGGAAGTTAAGATTCTAAAAGAAGAAAAGAATGAAATTGAAGTTGAACTTGAAAATTTGACAATTGCGGAGATTCTTCGAGTTTATTTAAATAAGGATTCTTCTGTCAAGTTCGTAGCTTGGAAAAGAGTTCATCCTACAGAAAGCCCAATCTTAAAGGTTCAAACTGATGGTAAAACTGCTAAAAAGGCAATAAATGATGCTGTTACAGACATTACAATGGACTTGGATAAGCTTTCTACCGATTTCTCAAAATTGAAGTGATTATAGCAATACTTATTAATTTCAGATCTCTATTATTTTATGGTTGAAGATGTTAATTTGGAAAAGATTTCAACTGGAAGTTTTGATTTGAACGATTTTCTTGAGGGTGGCTATGAAAGAGATATAATTACCATGATTGCTGGTCCTCCTGGGTCTGGAAAGACTAACCTTGGGATTCTAGCGGCATGCAGTCAAGCGAATAAAGATAAGAAAGTCATTTTCGTGGATAGTGAAGGCGGGTTTTCTTTGGACAGAGTTAAACAAATTGTTGGAGATAAGTATGAATCTATTTTGGGAAATATCCTCTTGTTTGAACCCACTAGTTTTAAGGAGCAGGCAGAATCTTTTAAGAAACTTTTAGAACATGTGAAAAAAGGGCACGTTGATTTAATTGTTATTGATAGTATGGCTATGCTTTATCGTTTAGAACTTGGAGATGCGGTAAAAAGTGGAAAGAGTCAGAGAATTCAAAATGTTAATCGTGAGATTGCTCAACAAATGAGAGATTTGGCAGAGATTTCTAGAAAACAAAAAATTCCTGTTCTAATCACCAATCAGGTTTATTCTAATTTTGTTAGTTGGGAAGATAGGAAAAAGATATTGGAAGTTGGGACAAATATTATTGGAGGGGATTTATTCAAATATTGGTGTAAGTGTATTTTGGAATTAAAAAAAGAGTCTGGACAAAGAAAGGTTGTTTTACTTAAGCATAGAAGCTTACCCGAAAAGGAGATGAATTTTGAAATTAAAGAAAACGGTATTTTTAAGAAAAAGGGTTGGCTGTAATTTTCTTTAATTTTTAGAATATAAATATTATTATACTCTTTTGAATTATTTTTTTTATGTCAGATATTCGATTTGAAATGGTTAAGAAAATAGCAGAAACTAAATTTAAATTGAAAAATCTGGATAAGCTTTCTAAGTTTGATTCGGTTAGTCCCCCTAGTGTTTTTATTGGTTCAAAACTGAGTTACCCGTTTATGAATGTTGGAATTCTTAGTCCTCTACAAAGGGAAGAAGATGCGTGGATTTATGACGATGCTAAATTTTGGTCTGCAAATGACTTTCAAATTTCGGATGTAGTTAATCTTAGGGAGAATTTGCTGAATTCTAGATTCAAAGCTCGTGCCGGAGATGTTAGGAAGAAAAATAAATTTTTGGATATTGCAAAAGAAATTGCTATTGCTTACAAACCTGTTGATGTAGAAATTGAATTGAAAAATAAGGTGAATGTTTATCGAGAAAGAGATAAGGTTACAATGCCTTCTGCTTTGGGGGCGCCGTTGGAAAAAGCACGAATTACTTCGAATGTTAATGTTCATCAGAAAGTCGATAAAGTTATTAACGATGACATTAAGGCTTCAGAAGGAATGAGTTATTTGTATAAAAATAATTTTGATGAGTATGCTCTTAGTAAAATTTTGAGCATTGGTGCGTTTGGTTTGAAGAAATCTAAAAAGTTGGTTCCTACTCGTTGGTCAATTACTGCTACAGATGATAGTCTTGGTAAATTTTTGTTGAACAGTGTTAGAGGTTACAAATGGATTGAAGACTATGAACTTTTTTTTGGTGAGTTTATGGGAAATCAATATTTGATTATGTTATTTCCTGGAGTTTGGAGTTATGAGCTTTTTGAATTATATTATCCTGGAAGTTCTTGGAATCCTTCTACGGAGATTAAAGCTTCTACGGATTTTGAATTTTTTGATGGGAGAAAAGAGTATGCATTTAATTGTGCTGGAGGGTATTATGCTTCGAGATGGCCGATTATTGAGTATCTGGAAAAAATAAAGAGACAGGCTTCTGTTTTGGTTATTCGATTAGAGACTCCGAGTTATTGGGCTGCGTTGGGAGTTTGGGTTGTTAGAGAATCTGTTAGAAAAGCTTTGAATAGAGGTAAGATGAAATTTGATTCTAAGGAAGAACTTTTAGAGGGAGTTAAGAAAATTGGAAAGATAAAGTATGATTTTGATACACATCAGATATTAAATCAAAGTAAATTATTACAACAGATAAAAACTCAGAAGAGTTTGGGGGAATGGTTTTAGCTAATCGCGGTATTAGTTAAAAGTCTTTGAAGACCATCTATTTTAAACGAGTCTCTTAATCCAGATGTTTGCATAAATAATTGTTGTATTAAAGGAGAGATGTATTTTAATTTCATGCTCCAATTACAGTGAACGACAAAATCATTTCCTGGAACCCAGCTCCCTCCACATTGAGTATCTATTCCAAAATAAATTCTACCTCCTATTCGAACTATTCCTTCTTTGAATGGAGTTTCAATTTCTCCATGGGCAAGAAGACAAGAAGATTTTGAAAAAAATCTATCTTTTTTTAAATTTTGTATCCCTTCTTCTTCTAGAGAATAATTGGCGTGATGATATTCTTCTCCATTTTGGTATCCTATTTTAATATTTCCTCCCTCAAGTCGGATGCCTTCTGGTGGGTTTTCACTAAGAGCTCTATAATTTTCTATTAGTATTTTTAAGATGTCTTCTCTGCTTAATTGTGGGCTTGTTTCCCAAGTCATCTGTTCTTCATAGGTATTTGGATCTTGTGTTAAACTACAAACATATCTTCCATGTAAACGTGCTATTCTATAGGGGGAATATTCATCAACAACCTCAATTTCTAATTCAACAGGCTTGTCCAATTCTTCCATAGGAGAAAAGCATTGATTGTGTTTAAAAATATTTATGTATTTTTTAGACTTTTTTTCTGGGAAGGGTTTTGATTATTTGTATTTTATAACTTCTAAAACTCTTTCTGGATGAGTTATGGGGAATGTATGTGTTTCTTCAACAATAGAAATTTTACAGTTACCGAATAAAATAATCTATCAAAACTCCGGTAAGAGATATTAATTAATTAATGTTGAATTCTTTTACCCGATATACTCGAGTTTTTTTCTGTTGAGAGGCCCATTTCTTAATCAGCAATTTTTTCAAATAGTTTTCTAATTTTTGAACTTTTAAAATATAAGCCTATCGTTATTGTGTAAATTACAAGGAGACATAAAATAATAACACTTTCTATTTGTTTAGATATAAATACTAAAATCAATCCAAGAGGTATTCCCGATAACCAGACTATCTTTATCCCCTCTTCCGAATAGTACTCAATAGGTCTTTTAACATTTTCTGTATATTTTATTTCTTTTATTCTTTTTATGAGCAGGAAAGATGAAAAAGTAAATATTAAAAATATCGCGAGTAAATAATAATTAAATACTCCGTAGAGAGAAATCCCCATAATAATCCTGGCTGTATGTGTCACTGAACCAGAGATCGTATCTAGGTAAGGTATCCTTTTTAGTAAGAGAGTATATATAAGAACATAGCTTAAAAAAAAGATCTCAAAATAAACTAATATTCTACTAAAGCTAGATGATATTAAAAATGCTATTAAAATTAGTAGTGAGGAAAAAATAAAGGCACCTTTCTTTGAAATTTTTCCAGATGCTATTGGCCTATGCTCTTTTCTTGGGCTTTTTTTATCATATTCATAATCAAGTAAATCATTGATTATATATATTCCATAATATAATGATTGAAATGAAATAAAAACAATAAGTAGTTTTATTAAATCTATTGAAAATATATCAAATTTTGATGCGATTATTGCCCCAATGATTACTTCAATAAAGAAAATGGCAAGATGTGGTCTGGTAGCTTTAATATAAAATAACCATTTTGATTTATTCATATTATAAATATTCTCCAAATTATAGAAAAAATTATTCCAATTATTAGTCCAAATAGTACATCGATTAGATAATGTTTTTTTAATATTATTCTAGTTCCAGCTACAAGCAAAATTATCATAAAAAAAAGCGATTTAGCTAAATAAGACGGTGTGATTAAAAAAAGACTCAAGAATACAAAAGAACTCCTTGCAGTATGTATGCTTGGAAAACTTCCGGCATTTATTTTTTCAATTATATTTTTATAATCTTTTTTTATTGGTCTTGATTTATAGTAAAATACTTTTATTAAAGAGCAGATAAATTCAATTATAATCAGTCCAAGGATTATCTTTACTAGGATTAAATTAATTCCTAAAATAAACATAGCAAAAATTGTTAATATTAAGGGATTACCAAAGGAGGTAAAATCCCGAACACCCTCTATAAATATTTTTTTATATTCATCTAACATACCTTTCTATAACAAGTAATCTTTATAAACTTGTTCAGCTTTATTTTTGAATGATAAGAGATTATATCAAGCTTATTAAATTTCGATATAACCTCTCTTTCATTTTAGTTATCTTGGGGGCATTACTTTATGCACCGCAAATAAATTTGTCTCTCTTACTATCTCTTGTTCTTGTTTACATATCTTTCAATATTTTAATGTATACTGGTTTGTATACTTTAAATGATATAATCGATCGTGAATCTGACTCCAAGCATCCTAAAAAGAAACAAAGAGTGATACCTTCAGGTAAAATCAGTTTATTTCAAGCTTGGATGGTTTGCATTTGGGGTATTTTCTTTGGCCTTTTAATGGCTTTTCTTTTGTTTAGAAGTCTTTTTTATATTTATTTATGTTTTATAGCATTTAATATTTTTTATACTTTTTTTGCAAAAAAAATTCCTTATTTGGAATTAATTGGAAATTCTATTACCTATCCATTGAGGCTTCTTACCGGTATTATCCTGGTCGGGGGGGTAGCTTCAATTGGTCCATTTATCGCGATTTTTTTTACTGCTCTATGTACTTCTGCAATGAGAAGAATTATTGAAAGAAGATATCAAGGTTATGAAGCAAGGAAGGTTCTCACACATTATACTGATCGGAGCCTTATTATTGCCCAGGTTCTTTCTTTCTCTATTATTTTAGTTACACTTTTAATTGATTTTCCAAGGAACTTCCTCTTTTATTTATCGTTAATTATCTTTTGTATCGTTTTTGATTTAATTCTTGGGTATAATAAAAAATTAAGGAAGTATCTCAATTACTTATGGTTAAATTAAAGAGGAATTAGTTTTTTTGCTATTCTGCGTATCCGTTTTATATTTGAACTATTTAAGTAGAATCATAATGATTTTTTTAATTTCCATCTTGTTGGAGTTTTCTTTATTATTTTAGTTTGAATGCTTTATGGGTTTTTGAACAATAAGTAAGATAATGATCCAAGAGCACCAAAAACTAGATCATACATTGTGTCATCTAGGGGGGACTGAATCATTACCCCATTGCTTAAAACTCCCATCATTGGAAAGTTGAAAGATATTTTCATTATATACTCGAATATTTCCCATCCGGCCAACATTCCTAGTACCGTAAAAAAAACATGTAATTTGCTTACCTTTAAATTTTTAAAGTAATCATAATAGACAATTATTGTAATAATCATGCCTATTGTAAAGTGGAGGAATTTATCATAATATATTACTCCGTGATAATAAAACCAAATTTCTCCTAATATTCCTAAAATCAATCCAATATTTATTAAAATCATATATTTTTCATCGATTCCCCTATTTTTTAAAAATATCCCCAACGTAAAGGATGTTAAAAAAGATCCAAATGCAGTTATCCATGTTAATTTAGAATTTAAATCAAAGAAAATTATAATTATCCCCAAAATAAAGAAGGATATTAAAAAGATCTTATTGATAATTGTTATAACTTTCATTTTTGTATTTTATTTAATTTAGTTTGGTGAATTTTTACCTTGCTTAAATATGTTTTAAATATTTCTTTTTCTTTAAAAATATATAGTATAAAAAAGATTACAATTAAGATGACTATTATTAATACATATTTTTCTATCTTTTTTAAAAATAGGATATATGAAAATCCGAAGAAATAACCAATTACTAGAAATTGTCCAATTCCAAATATTACTCCCAGACTGTTATATAAGAAGAATTTTCTATATTGAATTTCACTGATTCCTGCAATAAAGGGGGTTATCCAAGAAAGTGGCCCAAAAAATCTAGCAAGAAATAGAGATTTTGCTCCATATCTATTAAAAAATGTTTTTCCTTTTGAATAATTTTTTTCATTAAACACTTTATTCTTTTCATTAACAAATTTTAATATCGCCTTTTCTCCATATTTTCTCCCAATTATAAAACTTAAGTTATCTCCTGCTATTCCCCCGGAAATACACGCAATTGAAACAAGCCAAATATTTAACGCTCCTGTTCCTGCAAGAATTGCTCCCGCCAAGAATATAACCTCCCCATATATGAAAAATCCTGGACCGATTAAGGTTTCAAAAAAAGAACCTAAAAAAAAGAATTCGTATGTGAGTGCGGGATAAATTTCTAAAAAATTAATAACATTGTTCAGGGTTATCATTCTCTTACATCTTTGTAACTTTTTTTAATTTTTATTTTATAAGGAAGACTATTCATGTAGCCCCATTTCAGTAATACTTTTAAATGTCCCCCTTCTTTATCGAATCTTCGCGTTGATATTTCAACATTCTTGGTTGGCATGTAGAAGAATTTGCCATACTTTTCCATTTTATTTATTAACATTATATCCTCTGAAAATTTTAGATTTTTATCATATTTAACTTTTTTAAAAAATTCTTTTTTAACAATTTGTATAGAGAGAGAAAGATGAAATAATTTATGGACCAAATTATGATATTTGAACCAAAGAAGGTGTCGTGTGCTTTTTTTTATTGGATAAATTTCTGTAGTCCCAATGACATATTCTGTTCTTTTCTTGTTTAAAAAATTATTCAGTTCTTTGAGAAATTCTTTTTTTATAAGAACATCTGCATCTAAGAATACGAGCCATTCTGCTTTACTTGAGGATTTCATGGCTCCCATATTACGTGCTTTAGATATACCTTTTTCTTTATTACGAAACACTTTTATATTATGATTAGTAAATTTTTTTACTTTTTCGTAGGTTTTATCTGTTGAACCATTTTCAATAATAATCACTTCAAATTTTTCTTTCGGATAGTCTAGTAAAAGAATATTCTTTATAGCTTTCCCAATGTACTTTTCTTCGTTATAAGCAGGTATTATAATACTAAAAAATTTTCCTTTCATGATCTCCGTTTAAAGTAATTGGCATTTTAAATATGTTTTCTTCTTTAATCGTTGTCCAGAAATAAATAGCTCTTAATTTGGGCCTAAATTTTTTTTTATTCATGCATTTGTATTCAGTTTTATTCAGTTGCTTGGATATTTTTTACTATTCCTAAAGAAATGAAAGAATAAAATTTATTTCCATATCTTTTTGTATATTAACTAATACAACTTTTTTTCTTGGAGTATCCACTCTCCAATTTTATAAACTCCATAGGTAATAAATAGTGCTGCGAATACATCTATGC
>CAYLLQ010000005.1:13568-20928 GCA_964384935.1 Candidatus Woesearchaeota archaeon | reverse complement strand
CTGGTTCTTTTTGAATCTCCTCAAATTGCGGAGCGGCGATTTCCAAATGCCTCTTACGAAATCGCAAGCTTCAACACAAATAAATAAAATGATAATAAAAAATAAAAAAGGTGTTTCTGCAGTTGTTGGAGTAATCTTAATGGTTGCTTTAGTTATCGGATTAACTGCAATAGTTTGGAATCTTATTACTGGAGTTGTTGAAGATGAATTAAGCGGAGTAAAATCCTGTTCTGGAAATTTAGAAAAAATAACGCTGAATAATCAGTATACCTGCTTAAATAAAACAAATAATCAATTGGACTTTTCAATAAAGTTGGGAGACATAAATGTTAGTGAAATAATCGTTACTCTTTCAGGGGCAGGGGAAATAAAAACTTTCAAGATAGATAGTAAAACGGCATATCCCTTTGCTAAACCTTTGAATGGTAACTATAATTCAATATTGAATCTTCCAGAAGCAAACTCTGGTAAAACATACAGTGTTAACCTTAGCGCTACTTCTTTATCCACAATTGATACGATAGAAATAGCTCCAGTTATTGGAGGAAATACTTGCGATATCTCAGATAGTATCTCATCGGTAGATGACTGTCGAACATTTTTTTGAGTCAACAAATTTATAAACTTGTTTCTGTATTTAATTAGCAAGAGTGGTGAAAATGAAAAAGAATAAATCTGGTCAGGTTTGGATAGAAACAGTTGTTTACACGTTAATTGCATTTGCTTTAATTGGTGCTGCACTTACATTTATCAAACCAAAGATAGAAGAAATTCAAGATAAATCTCTTTTAGACCAGTCGGTAGAAATGTTGCAGGACATTAATTCAATTATTTCCTCAATTGGAACTTCGGGGAATGTTAGAGTAATAGATTTGAATATCAAAAAGGGTGTATTAAAAATAGATCCTAAGGGAGATTTAATAATTTTCGAGATGGAGAGCAGTTCCGTTTATAGTGAACCTGGACAAAAAAGAGAAAGAGATAATGTAATTATTTTAACAGAGCAATACTCTGGAATAAACAAAGTTACCATCACTACAAACTATAGTGCAGGATATAACTTAACTTTTAATGGGCAAGATGACACAGAAAAATTATTGAACAAAGCACCAAACCCGTACAAATTCTCAATAGAAAATAAGGGGGTTGATGGAGACAAGATTTTAATCAACTTAAATATTGCATAAAATGACAAATCCAAAATTCGACGTGAAATCGTATCCTATTCCTGAACTTAATTTTAATCCTATTTTTCCAAAATTAAAAGAGTTTAAGGAAAAAACACAAATTAATGTTAGATATCCGTTACTCTCCCCCTTTTCATTTGCCCATATTTATTGGAATCCTAAAATTTCTGAAGTAATTTACGATGTTGAAGAACCTATTTTGAGTGAAGAAGAAAAAGAATACAAAAAACAAATTATCTTCGCTATGAGAGAGATGATTAGTTCTGAAGAAGTAATAGATCAGGACCAAGGAAAACTTTTGAGATATATTGATAATAGGTTTAAACTTTTTTTAATTGAACTTGATTTGAATATCTCTTACGAAAGCTATAGAAAAATATTTTATTATTTAGTTAGGGATTTTATTGGATATAATAGAACGGATCCCCTACTTCGTGATTATTTCGTGGAAGATATAGAGTGTAATGGAATTAAAACTCCGGTGTATATTGTTCATAGAAAATATCGTAATTTGAAAACAAATGTTCTTTTTCCTACAACAGAGGAGTTGACCAGTTTTGTAGAGAAGGTCGCTCAAAGAAGTGGTAGATATATTTCTTACGCTCAGCCAATTTTGGATAGTAGTTTACCAGACGGGTCAAGAGTCAATGCTACTTATACTTCGGATATTACTAGTAGAGGACCAACTTTTACAATTAGAAAATTTACTAAGACTCCTTGGACTCCTCCTCAGTTGATTTCGTTTAATACCTTAAGTCCCGAGATGCTTGCTTATTTTTGGCTGTTAATAGAATACAAAATGAATATTTTAATCTCGGGTGGAACTGCTTCGGGTAAAACTACTTTATTAAATGCAATTTCATTTTTTATCCCTCCAGAATCGAGAGTTGTTTCGATTGAAGATACTAGAGAGTTGAACCTTCCTAGAGAAAACTGGCTTCCAAGTGTTGTACGGGGTGCTACAGGAGTAAGAAATACGGGAGAGGTGGATTTGTTCACTCTGCTTAGAAGTTCTTTTAGACAGAATCCAGATTATGTAATTGTTGGGGAAGTTAGAGGTAAAGAAGCGTACGTTTTATTTCAGGGTATGGCTTCTGGACATTCTTCTATTGGAACAATCCACGCAGACTCAGTAGATACAGTAATAAAAAGACTTGAAAGCCCACCAATTGAATTATCTCCTACTTTGGTAAATATTTTAGATTGTGTTTGTATTATGACTCATGCAATAGTCAATAAAAGAGAAACCAGAAAATTAAGAGAAATTGTTGAAATAGTAAATGTAACAAATGAGGGGGTTGCCTTGACAAATACTCCGTTCACTTGGAATCCTGCGGAGGACAGATTCTATTTTAAAAAAGACAGTAAAATATTTGAAAAGATAATGAAAAGATACGGATTGAGTAAAGAAACTTTAGATTTAGAATTTAGAAGACGGGTCAATCTTTTATACACAATGTATCAGAAAAAGATTTTTGGTTTTAAGAAAGTTCAGGAAGTAATTAATGAATATTACAAGAATCCAGAAAAGACATTAAAAGAATTTGGATTGGAATAAAATGGTAATTATAAAAACAAAAGAGTTTATTTTAAGGCCTTTAAAAATATCTGATGCACAAAAGTATTATGAAATAACCCAAGATAAACTTTCTCAACTTGGTTTTTCACACCCTCCGAAGAATATTGCTGAAGCAAAAAAAGATATTCAAGATTATATTAATCAAGGAAAGAAAAAAATAGGAGAACCTTTTGCTATTGAAATTGGAGGAGAATATGCTGGTTCAGTTATACTTCAGTTCCAAAATTTTAATCCTCAAGACCATCGGGGACGAATACATATTTGGTTGCATCCAAAATTTAGAGGGAGAGGGATAATGACTAAAGCAGTAAATTTAGTGGTAAAATATGCCTTTAAAAAATATAAATGGGTAAAGATTATTGCTCAAACTCGCTCATATAACAAAGCGTCCCAAGGTGTTCTCAAGAGAACGGGCTTTAAACTCGAAGGAGTATTAAAAAAAGACGCTTTAAAAAATGGGAAGTATGTAGATAATACTCTTTGGGCGAGATTTAATCCAAAAAGTTTAAAGAAGCGGGGATAAAAATATGAAAAGAAGTCCTAAAAAAATAATAGAAAGTGAACGGCCCGATGGAGAACATATATATTTGCATTCCCCCGATTTAGAATTAACAGATATATCTGATTTTCCAGTTAACGCTCAGGGGGTTAGTTTTGATCCAAAAAAAGCAGAGGAGGTTTTCAAAAAAAGCCATGGACCATATAGCAATCTTCATACACATATAAGACTTGATGGAGCTCCTAGTGCAGAACCTTCTCCCAAGGATATATATCTTTTTTTATCTCACTTACCTAAATTTTCTCATGTTGTACAAAGAGATGCTAATACGGGTAAAATTGAAGGGAATACTGTTCTGCAAAGAACTAGAAACACAAAAACGCCCACCTCTTATGATGCATATTGGAATACTCTAAAAACATTAGTTACAGATAACCCATCTTGGCATCAACTTACTGGAAAAATTGCTAAAGAATTAAATTTTAGAGTAAAATATATCCCTACAAAGGGGTATGAGATAGATTCTGCTAAAGGGGTTTATGTTAATTCGAGTAGAGATAACAAATCTACGTCTGTTCCACAATCTAGACTAGAAAGAGCATCGGCAACCGCATCAATCCTAGGAATAATTGGTGGAGCAATTTTAATTTTTTCTAACTTTCAGACTTCAAACGTCTCATTCTCTCCGGGAGCAACTCCTTTCAATTGGCAACTTTGGCTTGGAATTGTTTTAATATTAATTGGTTTGGTGGGGGGATATTTCTGGATGAAAGGAAAGAAAGAAAATATTCCAAGAACTGTTTCTAATAAAAAAGCAAATAAGAAAAGAAGAAAGTGAATGCCTATGAATAATTTGTTTGTGATTAGATTATATTTGTAGTTAAAATGTCTTATTTATTATTCGGGGCAAATATCACAATATTTAATAACACAATTTCTTTATTTAGTAGATGGTTCAATTAGGTGATAAATCGAGGGCAACTCTCTCACTTGAGGAAGATGTTGATTTCATTAAACAATTAATTGATAGCTTAGACGAGTCCTCAGAAAAACTTAACAAAGCAATCGAAGAAAAGGATTTTCAGAAATTTAAAGAAATAAAAGATCATATGAAAGAAATTCAAGAAAAAATTGAAGAGGCGATTAGATGAACGAAAAAAGTCAACGCCTAAAGGAATTAATCAATTTAGAAAAAAGGATAATTGGGGAAATGAAACTTTTCTTTAGAGAGTTGCACGGTTCTAAAAATTCAGAAGAAACTAAAATAGCAACATCCGAGATTCAAGAGTTAAAAGCATATTTGAAAAAAACAAATCTTAAGTTAGGGGAGCTTTTGGGAGAAACATCATTAATTCGTCCGATGGAAAAGAATACAGAAGTTTCCGTTTCCAAAGAGGACATTAAAAGAATAGGAAAGGTTTCTAAACAAAATTCTGGTGAAATGAAGTTTAGTGGAAAGGCCAATTTGGATGAATTTGAACTTTCAGATTTAGAAAAAGTAACTCTTCGTAGATTAAAACAAAAAGAAAAAAAAGAAGAGGTGAAATCTATTCGTAAACCAAGCTCATACTTGAAATTCTCGAATAAGATTTTCTTTAATGTTTCAAATGATTTAATCAAAGAACATTTTTTTAAGACCATGAAATGGGATATTGTTAAAAGTAATTTAGAAATTTTACCAAGAACATATTTATCTATGACTTTTCTAACGACATTGATTTCTTTTATTATTTCGGTAGTAGTCGTGGTATTCTTTTTATTTTTCAATTTCGGAGTTCAGGTTCCTTTTATAACAAAATCTACCGATGAGATTTTACCTAGATTGGCGAAAATATTTTGGATGTTGATTGTTTTTCCTTTGCTAACTTTCGTATTTTTGTATTTTTATCCTACTCTCGAAAAAAAAGGAAACCAAGCAAAAATAGATCAAGAAATACCTTTTGCAACAATTCATATGTCTGCGGTTTCTGGGTCGATGGTAGACCCTACTAGAATTTTTAATATCTTAGTGATTACTGGAGACTATCCAAATATTTCTAAACAGTTTGTTAAATTGTTGAATCAAATTAATTTGCAAGGATACAGTTTGGTTAGTGCTCTAAGATTGACCGCTTTTAATGGTCCGAGTGCAAAATTATCAGAATTATTAAATGGGTTGGCTACAACTATAACTTCTGGAGGAGACTTACCTGGATTTTTTGAAAAAAGAGCGGAGAGTTTGATGTTGGATTACCGACTTGAAAAAGAAAAATATGCTAAAACTGCAGAAACATTTATGGACATTTACATTAGTGTTGTTATAGCTGCACCTATGATTCTTATGCTTTTGTTAATTATGATGCAAATTAGTGGAATTGGTGTTGGTTTAAGTTCAAATATGATTTCATTAGTAATGTCTTTAGGGGTCTCATTAATAAATTTCGCATTCTTGATATTTTTACATATCAGAAGTGCAACTGTGGGTGAATAATGGAATTTAAAAAAATACATATTATACTTTCAGGTATAGGAATCTTAATTTTAGCTTTGGCGCTTTTATTCTCAGGAAATGTTAAAATTTTTATTTTGGGGGTAGGAGTTTTTGTTATAATCTCTCCATTTGCATATTCATTGATTAAAGAAGCAAATGACAATACAGAAAAGGAAGAAATGTTTTTAGAGTTCTCTAGAAATCTTGTGGAAAGCGTTAAGGCAGGGACTCCAGTAAGTAAGAGCGTAATAAATCTTAGAGATAAACAGTATGGTGTTTTAACTCCGCATATAAATAAATTGGCAAGTCAAATTTTACTGGGAATTCCTTTGAGTCGGGCGTTGCATGTTTTCTCTAAAGATGTGGGAAATAAGAGTATTTCTAGATCACTTACTCTAATTGGTCAGGCGGAAAAAGCTGGAGGAGATATTGGAGAAATTTTAGAATCTGTTGCTGGGTCGGTTAGTCTTACAGATAAATTGAAAAAAGAGCAAATGGCTTCGGTATCTACGCTTGTTGTTCAAGGGTATATTATCTTTTTTGTATTCATTATTATTGTTATGGTTATGCAATTCAAAATAATTCCGATGGTCTCTGGACTTGGCGGACAGTTAGGAGAAACCGGGCTTCTTGGTGGTGGAGGCGGAGGAGGAGAGATAGACCCACAAGGAATTGCAAATGCATTTTTATATTTGTTACTTATTCAAGGATTTTTTAGTGGACTAACAATTGGAAAATTAGCGGAGGGTAACATTAAGAATGGAATTAAACATTCACTTGCGTTAATGCTGATGGCATTCCTTATTTCTGCAAGTGCTAATCTTTTCTTAGGATAAACGAATATGCGTAAAAATAATCTTTTACTAGATAAAGGGGGATCACACGTGGGTTTAATCTTGTCCTTTGTTGTCTTTGTTACATTCTTATTTTTTATTTTAAATGTTTTGAATCCGGCAGTAAAACAAAGAGGAGATAAACAATTAGAATTAGATTTGTTGAAACTAAATTTATTTGAAAAATTAAATTCTAACTTAAGTGTTACTTCAATAAAAGTAAAAAATGAAACAGCTTATGCCGCTAGTTGTTTTATAATAGACAATCCATTTAATAATAGCGTAAAGGTAAAGGATGAAGAAAATGTATTGGTGAGTGGTTTCTCCTTTGATAGCGATAAAAAAATACAAATAGCTCCTTTTGGTAAAAAATTCTTTAAGATTTTTAGTTCTCCGAATTTTGTTGATGCGCAAACCTCTCCAGATTCTAATTGTGAAGTATTATCTTCAGACAACTATACTCTTGGAGCAACTAGAACAGATAGATATATTTTTGAAGATGGCTTGCTGAATTTACTTGCGGAGTATGATGAAAATTATACTCTTCTTAAAAAGGAGTTGGGTGTTTCAGAAAACAATGAGTTTGGAATTTTATTTGTTAATAGTACGGGGGAGGAAATTCAAAGAGGATTTCAACAAGTTTCCGGGAATGTTTATATAGATGAAATTCCCGTTCAATATTATAACTTAGATGCGGAGATTCAAGCAGGGTCAATTAAAATTCGTGTGTGGTGAGTAAAATGATGAATAATAAAAGAGGTTGGATAAGAGTTGTTGAAGCTAAAAAGAACC
>CAYLLQ010000005.1:11155-13468 GCA_964384935.1 Candidatus Woesearchaeota archaeon | reverse complement strand
AAAAATAAAACAAAATGATGAATAATAAAAGAGGTTGGATAAGAGTTGTTGAAGCTAAAAAGAACCCCCTGGTTCTTTTTGAATCTCCTCAAAGTGCGGAAGGACGATTTCCAAATTCCTCCTATGAAATCGTAAGCTTCAACAAAAATAAAACAAAATGATGAATAATAAAAGAGGTTGGATAAGAGTTGTTGAAGCGTTCGTAGCAATCTTACTGATAACTGGAGTTTTGTTGGTAGTAATTAACAAAGGATACATACTAAAAAAAGACGATTCGCCTAAAATCTATGATGCCCAAATTTCCATTCTTAGAGAGATAGAACTAAATGATCAATTAAGAACAGACATACTAAACATTGATTCTTCAGAACTTCCGGTAAAATGGGGGAACCCAAAATTTCCCTCTGAAGTGAATAATACTATTATAACGCGAACTCCTTCTTATCTAGAATGTATTGCAAACATTTGTAACCTTCAGGATATCTGTGGTATGGAAAAGTATGTGGAAAAAGATGTCTATGCTCAGGCAGTAGTAATAGCTGCAAACTTAGAAAATTACAAACCAAGACAAATAAAAATGTTCTGTTGGGTAAAATGAGTTTCAAATTCCTCGAACACACTGCGGATGTAAAATTTCAGGCGGATGGAAAAAATTTAGAGGAAGCTTTTGAAAATTCTGCGCTGGCATTAAAAGAGACGATTGCTCCAGGAGTTAAAATTGCTGGAGAGGAAGAAAGGGTAATAGAAGTTTCTGGAAAAGATAAAGAGAAATTGCTTTACGAGTTTCTAGAGGAATTTTTATATTTACTTGATTCTGAAGGGTTTATTTTTTCTAGGATAAAAAGTATAGAAATAGAGAACAACGAATTAAATGCTGTTGTTTTGGGTGACAACATCAAGAATTACAATATTTCTAATAAAGTTAAAGCAGTTACCTACAATGGGATGTTTGTTAAAAAGAAAGGGAACAAATTTATCTGTCAGGTTGTTCTGGATGTTTGATTAATCTGCCAATAATTTTTTATGTTTCCATTTTCCATTGCTAATCCATACAAGTGAAACAATTCCAGTTAATATATTTGAAAGAGGATAAGACCACCAGATTCCTCTAATTCCGAGTGAAGTAAATTTTGAAAAGATTAATGCGAATGCAAATAAAGAGACTAAAGATACAATCGACATAACCATTGAAACACCAGTGCTCCCAGAACCGTTGAGTGTTCCCATTATTGCCATTTGTAATCCTACGAAGCCGAAAGTTAAAGCCATAACTCTAATAAAATATGCGCTTTCTAGAATTACTTCTGTCTCTCCTGGAACAAAAACACTTGCTAAACTTTTTGCGAAGATAAAAATCAAGACTCCTAAGAGAGTTAGTACAACAAATGCAATCCACATTCCAGATTTAGAAATTTTTTCTGCTCTGTCTAATTTCTTTGCTCCAAGATTTTGACCGACCATTGTTGAGATTGCCATTGAGAAACCTACGGCTGGAACAATAATTAAACTAAGTATTCTAATTCCCAAACCAAATGCAGCAATAGAAACTGTTCCGAAACTTGCGACTAAGAAAACTATTACTAACATGTTTACAGAACGAACTGATTGACCAATTGCCGAGGGTAAACCAAGTGAAAACATTTTTTTGAATGTTCCGAATTGAGGTTTCAAATCGGAGAGATGCATCTTTATTCCTCTGTTGCCTTTTATTAAAATAAATAAACCAATACAAGAGGAAATTGCTTGAGAAATAATTGTTGTCCAGGCAGCACCAGCAACTCCAAATTGTGGAACCATTTTCCAGCCGAGAATGAAAATCGGGTCTAAAACAAAATTAAGTAAAACGCTTCCGATTACAATGTACAGGGGGATTTTAACTTCTCCGACTCCTCGCATTAGTGATTGAAAATTAAAATAGATATAGGAAAAGACTAAACCCAAAAAAGAAATTTGTAAATACTTAACAGCATCTGGAATAACATCTGGGGAGGTTCCCATAAGTTGAATTAAAAAATTCGATACAAAATAACCTATTGCTCCTAAAACTAATGAAATAAAAAACATTATAGAAATTGTTTGTGAGGAGATAAAATTTACTTTTTGTTTATTTCCGCTTCCTTGATATTGAGAGACTAAAATTGTTCCAGCTACAGCGAGTCCTCCTCCGAAAGAGGTTATTAAAAATAAAACTGGCCAGCTTAATGAAACTGCAGCAACGGCAGTTGCTCCTAAACGCCCTACCCAGAAGGTATCAGTAAGATTGTAAATCATTTGAAGAAGCATAGCGAAGATTATTGGTAGAGACAAAAAAGT
>CAYLLQ010000005.1:9671-11055 GCA_964384935.1 Candidatus Woesearchaeota archaeon | reverse complement strand
CCCCCTTTCGATAGTTTAATAAAAACTAAATTTATTCTATAAATATGAAATTAAAAAAAATATCTGAACTAGAATGGGAAATTCCAAAAGAAGGAAAAATGCTTGTTCCGGGGAGAATTTTTGCGAGTGAGAAACTTCTTGAAAAAATAAAAAGGGATAAGACTCTAACTCAGGCAATGAATATGGCCTCACTCAAAGGAGTTTTGAGTCCAGTAGTTGTATGTCCAGATGCTCACGAAGGATATGGGGCATGTATTGGAGGAGTTTCAGCGATGGATTTAGATAAAGGTGTTGTTAGCCCGGGAGAAATTGGGTACGATGTGAATTGTAGCGTCCGTTTACTAAAAACAAATTTGAATGCAAAAGACTTGAAAGGAAAGGAAAAAGAAGTTTTACATTCTCTGTTTAGAATGATTCCTTCTGGTGTTGGAAGAGGAAGCAAGTTCAACATTCCAAGAAAAGAGTTAGACGAAGTTTTGATTGGAGGAGTTCAATGGGCAGTGAAAAAAGGGTATGGTGTTAAAGAAGATTACGAGCATACTGAAGAATCTGGAAAGTTGCCTAATGCAAATCCCAAAGATGTTTCGGATAGGGCAAAATCTAGAGGGATTGGGCAATTGGGAACGTTGGGAGCTGGAAATCATTTTTTAGAAATTCAGGTTGTTGATAAAATATTTGATGAGAAAATTGCAAGAGTTTTCGGATTGAAAAAAGGACAGATAACAATCATGGTTCATTGTGGTTCACGAGGACTCGGACACCAGGTTGCTTCGGATTACATTAAAAGTATGGAAGAAAAATACGGCTCTCCCGAACAGGACAGGGAGTTAGTTAATGCTCCGATAAAATCCGAGTTAGGTAAAAAATATTTGTCGGCTATGGCTTGCGCTGCAAATTTTGCTTTAGCGAATAAACAACTAATCACTCATTGGGTGAGAGAAGATTTGAAAAAGTATTTTCCTAAAATAAAAATAGATGTTGTTTATGATGTGTGTCATAATATTGCTAAATTTGAGAAACATAAAGTGGATGGAAAGGAGAGAGAAGTTTTGGTTATGAGAAAGGGTGCAACAAGAAGTTTTGGTCCAGGAAGAAAGGAGCTGCCGAAAGATTACTTGAAAACGGGGCAACCGGTTTTAATTCCGGGTTCTATGGGAACAGCGTCGTATGTTTTAGTCGGAACAAAAAAGGCAGAGGAAATTTCTTGGGGTTCAACTGCACACGGAGCGGGGAGAGTTATGTCTAGAGGAGAAGCAATGAGAAACAGAACAGGCGAACAAGTTCAAAAAGAATTGGCTTCAAAAGGAATTTTAGTTGAATCAGGGAGCATAAAAAGTTTAGCTGAAGAAGCACCTGAAGCTTACAAAGATGTTGATGAAGTTGT
>CAYLLQ010000005.1:0-9571 GCA_964384935.1 Candidatus Woesearchaeota archaeon | reverse complement strand
CTCCTCCACCAATCTTTCCATCACTAATTGCTTCTTGTAAACTATAATCTGTTCCACCAATATTTACTTTAACATCGTCTGCAGAATGAAACATTGTTTTTGCGGGATTCCAAGCTGCGTATACTCCGATGATTCCCCCAAAAATTAAAATTGTTGCAATAATTCCAAAAGCATATTTCTTCTCTATGTTCAGCTCGATTTTCATTTTAAGAAAAATTTCCCCTCATTTTCATATTCATTTTAATAATAAGGTATTTAAATAGTTTTTTGTTAAACTAGTTATGAGGAAGTTGGTGATTCTATTTGTAAGTATTCTATTAATGAGTTTCATCTCTGCAAGTTTTTCTGTTGGTAACATTACTCACCAATTGCAATCAGATTACGGTCCTGGAAAAACAATAAACGGATGGGTGAATATTAGTTTTGTGAATGAAGACGGAGGGAAATTATTAAAAGATTCTAGCGGAAATTCAATTCAGTTATTAAAATTATTAAAAAACCAAACAGCTTATTCTTACACTTGTATTCCCTCTAGTTGCGATGTGGCATATTCCTCTTCAAATCCAGAAGTAACAAAAACAAAGAGCCTTAATTTAGGTCAAGAAATATTAATTGGTTTTAATTTGACGGGAAAAGTAAAAGAAGTTACTTTTTCTGGTTTAGAAATTGAAAGCGATGCTGGAGCGGATTGTTACAATCAATTAAAGGTAGATTTCTTAAACGACGGAACTTACGAAAAAGGAAATACAAAAAACACAACTGGTTCGTGTAGTTTGAAAAGTTATGGCTGTTATGATACTGCAAGGGGAAGCGAAATAAATCTTGAGCAAGGTTCGCCTTATTGTGAACAGATAAATTTAACAGAATCCCCTGGTTTTAAATTGGGGGCGTGGGTAAAAAAGGTTGGAGCAGAATCAAAGATTAAGATGTATCTAAAAGATTCGTATGGTTATTTAGTTCAAGGAACTTCCTGTGACTTGCCTTCTGCATCTATGAACGGGGGAGAGATTTCTTGTGAAAATGGATTTTTAGTTACAGAGCCAACTGCATATTATGTTTGTATTGAGCCAGATGGGGCAACAAACTATACAGCAAAAGGGTATGAAGATAGTGCGAATGGTTGTGGAACTTATGGAGAGTCTTTAGACGTTTCTGGAGCGTATTCTATTTTCGCAGAAGGAAGAAAATTCGGAGCAGTAGAAAACTTAACAATCACAAATAGTTTGCCAAATGAGAATACCGTTTCAGATTTAATTTTAGATTATTTATCTGCAAATTACGATTCGGAAAATTGTGAGTCTTCGGGATGTATAGCCGACTGTACTCAAGGATGTATTATTCCTCTAAAAATAAAATCTGGAAAAAGTCAAACAATTACTCTTAAGAATTTAGCTCTATCTTATAAAACGGGGGGAGTAAATACAAATGCTAATTTATTTTATGAGTTAACAGAAAGCTCTCCTAAGATTAATTCTGGTTTTGGAAAATTTTTGTTAAACAACGGTGGATTTAAAGTTCCCACACGATATGGAAATTACACATTTAATCTTCTTTTAGAAAATAGTAACATAATAACTCAAAAAGTAAGTGTGGAAAGAGTTCCAGAAATTTTAAGTTTAAGTCCAACTCTAACGGTTTCCGCACTTCCAACAGAATTCGAGGTAAAAACAAATTCAAGTTCAACTATCTCTACATATTACTGGAAATTCGGGGATAACCAAGATGAGAGAACTTCTACAAATAAAGTTACACATACATATAACGCCACGGGAATATATAACTTAGAAATTGAGGTTACAGACGGATTGAATAAAGTTTCTACAAGAACTTTTAGTATTAGCGTCTTGGATCCAAAAACTATGATTGCAAAAATGCTGGATGAGAAAAAGAGTGGAATTAGTAAAGTTCAAACTCAACTGAATTTATTAAATGATTTTCAAAAGAGAGAGTTAACTAAAGTTATTGGAGTTGAGATTATAAATAATAAATTAAAAGACTTAGAACAACGATATAAGACTCAGTATAGAGAGGAAGATTATAACAAAATTGTTTCGGAATTATTTTACTTAGAGGTTCCTTCAGCGATAGAAGTTTCAAAGATTGGCGGAAACATTTCTTTTTACACTCCAGAAGAATTAATTAATTTAGGCGTTTTGGGGGAAATAGAACAGAGTAAAGAAATTTCAGGAGATGAATCCGCATACAAAGAAGCGATTCTCGGATGGGACCAGGAGAATTTAGGAATAGAACTTTCATTTCAAGAGATATCTGGATTTTACGACGATGTTCAAAGAACTATTGGAATCTTTTACAAAATAGATGTAACAAAGAAAACCGATCCAGCTTATTCAATATACTTCATTTTAAAAAAACTAGATGGATTGGTCTTTAAAGAAAATTATTTGGAAAGTGAAAAATCGGATTATGAGTATTTCCCCTTAAAAAATTTACGAAGTATTGAGTTCTTTACAACAGAAGATGTTTTGTTCAATGAATTACCCCTATTTATTTCTCCGGGAATAGATAGACTATCCGTAATAAATGTAAATATTGTTACCGGAAATTTGCCTATTCGGTGGGCGTTACTTCTATTGGTTTTAGTCCTAGTTCTAATTTTAGGTTTAGTAGTTTATATTGTTCTACAAGAATGGTATAGAAAGAGATATGAAAATTACTTGTTTAAAGACCAAACAAATTTGTATAATTTAATTTTGTACATTGATAGTTCTACTAAGAAAGGGCTTTCTGAATTCGAAATTGCAAAGAAATTGGATTCGTCTGGATGGGATTCGGAACAAATTACTTACGCATTAAAAAAATATGCGGGAAAAAGAACGGGTATGTTTGAAATTCCGATAAATAAAATATTAGAGAAGTTAAAGAGAAGTAAAGAAGAAACTCCGCAACAGGTGAATGACTTAAATCAAAAAGTTCCGCAGATTCCTCCAAAGGCAATTATTCCGAGTGGAATTCGACCTTTAAAACCTTTTTCAAGAATGCCTTCAAGACTCAATCAGATGACACAAAATTTACAAAAGAACAGAGATATGTTCTTCAAGAAATAAGTGATAAAAGATACAAAAACTTAATAAACCTCACTGATAAACAAATATTATGGTGGTAGCAATTTTAAAGAATTTTTTTAAGAGAATGTTTTCTAACATGTTCAAGGGAAAAGAAGACATAAAGCTAGGGTTTTATGGTCCCCCAAATGCTGGAAAAACTAGCCTGGCTAATAGAATCTGCAAGGACTGGACAGGTGAAGAAATCGGAAGTGTTAGTAAAATCCCTCATGAAACTAGAAATGTTCAATTTAAGGAGAAGGTCGAGATAGAATACAAAGGGAAGAAAATGACTCTAAAAATGATTGATACACCTGGAATTTCAACAAGAATTGATTATGAAGATTTCTTGAAGTTTAAGATGGATAGAAAAGAAGCTAAGAAAAGAGCTAAGGAAGCGACTCAGGGAGTTATTGAAAGTATTAAATGGCTGGACGATATGGACATGGTGGTAGTTGTTCTAGATTCAACAGAAAACCCGTATAATCAAGTGAATATAACTATTATTGGAAACTTGGTAGCTAGAAAAATACCAGTCTTAATTGTGGCTAATAAAATTGATATGAAAAAGTCAGACATTAAACAAATAGAGGCAGCATTTCCAGAATATGAAGTTGTGGGAATTAGCGCAAAGTATGGAGAAAATTTAGAGGAATTTTATGAGTCTATTTTCAGATTAAGTAAGGACTTATAATCGTTAAAATTAAAAAGTATATTTTACAACATATATAATAGAGACAATGAGTAAAAAAAGAGGAATCGGAAACATAAAGGGATTTGCAATCCAGTTTTTACCTTATTCAGAGATAAAAGATTTGGGGAGTAATGAAAGAATAAAAAAAATTCTAGATATTATCCTCGATAATAGTATTTTGATTTTACAGGGAAGGCTGAAGATCGAAGAAGAATCAAGATTGATTGGAGATACAATGGCGATTATTGGTCATGTGAAAAATTTTAAGGGAATTGAGCTTGCAGTTATTGGAGATGAAAAAAGTGGAATCTTTGGAAAGATGAAAAGTGGTTTAATTAATGCGCTTTCTGGGGGAGACATGGGAGCAATAACAATTATCGGTCCTGCTTCTGTTGTGAAGGAAATCAAACGAAATCCGAAGAAAATTGAACTTTTTTTGAATAAATAAGTGGAAAAGTTTTTAAGTTAAGTTTTATTAATTAAAAGAGGTGATGGTTAAGAATCGCCTTAGAATTCTAGAAAATAAAATGGAAAATCCGATTTACACTGTATGCAATTCAGTAGATAGAACAGTAATGTATTTTGCAAATAGAGTTGCGCATGCTTACAACTGGACAACCGGTAGAACAAAGGCGGATCTTGCAAATAAACTATTGACTGTAGCTCCAATTTTAGAAAGCTTAGGTGTTCTTTCTAATCCAGAAATGTCAATACCAATCAAAATTGTTCTTCCCACTATGTTTCTTACCGTTAGTCATATTGTACAAAGAGCAAATACGATAACTGAGGAGTCAGAACAAAGGGCAATAGAAAAAGGATGTTTAAATATTGATGCGGAATTCTATAAGGGAAGGGGCAAAGTACCCGGATATCTTTTTGGAGGAGCTATTGGGGTTCATCTTCTTTCAGGCAATAAAAATAATGACCTATTCTATTCCGGGCAATTAGCAAGAGCAACCTCTCATTTTGTAATGGCCACAGATTATCTTCCTCCAAGAAAAAATGTTCTTGTAAGGGCAAGAGATAAATTATCAAAATGGCTAGAAGCAAAATCTCAGCTTCAATTACCTAAACGGGCCCGGGCATTCGCAATTCAAACTGGAAGTTTGGAAGCAAGATGTTCTTGAATAAATAGATTCTATATTAACTTTATTAAAATTATATTCTGAATTAGAGAAAAGATTAAATAGTTTGGTAAACTTAAAATTTCATGGCTCACCAATGTGTAAAATGTTCTAGAATTATTCCTATGGGAAGTAAAGAGTTATTAGAGGGATGCCAAGAGTGTCATGGACATTTCTTCTTTTACATTAGAGATGAACAGTTAGCAAAGATAAGAGAAACTCCAATTGAAATTCCTGAAGAACAAAAAAAATCAATTGAAAAAGATATTAGAGAAATAGCCGGAATTGTAGAGGAAACTATACCCGTTATTTTAGATATTGAATCTGTTCGAGTTACTGGTGAGGGTAAATTTGAGTTAGACATTGTTAATTTATTTAAAAAAGATAGACCTTTAATTTACAAATTAGAAGAGGGTAAGTATATAATCGATTTAGCATCTACTCTAAAACGAAATTTGAAAGATATAAAGGGTGCTGTTGACCTAGACAAAGAAGATTTTCTTGGAAAGTAAAATTCTAAAAATCTGATAAATATAAAAAGCCAGCTAATCTAAAAATAGTATGGTAAAAGATGCGAAAATAATTTTAAAAAAAGTTCTGGAAAAAATAGAACCGCCTAAAGAAGATATAGATTACATTCAAAAATATTTAAAGAATTTTCTAAAAGATTTAAAATATAAAATAAAAAAACATAAAATTAAAGTAGAAGTTTTTGTTGGGGGAAGTTTTGCAAAAAAAACATTAATTAAAAAAGATAATTATGATGTAGATGTCTTTCTAAGATTTGATAAAAAGTACGACGATAAAATTTCAGAAATAACTAAAGATTTATTGAAAAGTGTAGAAGATGTTACGATAATTCACGGATCAAGGGATTATTTCAGAATAAAGGCAAACCCGCACTTTTCTCTAGAGTTGATTCCAGTAATTAAGGTCAAAAATCCAAAAGAATCTAAGAATATCACAGACCTTTCTTATTCACATGTAAAATATATTAACACGAAGATAAAAGATAAAAAAATCTTAGATGAAATAAAAATACTTAAGGCATTTTGTTACGCAAACGGGTGTTATGGGGCGGAATCGTATGTCATGGGCTTTTCTGGTTATGCAATTGAATTATTAATAATTAATTTTAAAAGTTTTACGAAATTTTTAAAAGAGGTTGTAAAACTTAAAGAGAAGTTAGTTATTGATATTGAAAAGGATTATAAAAATAGAGCTGAAATTTTAATGGATTTGAATAGTTCTAAACTTCACTCTCCGATTATCCTTATTGACCCGACATTTAAGCAAAGGAACGCTGTAGCAGCTTTATCTGAAGAAACATTTGAGAAGTTTAAAATCGCTGCAAGAAATTTTCTTAAAAATCCTTCTATTCAAGACTTTGAGATTAGTGAAATAGATTTGGGCAAGATAAAAAAAGATGCGGAAAAAAAGAAGACGGAATTTGTTCGAATAGAAATAGAAACAGATAAACAGGAAGGAGATATTGCGGGAAGTAAATTGTTAAAATTTTCTAAACAATTAGATGGGGAAATTAAAAAACTTTTTGAGATAAAAAATAGCGGTTTCAATTATAATGGAGAGAAAAAAGCCGAACTATTTTTTGTAGTAAAACCGAAGAAAGAGATAATTAGAGGGGGTCCTAAAAAAGAGGATGTTGAAAATGTGAAAAAGTTTAAAGCAGAACACAAAAATACTTTTGAAAAAAAAGGTAGAATATTTTCTAAAGAGAAAGTTGACAAAAATTTAAAAAAGTACCTTGAAGATTGGAAAGATAAAAACAAAAAGAAGATTAGAGAAATGTATGTTGAGAAATTAGAAATTAAAAAAGATTAATTTAAAATTTTCCTTTTATTGCCTTATCGAATAAAGAGGCAAAAGCTTGAGAGAAAAATTCAGAGTTTACCCATACTGCAGAATCTCCTTGTTTTTCATCCTTAGAAATGTAGAATAAAATTTCCTTTCTATCGATTATGAAAAATTTAGTGTCTATTTTTATTGGTCTAATTTTTACTTCCAACATTTTTTCTAAATCTTTAATTAATTTTTCGTCTCCAGATAAAGCCATTTCTATCTTGATGCTATTTTTAATTAAAGTTTCGAATGTTTGTTTGAATAAATTTTTCTTTGAAGCAACTTCATCGGCAGTTGTACAGATTATTACTTCTTCCTTAGCATTTTGTAAAATCTCTTTTAGATATCCAGAGATATTTGACTTTCCTCTTAAAGATGCTGAAAGTTCTTCTCTCTTTATCGGATGAATTCCTTCTTTGTAAAGTTCTTCTAGTTGTTCGAATTCTACAGTGTCTTTAATTTTTGAGAGACTTGCAACCTTTTCATCTGCATCTGTTCTAACATTATTTTTAATCTTTTCTAGAATCATGTGTGGTTTTACTCCAATGTATTTTACTGGCTTTCCTAACTTGATTATTGCGAACCCATTTTTCTCTAAACCTTCTAAAACATCGTAAGTTCTTGATCTTGGAACTCTAGATAGTTCAGCAACCTCTCCTGCAGACGCAACACCTTTAGAAAGCAAAGCTAACCAAACCTTTGTTTCATAAACATTCAAACCAAAGTAATCTTTGATTTTATTTATTAGTTCTTGTTTTACTATCATTTTGTTTGTATAAGTTTTATTTACTACTCTAATCCAGAGAATTTCTCATTTATAAATGTTTCCATTATGTTACCTTTTTGTAGTAGTATATCTAAGAAAAGTTTAAAAACAGGGAAAAATGAAGAAGAAGATGACAACAATAATCGGAATTTATTCTCCAAGAGGGGTCATAATGGCCGCAGACCAACAAGCTACTTGGAAAGGTGGTGGAATTAAAGGTTACGGAAGAAAATTTGCAGTCTCGCCTGAAGGAGAATTTGTTCTCGGAGGAGCAGGAGTAATTGATGATGCTGTCAGAGGATTAGTTAAAGAAATTATTTCTGGAAAAATCTCTATTCAAGAGCGGGTGGAATTATCCAAAGAAAACCATCGTAAAAGAGGGGAGGGGGATCTGATTCAAAATCAAAAATTAGAGTTTCCAGAGTTAGCAGAGGTTACATTGAGACGTACGGGGGGGAAGATTATTCAGCCAGAGGATTATAACGGATTTCTATTGGCTACAAGATTTGGAGGAATTCCTGAATTTTATACCTGCTGGCCACTTGGAAGAATAGAACCTAGATTCTTGGCTCCTGATTTTTATACCTCAATTGGAAGTGGTAGTGAAATTGCATTAAGTTATCTTGGAGCTAAAAGAAAAATTAACGAAGTTGAACAGGGTAAAAATTTCTGGAATAAAAGAACATGCTTAACAATCGGACAGTCGATAGAAAGATCTCTTTTTGCCCTTAGAGAGTCTACCAGCAGTGATTTATACAGTTCTGGAGGAGATTTAATTTTAATTCTTCCAGAAGGAGTTTTTGATTGTAACGACGTTTTTAGAGGAACAAAAATATCTCAGCTAAAAAATATGGCGCTCCAAAAAATGCCTAAAAAATAATTGTTCTATATTAGAAACCAATTAATTATCATTCCTAAGAAAATTCCTATTGTAATAAAAGGCATTGCGGGATAAAATTTTTTCTTTTCAGAGAATAAGAACAAACTAAACAATCCAAGCATTGCTCCGATGATTACAAAAATTGAGGCCCAAGGTAAAGTTATTCCTAAAAGTGTTGTAAATCCGTAAGTCTTAAGCATAACTCCAGAAGTTAGAATTGGGAAAACTACATCGCCTCCCCCAAGAATTGCAATGTTTACTTTTATTTTTTGTTTTACCATATTCTTCTTTGAAATCTTTTTAGCTTTGTATTTTTGTTGTAATAGTTTTATTTTTTCTTTAACTTTTTTAGACGCGTATGGAACGAAGAACCCACTAAAGATATTCAATTTTTGTATTTGATACTTTGCCATTTTTTGCATTATTCCGGATTTCCAAACAGCCCACATATCATAAATAGAAATGATAATCAAAAGTATAATCATGGTCTTCAAATTCAAGATTGGAACAAAAACTGCAGCTATACCGGGATAGATTAAAAGTTCGGTTAAATTGTGAACTAAGAAATTTTGTCGGTATATTTTTATAATTGCTAAAGATAAAGCAATTCCAAGTGCTACAATCGACGCGTATCTAAAAGAAATAAAAGAATTTATAGCGATTCCAAGGGATAGCGTTACAACCAGTAAGAACCAAAGTCGGATAATAAATCTCGCATTAAAATGAGTTAGAAGAAATAAAAGAGATATTGCTAATACAAATGCAATTAATAGCGAATAAAAAAAACTAAGATAATCCGTTTCTTCTGTTACTGCAGGAGTTTCCATACCATAAGGTAAAGATGGAGCAGAGACATTGAATGATTCTCCTTGAACTATTTTAGTAGTAGAATAATGATTTACAACATATAGTCCAATAAACTGGGTTAATAAAAACATTCCCAAAAGAACTAAAGTTATTTTTAAATTATGTTTCATGAAAACAACCTCCAGGTTTTTTTCGATTTTCCACTCTGTACGGAGGGGTGGCATTTTTTAAATGCCTTCGACGAATGCCCCATGAGAAAAATAGTTTGATACTTCATCTAATCACCTATTCTGAAAATGTTTAAAGGGTTTTTAATGTTATTGGAAAAGAAACGGGGTGAGCAGATAGAAATGAAACAACGAGGAAAATTAATTTAAT
>CAYLLQ010000004.1:0-22413 GCA_964384935.1 Candidatus Woesearchaeota archaeon | reverse complement strand
ATGATGCGGATAGTTGTTTTGAATGGGGTGAGTGGCAAAATCTTAGTTGTGTTTCTGGAACTATTTGTGTTGATTCAAAATGTCCTTCTTCCGAAGCGTGTACTCTTGGGGAGATTCAAAAAGAATGTGCATCTGATTTTTTAAGTAGAAGCAGAACTTGTATTTCTTCCTCCTCTGGAAATGCCTTTGGTGCTTGGTCTTATACAAATTGTAATTATGACCAAAAATGTTTTAATGGTGTGTGTGGTAAATGTGTAGAGGAGTGGGTTTGTTCTCAATGGGAAGAGTGTTCTAAGGGGACGAAGAATAGAACTTGTAAAGAGGTACATAATTGTGGAACTAGTTTATTAAAACCTAGCGAAACCGCTTTGTGTATTCCTGGATTTTTCATGGATTATTTTCCTAAAAAATTAGATTTAATTGTTGCTCCTGGAGAAAAAATAGATTTTAAGGTTTCTACAAAGTATGATGGAGAGGTTAAATTTCAATGGTTTAGAAATTCGGATTTTGTGAAAGAAGAGGTTTCTAAAAGTTCTTTGACAGAATCATTTGATGTCGACAAATCTATTAGTTTGTTTGCTTTATTTGGAGGAAATCAAGAAAAAGTAATTTGGGATATTAGTGTTAATAAGAGTGCTTTGTTAGAATGTAAACCTAATTGGTATTGTCAGTGGACTGAGTGTGTTGAAGGAGATAGTGTCTCTATTCCTTACGGTTGTATTGATTTAAATAATTGTGGAGTTACAAGAAATTATCCTTCCGATAAAAAATGTAGCTGTTATCCTGATTGGAATTGTGGAAATTGGAGCGACTGTAATGCGAAATATTACTTGGATGATGTTTTAAGCGGTTCTAGTTTTGTGGAGGGGTATAATGAAAGAAGTTGTAATGATAACACTAATTGTGCTAACGATAAAACAGAAAGAAAAAGTTGCGAACTAACTGTCCCCGTAGTTGCTAAAAATATTAAATGGTGTGAAGGCGATTATGTTGAAATTTTTGATTCGGCTACAAATGAGTTATTAAGTAGAGTTAAACGTGATTCCACTGGTTTTTCTGATTTAGACAGATTAGATATTTCATTAATTTCTACGAGCTTTACTGGATATTGCGATTACTGTTTTGATAAGGTTCAAAATTTTGATGAAGAGGGGATTGATTGTGGTGGACCATCTTGTCCTTCATGTAGTGATACTTTTAATTTCTTAAATTGGCTGCCTTATGTTATAATTGGTTCTTGGTCTCTGTTTTTTATCTTAATTATTCTTTTATTTATTTTAAACAGAAAGATAATTTTTTCAGAAAGTAGTTACGGCGTTTCTAGCTTTGCTGAAATGGGTTCTCGTATATCTCGTTATTAAATTTAAAATTATCATTATCCGAGTTTTTTTGAAAAGAGCAAACTATCTCGGAATTAAATTTTGTTGCATGAATGGTATTTTTTTTATTATGAATTTTGTTCCAACTATTTCTGAAATCGCTGCCAATAAAATTAATCTACCTGCTGCAACTTTGTATATACCTTCTTCTAACGGGATTCTAGATATTTTTGAGAACTCTTCTATTATGGATTTTATTTCATCTTCATTTAATATAATGTTTGTTACTCTTGAATTTGGAGCACTAACTAAAATATTTTTTCCTGGTCCATCACATTCTATTGCAGTTACTGCGTAATCGTTTACCAATTCATTTAATTTTCCTAGTTCAATATTTACTTCTTTTGGAATTGGTCTTAGATATTGTAATCTTTGGGGTAGTGGTTGCATTCTTAGTCCGAAGGTTAAGGGTCTTGGTAATTGTTTAAATTGTACAATTTTTCTCGGAGGTATAATCGTTTTTCTTTGCAGGATTATTTTTTGAGGTATTCCTTTTTTATTCTCTTCTTTTTGTTTCTTTTCTTCATTAACAATTGTTTCTAATTTTAATACTTCTTCGGGGGTTGAATTTTTTATTAATTGACTAGTAAATTCTAATAGAAAAAATGTTCTGAATTCTTGAGAAGTCGTCTTAAGCATTTTATTCCTTCGGAAGCGGTTTAAGTTGCTTTAACTTTGAAGAAATTGAACTCTGGTATTCGTCTAAATCTAAACTTGATCTTCTAATGTTAGATTCTCCCGTTTTTTGTGGATTTGGAAATGGTGGTCTTTCCATTTGATTCATTTGAGGTGGTTCGTATTGATTTATCGAAGGTTCATATTTTAATTTTTCATGCTCGTGAACTAAAGTTAATCCTTTTGCTATTATTTTGTTTTGCTCAGATAGATTTTTTATTCCTTCCAAAATTTTTTCTGTTTCTTCTGTTTTCTGTTCCATTCTAAAATCTTTTTTTGCGAGTGTCTCTGCTGATTTTTCGAATATTTCTAAAAGGTCAGAAATGTTTGTTGTTAATTTATCTAATTTTAAGGAAAGGTCAGTCATTACTTTTTGCAATATCACAAAATTTTCTACCAAAACTCTTTCTAGTTTTTTATCTTCTGGGTGAGAGGTTTTTTTTGTCTCTTCGTTATGGGCTTTCTTTTTTGAAGATTTCCTTTTCGCCACCTTTTTTACCATCAATTATAGATGTTATTTTGATTTAAAAATGTTTTTGATATCTTGTTCTTTGAAAGGACGCATTTAATCCTACCATTTTTGTTACTTTGATTTATTAGAATATATCTAGTTCTTTATCTTTTCTCAAATGGTCAATTCCGTTAATTTCTGGCAATTCGTCTTCTGTGAAGTCTTTTGGTTGTTTTAGTGTTTGGTGATAGAGTTCTTCATCCTCTGTTGGAGAAAGTTCATCTATTATTTCTTCTACAGCTTCTCCCGTCTCTTCTATCGCCTTTTCAATATTTTCTGTTATTTCGTTTGGAGTATTAAACTCTTCTTCATTGCTTTCCTCTGGAGTATATTCTTCAACTTCTTCCGTTTTAAGTTCCTTTTCTTCTGATTGGTTAGATAACTTTTCTTCTATTTCTTCTTTAGGTGTGTATTGTCTAGGTTCTTCTCCATTCTCCCTTAAGATTCCTTTTTCTAGTTCCTCTACATAATCCGATATTTCTTCTGCAGCGTCTGCATTTACGCTAATGCTATCTATTCCCTGTTCAATTAAGAATTTTACCATTTCTTTTTTGCTTCCTGCTTGCCCACAAATGCTTGTCTCGACTCCCGCCCTTTTACAAACTCGGATTACATATCCTAATTGGTATAAAACTGCGGGGTGCATCTCATTGTATAAATTTTGAACTTCTTCATTTCCTCTGTCTACTGCGAGTAAATATTGAGTTAGGTCGTTTGTTCCGAATGAGATGAAACTAATTCCTTCATCACATAAACTTTTTATTATTTGTACTGCTGCAGGAGTTTCAATCATGATTCCTACGATTAAGTTTGAGATGTTCATTTCTTTTAATGTTTTTTTTACAAATTGTAATTCTTCAACGGAAATTACCTGGGGCATAAGAATTCCTATTTTTTTACCTTGTTTTGCAATTCTGCTCATTGCGTTTAATTCTGCTTTTAATATTTCTGGATATTTTATTGAGTATCTTATTCCGTGGAATCCTAACATTGGATTTGCTTCTTTTTCAGTTGGAGCGCCTTCGAGGTTTTGGAATTCGTCGCTTCTTATGTCGGATGTTCTAACCCAAATTTCTTCAAAGTATTTTGCAATTCCAGAAATTCCTTTAAAAATTATTTCTTCGTAATCTTGTATTTTGTTTTTATCTAAAAAGTATTTTGGATGCTTTCCTGATTCTGAAATTATTCCTTCAATTCTTGTTAATCCTACTCTTGTTAAACCGGTTTTAGATGCTCTTTCTGCGAAACTTGGTAAATCTACTGTTACTTTTATTTTTGTTCTAGTTTTTGCTGTTACTGCTAAAACTTCTTTTTGGACTGATTCTGCAGTTTTACCTTTGTAAATTTTTCCTGAAAATCCATCGACTGTTATTATCTCCCCCTCTTTTAGAAGTGTCGTTGCTTCATCTGTTCCTACAACACACGCAATTCCCATCTCTCTCGATACAATTGCGGCGTGAGCGGTTAGACCTCCTTCGTCTGTTACAATAGCGGCTGATTTTTGCATTGTTACCACCATGTCTGGGTTGGTCATTCTTGTTACTAAAACGTCCCCCTGATTTACTTTGTCTAAATCGTCTAAGTTTTCAATTATTTTTACTTTTCCAGAGGCTATTCCTGGTGATGCTGCTAATCCGGTTAAAATTGGTTCCCCCTTTATTTCTTTGATGTCTTCTTTTCCAATTCTTCCTTCCATTGTTGTTATTGGTCTTGTCTGAACAATGTATATTTCTTCTCCGTCGGTTGCGAATTCAATATCTTGTGGCTTTGAATAGTGTTCTTCTAACTTTTGAGCTATCTCCCCCAATTTCCTTATTTCATGTGTCTTTAAAACTTGAGCATTTGCAATCTCTGGTTTTAATTTTACTATTGCTTTTGCTCCTGAAGAATCTCTAGTTATTGCTAGTCTTTTATTTGAAATTTTTTTATCTATTATTTCTAAATTTTCAGAAAGAACATATTTATCTGGGGTTACTGTTCCAGAAACGATTCCTTCTCCAAGTCCCCAAACAGCTTCTATAATTATGTTATTATTTTTATATGATGGATCTTTTGAAAAGATTACCCCTGATTTTTCGGAATCAACCATTTTTTGTATAACTACTGCTAAGCTAGTATCTTCGTGTTTGAATCCTTTTTTATTTCGATAGTATGTTGCTCTTGAAGTGAATAAAGATGCGAAACACTTTTTTATATTTTTTAATAATTCCGAGTTTCCTTTTACGTTTAGGAATGTATCTTGTTGGCCTGCAAAGCTTGCTCCCGCGAGGTCCTCCGCTGTTGCTGAACTTCTTACTGCAACGAAAACTGGTTCTGTTGCCATTTTTAATATATCTAATGCCATGTTTTTCTGAGGAAGATCAACTCCGAGAGTTTCGTAAGCTTCGATAATCACCTCTTCTAAGTCTTTTGGGAATCTAGAGTCAACGATGAATGCTCTTATTTGTTGGGTTATTTGGTCTAGTTGTTTTGTGTCTTCGTAATTTATTCTTCCTAAGAGTTCTCTTATCTTATCCCTTATTCCCGCTTTTTCTAAAAAATATTGATAGGCTTGAGCGGTTACAACAAAACCAGGCGGAACTTGGACACCCAAATTATAAATCTCTGCAAGGTTTGCGCCTTTTCCTCCAGCAATTGCACCAGAATTTTTGTCCAATTCAGAAAACCATTTAATTAGTGAATTTGGGTCAATTACTTCAGAACTACTTTTTTTTATTGGAAGAGTTCTTTTTTCTTCAAAAATTTCTCTATTGTTCGATGAATTTTCGAAGTGCTCTTTTTCTTCTTGTAAATTTACATCTATTTTTTGCTTTGTTCTTACTGCATCAGAAATTAATGTTTTTATCATTTTCCTCTTTATTTGTTCTATGAATATTTTGAGGTTAATAAAGTTTTTTGTGTGAGAAAATTTGGTTTGTTTTTTATAATTTTATTGCCTCTACTGGGCATGATTCTGCTGCGTCTTTAGAACATGCAGCTTTCTTTTTTGCGTGTGCTTTTCCGTCTTTCATTTCAAATCCGTCTGGACAGATTGAAACGCACAAACCACAACCAATACAAGTATCTTGATTTACTGTTACCATATTTATTTTTAGTCAGTAAGGTTTATAAATATAATTCTTTTTATTCTTTTATGGTATGGTTAACGATTCTTATTTCAGTTTTAGTATTAGTTGTAATTGTATTCTTTGTATACTTCAATAGATTTGCTATATTAGGAAATAGAATAGATAATTCTTTATCACAAATAGATGTTCAACTTAAAAGAAGAGCGGATTTAATTCCTAATTTAATTGAGACTGTCAAAGGATTTGCGAAGCACGAAACTACTGCAATTAAGGCCGTTACTGAAGCTAGAAAGGCACTAATGGGTGCTAAAGACCTTGTTGGAAAGGTTAAAGCGGATAAAGGATTAGAAAGCGCTTTGGGAAGATTATTTGCTATTGCTGAAGGTTATCCAGATTTAAAGGCAAATACAAATTTCTTAGAACTTCAAAGAGAATTGACTTCAACTGAAGATAAAGTTGCTTACGCTAGACAATTTTATAACGATTCAATTTTAAGTTACAACGATTTATGTAGAACTTTCCCTGGAGTGATGTTTGCAGGACTATTTGGGAAAAAGCCTAGAGAGTATTTACAAATTTCTGAAGCTGAAAGAAAAAACGTTCAAGTTAAATTTTAGTTATTCTTAAAATTCTTTAGTTTATTAAATTCAAAAATGGAATCTGTTTCCCCACCAATAAACTTAAATAGTTTTAGAATTACTTCGATATATGGAAAATGATTCTCTTGTGTTGACCGAATTAGCTTTAATTAGAAAAGCAATTGGGGTTATTCAAGAAAAAATAGAAGATATTACCCTTTCTGGAGACGATTTGATTTCTATCCAGGATTATAAAAGAGAAAAAGAGAATGGTGAACTTTTTTCTGAAGAACAAGTTAAAAAAGAGTTGGGATTAGATGTTCAAGGTTGATTATTCAAATCAGGCATTAAAATTTTTAAAAGGTTGCGATAAGATCTTAGTCAGAAGGATTTTGGACAAGATAAATATTCTTAAAGAAAAACCATTTATTTCTGATGTTAAAATATTGTCTTCTAATTTCTATCGGGTTCGGGTTGGGAGCATTTGTATACTTTATGAAGTTGATTATAGAGATAATTTACTTGGAATAGTGAAAATAGACAAAAGATCTAAAGTTTACGATTAACTGTTCTTTTTTAATTTTCCGAATTCAAAAATGGAACCTGTTTCCCCTATGGCATATACTATTAATCTTTTCATTTCTTCTTTGGAAATTATTGAAAAATCTTTAATTTCTTTATAGCCTTCGTTAATTTCTGTTCCAGCAATCATCGGTAAGAAACTCGGAAGGATGAACAGTTCTTTGTTTTTCCATTTTCCTATTAAATAACATTTGTACTTCTCTTTTTTTACTCCTTCTTCTAAAGTTATTGCTGGATGAATGTGGGAGATTACAATTGTTTTTATTTTTTTATTTAAAATTTCTGGATACATTTTATCTCCGTGGGTGAAGATGGTATCTCCTTCTATGTAAAAATCTTTGTACTCTTTGTTGTCTAGAAAAAATCTTTCATGGTTTCCTTTAATTAAAATTATTTTTTCTCTGGAAACATATTGTTCTAAGAACTTCAAAAAATCTCTTACTTCAAATTTTTCCGATTTATCAAATTTGAAAAAATGTTTTATATCTCCCAAAAGAATTATTTTTTTAATGACCTGTTTTTGTTCTTTTATTTCTTGAATTATTTTTTTTATTTCTTTTTTAGTCTCTTCTAGTTGGTTGAAGGGTATTTCCATTCCTTCTTTTTTTAGCATAGATTCATATCCAAGATGTAAATCTCCGATAGCTAAGATTCCTTTATCGGGGAAAAAAATTGCTTTATTTATTAATTGATATTTTGTCATTTTAATTAGTAAGAATTAAGGTTTATAGGAGTTTTGGAAAAGGAAGATTTAGGATAGCTAAAAAATTAAAGAATCAAAACTGCTTCTTCTGGTTTTAAAATTTTAATTTTATTATATTCTTTTAGTTTGAGTAGATGTTTATCTTGGCTGATAATAAAATCTGCTTCCCCATCAATCGCTACTTCTATAAATTTATCGTCTTCTGGGTCATCCTTTACGACCTTTATAGTTGTAAGCGGATTAATCATTATTGAGTTTTCTATGATAAGGTTTTTCCATTCTTTAATTAAGTCTTCGTTCATAGAAATCTTAAAATTTCTGAGAGTTTCTATTAATTCATCAATAATTTTTAGAGAGCTTATTAATTGGAATCTCCCTCTTTTCCATCCATCTATAATCTGAGAGCAGAAGTTACCTTCCCAGAATATACCTGAGATAAATACATTAGTGTCCAAGACTATTCTCATTTTTTCTTAGTGTTACTTATTGCTTCCTCTATATCTTTTTCTTTTAATCCTTTTTGTTTTACAAATTCTCTTGTTTTTTTGAGCAATTTATCTATTCCATTAAACGAAGGCATTTCCAATTTTTTTAATATAATTGTGTTATCTTCACCAATAATAACAAATTTTTCTCCTTCGTGTATTTTAAGTCTGTTTCTTAAGCCTAATGGAATTACTACTTGTCCTTTTGAGCTTATGCTTGTTATTTCTATATTCTCCATTTTTAACCTCCAGTAAGTTTATATTACTGGTAAGAATATCTTATTTATAAATCTTTTGATGGTGTTTGTTTTTTAAGAGGGTTCTGAAATGAGAAAGGGGTTTGAAGTGAGAGGGATTGAAAAAAGGTTTAGAGGGGAAATAGTGGAGTAGGAGTTTTGGAAAAGGAAGATTTTTAAAGTTTGGTTAAGTTAATTTATTATGGTTGATAAAGTTAAAGGAAGTTCACAAGTTTCTCCTAGGACTAGGTGGGAAAACAGAAAAGGGGCTGAGGTAACTGCTAGGGCGCTAGAAGAATATCATAGAGGAATTAGTCCAAGAGGATATACTGATTCTGCCAGTTGTGGCTGTAGTAGTGATTGGGAAATTGCTCCTTGTGGTGGTAGTGGTTGGGAAATTAGATATGGGATAAAAAAAGATTAGTTTTTATATTCCTAAATTTCGCTTACATCTCCATAATAATCCACTTTACTCTTATTAGCAATTTCTTGAATGTAAACCTGATGCATCCTTTGAAGAAATTCTTGTTTGTCTTCTATTCTCATTAGGTCCATGTGACCTTGAAGTAAAAGTCCTAATGCAAAAGGTGAAGGGATTCTTACTACATCATAAGAAAGTTTGACTTCCCCCGATTTTATTGAATCTAAAACTTTCTTTGCATTTTTAATGTCCATTAAATCCTCTAGAACCTCTCTTTTTGCTTCATTTAGAATTGGGAAGTCTGCAGATATTTTTTTTACTGCTGCAATTAGAAAGTGTGATTTCATTTGTTGTTTTCTTACTGATTTTCTTCTTCCTTTGTAGGTTCTTAAAATCATTAAACTTCTTGTGGCGCAATGTCTGAATCTTCGTGCAAGAATATCTGTTTTTTCAATTGCTTCTCTTAGAATTTCTTCTAAATTACTTGAATCCAATTTTTCAAAAGCTTTTTCAATATCCATTCTGTTTCCAGAAAAGTAAAATCCCCTATCTGAAATTCCCATTTCAATATCTCTGTTCCCTTTGAGCCCCATTAAATAAGCCAATGCTCTTGATAGTGCGTCGTTAACTCTTCGGCCGTACATAGAATTTACTAATAGATATTTTTTGTTATCTCTTTCGTCTGTGTATTTTTCTATTGTGATTACTTGTGTTGTTGGCATTTCAGAAAAGTCGTATTGTTGTTTAAGATATTCGTAAATTTCATCTGCTACTTTTTCTCCAACGTAGAGATAATTTTTTATGAATGTCATAATTGTTTCTTTTTTTTGTTTTTTATCTAATCTTTCTTTTATTAATTTTCTAAATTCATTTATCTCTGAAGCAGATTCAAAACTAAGAGGAAGCATTTCTGAAAACCATGCTGGAACTGTGGGTGAACGTTCTGGAGTTGGAGCAACATAAACATTCATTCCCCTTGTATATCTATACTGGTACTTGTTTCCACCCAAAACAAAAACATCGCCCTTTTTCATTCTGTTCATAAAAGATTCGTCAATCATTCCTACTTCTTCTCCGCTTGAAAGTTTAACTGTAACAAAGGATTCTTCTGGAATTGTTCCAATATTTGTCATGTAAATTACTCTTGCCATCATTCCTCGTTTTCCTATTGTTTTTTCTTCAGGGTCATACCAAATTTTTGCATAAACTTTTGATTTTTCTAAATCATACTCTCCGGTTAAGTAACTTATAACGTCGAGAAAATCTTTTTTAGTTAGTTCAGAATAACAATAAGAGTTTCTTATTACTTTTAAGAGATGGTCTATTTTCCATATGTGACTTATTGCCATACCGTAAATTTGTTGAGATAAAACATCTAGCGCATTTTTTGGAAAATGAATGTTGTCTATTTTTCCTTCAATCATTTCCTTTTGAATTACTGCGCATTCTAGTAAATCGTCTCTATCTAAAACTAAAAATCTTCCTTTTGCAATCCCCTTTAATTTGTGACCTGCTCTACCAATTCTTTGTAGCGCTCTTGAAGATGCTTTTGGAGAACCCATTAAAATTACTAAATCAACAAAACCTATATCGATTCCTAGTTCTAGAGAAGTTGAACAGACTACTACCTTTAGTTTCCCGTTTCTTAAATCTTCTTCTATTTGGAATCTGTATTCTTTACTTAGCGATGAATGATGCGCCGCAGTATTTGAAGAATCGTATTCTAAAGGAAATTTTTCTTTAAGGTGATTTACTAATCTTTCAGTTGCTGCCCTTGTGTTTGTAAAAATTAAAGTTGTTTTATGTTCTTGAATTAACTTATGAATTGAATCGTTCAATGGAATGTATGGGTTTTTTTCTGATATTAAATTTTCTACGGGAGTTAAAACATCTATGTCTATTTCTTTATTGAAGGGTACTTTTGCAATTTGGACCGTTCGTTTTGGATCTATTCCTACTAGGAATTTTGCAACTTCTTCAAGTGGTTCTACAGTAGCAGATAAACCTATTTTTGTTGGCCAAATTTTTGAAACATCGTTTAATCTTTCTAAACTTAAACTTAGGTAAACCCCTCTTTTATTTCCGAGTGAGTGTATTTCATCTAGAATACAATACTCTGTTTGTTCTAAATGTTCGACTAGTTTTTTTGATGTTAAAACAATTGCGAGAGATTCTGGCGTTGTGATTAAAATGTGCGGGGCGTGTTTGGTCATCTTTGCTTTTTCTGATTTGGAAGTGTCTCCTGTTCTAATGTTTACTCGAATGTCTTGCAATTTCTTTCCATGAACTAATGCAATTGCCTTTATTTCTTCTAAAGGTTCTATTAAATTTTTAGCAATGTCATTTGAGAGGGCTTTTAGAGGGGAAATGTAGATTGCGTAGGTTTTATTTTCTAGTTTCTCTTTATCAGCAAGTATTACTAATTTGTTTAAAATTGCTAAGAATGCCGTGAGAGTTTTTGTTCCTCCTGTTGGAGCGGAAATTAAAATGTCTTTTTTATTGTGGATGTTTAAAACTCCGTATTTTTGGGGTAGAGAGAAATCTTCGAATTTTGAAAAAAACCATTCTTTTACATAAGGATGTAGAGTTTTCACTATTGCAGACTTGCTTGATTGTTTGGCTTTTGTTATTATTGTCATTTGAAAACAACCTACGCGGTTTTTTTAATTGTACTCTTCGAAAATTGCGTGGTTTCTTTTGTGATTTTTTATTTATTTTTGAAACTTCTTTCACCCTTTTTCTTCTAGAATTAGTAATAAGACAAACTATGTTTATACTAGTGGAATATATACTTTGTAGAAGGTATATAAAGTTTTTGTGTATTAATTCGGATGTCGTTTGAAGTAATTATTTAGGCATTTTTCAGAACAGAATAATTTTAACTCTTTTGACTTTATGACTTTTATTTCTTTTCCGTCGAATTCTTCTTGATGTAACGATAAACAAGAATATTGTTCTCTTCGATTTACCTTTTTGTTACAAACTGCACAGTGTGATTCCATCAATTAGTTTATTTTTGATAAGTATTTAAACATTTATGGCCTAATTTTGATTGTTTTTACAATCTCTTACAAATATTTATAATCTACTTCTTCTTATTTTATCAATGAAAAAAGAGTGGCTTAAAAGTTATCTTACGAAGAAAATTCCAGTTGTTCTTGATAGTTTTAGTATTTCTCAAGTTAGAAAGTATCTTCAAGCTAATATTAAAAATTTTAAAGATACAAATTACGTTTATGTTATAGATAAGAGTAAATATTTCGTAGGAATTATTCCTTTAAGGGAAGTTTACATTTCTTCTCCAACTGAGCTTGTTTCTAAGTTATGTGAGAAATTTTCTCGAGTTTTTATGTATTCTACTGACAGAAAGAATCTTGCTGCTTATTTGTCTTTGAAATATGATCTTTCTAATATTGCTGTTGTTGACAATTCTCAAAAGTTGATGGGCGCCATTGTTGATACGGATATTCTTAGAATCTTCCATGAGTCTAATATTGAATCTAGATTTTATCGTTCGGGTATTAGTAAAGTTCATGCTTCTATGGGCCCTAAAATAAATATCTTTAAATCATTTCAACATCGGTTTCTTTGGCTTTTTATTGGACTTTTTGGGGGAATTTTAGCTGCAAAGATAATTGATTTTTTTAGTGGTCTTTTGAGTAGCCATATTATTCTTGCATCTTTTATTCCATTGGTAGTTTACATTGCTGATGCGGTTGGAACTCAGTTGGAAGCATTTTCTATTCGGGATTTGGCTTTATTTAAAAATATTAATTTTACTAATTATTTTTTTAGGCAGTTAGGAGTTGTTTTAATTTTATCCACTTTTCTAGGAGTTAGCGTTGGGATTATTAGTTTTTTTCTTTATGCACAAATTCATTTGTCTTTTGCACTTTCTATCGCTGTCTTTGTAGCTTGTATTTCTTCAATTATAACTGGGTTGCTTGTTCCTTTTCTATTTACTTTTTTTAAGAGTGATCCTGCAAATGGTAGCGGTCCTCTTGGGACCATTCTTCAAGATATTCTAAGTGTTCTTATTTACTTTTTAGTGGCCTTAGCAGTTTTATAGGTAATCTTAAAAATACTCTTTAATTAAAGGAATAATGGAACAGATTCAAAAAAGACTTGATTTTCGGGATGAAATTTCTAAGAATAAATGGAAAAGTTTTGGGTTGATTGTTTTGGTTTTTTTAGTTCTTGTTGTTTTGGGTTATGTTATTTCTATGGCTTTTGAACCCGGCTATTTTTTTATAATTCTAATTTTTTCAATTATTTTTTCAATATCCTATATTCTAATTAGTTATTACAATTCTGCAAGGATTGCTGTGCTTTCTGTAGGTGCTAAGAAAGCTTCTAGGAATGATTATCCAGATTACTATAGACTTGTTGAAGGGTTGACTCTTGCTTCAGGTCTTCCTATGCCTGAATTGTTTGTTATGCCTTCTAAACAAATAAATGCCTTTGCTTCTGGAAGAGACCCTCAACACGCCGTTGTTTGTGTTACTCGGGGTTCTTTGGAAAAATTAGAAAGAAGGGAATTGGAGGGGGTTTTAGCTCACGAGTTAAGTCATATTGCAAATTATGATATTCGTTATGTTACTTTGGTTGCGGTTATGGTTGGAATGATTGCAATTATCTCCGAAATATTTTTAAGAAGTTTATGGTTTTCTAATGGAGATAGAGATAAAAAAAATGGTGTCTTTATCGTAATTGGAATTGTCTTGGCTATTCTTGCTCCTATTATTGTTCAGCTTGTTCAGCTGTCTATATCTAGGAAAAGAGAGTATGCTGCTGATGCTTCTGCTGTCAAATTTACTAGGTATCCGGAGGGCTTGATTAAAGCTTTGACTAAGATAAAAGGAGATGTTATTGAACCAGAAAAGAAAGTTTCTAAAGCGGTTGCTCCTCTGTTTTTTGCAAATCCTTTCAAAGGTCTTACTTCTACTCATCCTCCAATAGAAGATAGAATTTCTAAACTAAAAAGAATGTAAGTTTTATAAACCGATTTTGTCTTTATAGAATACAAAAAGATGGGATTAATTAGGGGATGGCTGTTGGTTATTGCAAGTGTTTTGTTTTTCTTAAGTTTGTTAGTAACTGGTTCTTTTTTGACACTTACTAATTCTTTGGACTATTCTAATATTCAAGACGATCTTGCTCCAATTGTTAGCGAAGTGGTTAATAATAGTGGCGGTTTTCAAGAGAGCTATCAATTTATATTGAATTATTGTGTTGGTGGTGAAAATGTTTCTTATTCCAGTCAGATTTTAGGAAAGATTCAAATTCCTTGTGACGTTTTAAATAATGGTGTGGACGCTACGGTTGCATATTATTCTTTAACCGAATCTAAGTTAGAAAATTCAAAAAATGTGGAGACTTTTAGAAAAAATTTAAATTTAAATTATCTTCGTTTAGTTGAGTTTTGTATTCCTCATGAAAATATTTTTTTGAATAGTAGCGAGGATAGTTCTGTTTCAAATATTTCCTGTGAGACTGTTTTAGAGGGTCCAGAAGCAATTATAGAAGAGCAAGTTGGAGAAAAGATAGAAGACATTTATTATAAAGATTATAATTGCTCTTTTTTTGAGTGTATTAAGAGCGAACCTCTTGCTCTGGTTTCTGAGAAGACTCATGACTATTTTCAGGGTAAATTTAGATCGATGATTTTCTTGAATCTTATTTTATTTGGAGTTTTATTTTTATTAGTTGAGGTTCGGTCAAATGCATTTATTCTTTCTGGAATTTTATTTGTTGTTTCTGCATTGCCTTTCTCTAAATTAGAATGGATTATTGGTATTTTTGCTAAAATAGAGCTTTTAAAATTCTTTACTTTTATGTTCAGTGAATCTTTTTCTGTATTTATTAAGTTCTTAATTTTTGGTTTAGTTCTTATTGGAATTGGATTTGTTTGGAAGAGTTTCTCTATTGGTTTTAAGATAAATAGTTTCTTTGAAAAATTTAGGAAATCTAAACCCGTTGTTGTAGAAAAGAGTGTAAAAAAGCAGGTACAATAACTTTTTATATCCGGTTGATTATTTTTCTATATGTGTCAGTTATGTGAATTAAAACCGGTTTATGAATTTACGAATAAGCGTAAGCTTTGTAAGAGTTGTTTTATTGGTTGGTTTCAGAGGAAATTTCTTTATAGTTTGAGGAAGTTTGAAATGATTGAGAATGGGGATGTTGTTTGTTACAAAAAAGGGAATGGGTTTAGAGATGTTGTTCTTGAAGATGTTTTAAAGATGTATTCTCAAAGAGGAAATGTTAAACTGAGTTCGGGTAAAGTTGGAAACAGGGTGGCTCTTTCAAATACCGCTGATTTTGAAACATACAGCCTTATAGACGAGTTATTTAATAAAACTGTAAGAGAACATAGGCCTGTTGAAGGAAAGATAATCAAGCCCCTGTATTTGTTTTTAGATAAGGAAGTTCTTTTGTATGCTAAGTTGAAAGGATTGAAATTTAAAGAGGAGAAAAAGCAGGGGACTGAGTTGAATAAGTTTATTGATAGTCTAGAAGAAAAACATCCCGAGTTAAAACAAGCGGTTGTTAGAGGAATTATTGGATTGAAGTGATTATTCTTTTATAGATTGCAATTAACCTTAAATTTACTTTTTCTCTAATCTTTTTATGAAGCTAGAAATAAACTTTTTATTATCCTCTGATTCTAACTTTAGTTCCTTAAGTTTATACATAGGAGTTTTTGTGTTTGGTACTTTTTCAGTTTTAGTGTCTGTTGCTGTTTTATTCTTTATGTCTTCACTTAACAAAACCTCTCCGTTTGATTCACTAGATATTCTTCTTGCTTCGCTCATTAGTGTTCCTAAACTCATGAACTTGAATGAATCTGATTCTTGCTTCACTACTATTGTTCCAGAGTTTAATGAAATTCCATAATTGATTTTGTCTTTGAATAATTTATTTGCTTGGTCAATTATTCTTTTTATGTTCTGTGCTGTTTGTATTGCAGTTTTTTCATTTCTAAACGTTTTAGTTTTTAACGGTACAAATAAGAAGAAGATGTTGTCTTGGTTTTCATAAGTTAGTGCTTTGCTTCCTTCTGCTGTGTCTACAATTTGTTGTATTGTTGCTTCTATGTCCCCTTTCTTTTTTTCTATATCTTTTAAGTTTTTTATTTTAAGGCAGACTAAACTTATTCCTTGTTTTAGCCCTTTTATCGATAGTGAAACTTCTGCTCTATTGTGTGATTGAACTAAAGAATTTTTTCTTAGTGGTTCTTCATTCTTTGTGATATTTCCTTTTTTCTTTCGGGTAATGTATCCAATGAATGTTTGGTTGTAACCTTTTTTGAAAAATAAGTAACTTACAAAACCGAGGATTCCTATGATAAACATCCAAACTAATGGGTATTGAATTATTGTTGAAATTCCTCCTATTTTTTTTATGTCGATAGCATTTCCGGTAAGCATTACTCTTTGTGTTTGTCCCATTACTTCTACTTCATATTCTCCATTTGGAGCGCTAAGCGCATATTTTTCTTCTTGGTCTATATCTAGGTTTGTAGGTATACTTATTGTTTGGTCTCCAATTTTTACTTGAACGGTTTTATTGTAAACAACATTTCCAACGTTTTTTATTGAAATTGTTTTGTTAATTAGTGTAACTTCCACTTTTGCTAATGGAATTATTTCTAGGTATCCTTCCCCTTCTACATTCTCTGATGTTCCTTTAATTTTCCAGTTCACTGGTTTTTGATTATACTTTGTTGCGTATTCATAGAACTCATTTGTTGCTATTTCTGCTTCGGTAATAATTTTTCCAGTTTCATCTGTTATTTTTAAATTAGCAGTAGAATCTATTTTTTCTCCTGTTTGATCGTGTAATATTGCTCTAACTTTTATTGCAATACCCGGCTCTATTTTTGAATTCTCGAATGCAATTTCTAAATTTTTTGGAATTTGTTTAATGGTAAATGTTGTTGTAGCTGTTCCTTGATTTGTGATTTGACCGTCTGAATCTTTTTCATATGCAGTTAAAAGAGCCGTGTATACTCCTGCCGGAAAGTTTTCTGAAACTTCTGATTCTAATTTGAAATATCCGTTTAATATTGTGTTCGATATTTTTAATTCTTCTCCACCATTTTTAACTATTGATGCGTCGATAAATCCTTTTGCATTAGCACCATTTCCTTTTTTTGCCAATCCTTCAATTATTATTTTTTCTCCGGGAGATAAATCTGAACTTTGATTTTTAATTTCTAAATTAATTACACTTGATACTTCGAATTCTTTTGTCAATGTAGATTTAGTTCCTAATGTTGCCTTTACAACACAGCTTTTTGCTTCTCTTGTTACAAATCCTTGGATTAAGGGAATTTTAATAATTGATTCTGATTCTTCTCCTATTCCCAATAGAATATATTCTTTATGCGCTTCTGCTTCTGTTCCACTACAAATTATCGAAACGGTTAGAAAACCATTTATTCCGTTAAGTGTTGTTATTTTTAATGGAACGTTAACCACGTCTCCTAAATTATAGGAAGAATCTGGTTCTTGTGTAATTAAAATATCTGCAGATATTAATGATGTTAGAAGAATTAATGGAAGCAATAATAATAGCACTCTTTTCATATGTTTTCTTAGTAAATTCCATTTATAAATATTATGTGGTATTTTTTGTAATCTTTTTCTTGGTTGGTTATGGACAAGTTTTATAAATTACGAATCTTTTAGGGGAATATGGTTAAACAAGTGGTGAATCCTTATTCTGTTGAAGGTAAAGTGGATTATGATAAACTCGTTAAGGAATTTGGAGTAAAAAAGTTAACTCCCGAAGTTTTGAGTGAGATTAAATCTATTACGGGGGAGCTTCATCCTTATTTAAGGAGGGGGATTTTTTTTGCTTATAGAGATTTAAAAGAAGTTTTGGAAGAATACAAAAAAGGAAATAAATTTTTCTTGTATACCGGTTGTGGGCCATCTGGACCGATTCATCTTGGACATGTAACTATCTGGTTGTTTGCTAAATGGCTTCAAGAAAAGTTTGGAGTTGAATTATGGTTTCAATTTACTGACGATGAAAAATTTTTGTATAAAAATAAAGATTACGATGAAATTCAAAAGTGGACCCACGAAAATATGTTAGATGTAATTGCTTTAGGATTTGATCCTAAGAAAACTCATTTTTTGGTTGATACTAAGCATGCTGGAATAATGTATCCTGAAGCAATTAAGGTAGCTAAGAAAATTACTTTCTCTTCTATAAAATCTGCTTTTGGTTTTACTGATTCAAATAATATTGGAAGTATTTTTTATACTGCTATGCAAACTGTTCCGGTTTTTTTACCAAACGTTTTGAAAAAAGAAAATCGTCCGTGTCTGATTCCTTTGGGGATTGATCAGGATGTTCATTTTAGATTAAGTAGAGATGTAATTGAAAAATTGGGTCATAGAAAGCCGGCCATTATTCATGGTAAATTTATGATGCCTCTAACAGGTACTGAAGGAAAAATGAGTTCTTCAGATCCAGACAGAGCAATTTTATTAACAGATAGTCCTTCTGAAGTAAAGAAGAAAATAAACAAATATGCTTTTAGCGGTGGAAGAGATACTATTGAGGAGCATAGAAAATACGGTGGAAATGTCGAGGTGGACGTTGCTTGTCAGTGGTTGAAATATTTTGAAAACGATGATAAAAAATTAGAGAGTATTTATGATAAGTATCGTAGGGGAGAGTTACTTTCTGGAGAGGTTAAGCAAATTTTAATTGATAAGATAAATGAATTTTTGAAGGGGCATCAAGAGAGAAGAAAAAATGCTGAAAAGTTGATTGATAAATTTTTGTATAAATGATTTTGTTTGGATATTTTTAGAATTTTAGTTTAGTTTTTTCCTACCCAATTTGCTAGACGAATTTTTGCTTCAATTGTTTTTAATTGTTTTACTAATTCGACTAATCCGATTGCTAGTCTTGGAGCATCTCTTTCTGTTATTTCTATAATTCTTTGTCTTGTTTCTTCATTATTTGGATCTTCTTTATATTGCTGTTTTTGCCAACGTATTTCTTGTGTTAAGCTTTCTGCTTGTCTCTCTCTCTCTTTAATTGTTCTTTGAAGACCATCGTATTCAGATTGTAGTTGTTGATATGTTTTTATCATTTTATTTTTTGCTTTTTCTGCCTTTTTTTATTAAATCCCTATTTCTTCTCATTCTTATTTCAATTCCTCGCATACCTTTTTTTGATGCATTTTTGTATTCGTCATTATTTAAGTATTCTGATGCAGCTTCTTCGAATTTTCCTGCATTAATCAAAGCTCTTGTCTTAGGACTGCCTGAAATGTCTCCCCTATAACATCCATCAACTAAGGCTTCTCTTAAGTCTAAGGGGTAAGTATCAAATTTTGGAAAATATCCTTTTGCTAATTTAACGTATTTTGGTAAGTCTTCTGCAAATAATCTGTCTATTTGTTCAGAGGTTAATTCTTGCCTTCCGGAATAAACTGCGTCATAATCTACTTCTGGAAGAGCTTTTGAAAAAGTGCTTCTTGAATCTGCTCTATCTAGATAGTGTCCTACTCCGATTGTTGGTTCTGGTTTTCCGTCGTTTGGATTTGGATCGTAAACTTTTGATTTTCTTCCCTCGAAACTTGCGGTATATCTAGCGTATTCTACCAAATCATTCTTTGCAATAGTCTGAGCCACAGCTCCAACTGGAGAAATTAATGCTCCTATTAATGCTAATAGTGCTAGTGATTTTTTCATTTTAGTTTATTTTTAGCGTCCTTTTTATATTTGTCTTAATCCTTTTTACTATTTAAACCTTTTGCTTTGTTACCTTTGTTTAGTAGTCACATTACTTCATTTAGCTTTCTTTTTGTGAATTTGTCGTCGGAGTTTACCCTTTCTTTAAGTTTTTGTATACTTATTACCTTAGTTAACAACATCGCCCCTGAACGGAGTTTAATTAAAAATTACGCGATTTGAAGTTACAAAATTTTATAAATAGCTTTTCTTTAAGTTTGTTATGAAGATTTTAAGTTTACATACAGATTACATTAAGTTTAAGCCGTTGAAGAAAGCGTTGAAGGGGATTGAAGATTTAGAGGATAAGGGGGAGAAGGAAGTAAAGGAAGCGCTTGCGATTTTGACTGCTGTTGAAAAAGGTGACGAAGATGTTGAAAAGATTGTTGAAAAATTAGTTAATGAAATTAAAGAGATTGCTAAGCAAGTGAATGTTTCAAATATTGTTCTTTATCCTTATGCTCATTTGTCTTCGAATTTGGCCTCTCCAGATGTTGCTCAAAAAGTTTTGGAAGGAACTGAAAATGCGTTTAAGAAAATTAAGGGATTTAATGTTACTCGTGCTCCGTTTGGTTATTACAAGGAATTTGAAATGAAGGTTAAGGGACATCCTCTCTCCGAATTAAGTAGACATATTACTGTTGATGGAGTTTCAAAAAAAGTTTTATCTAGCGAGGTGAAAAGTGAGAGTAAGGATGAAAGAAAGAAAACTCAAAGAGAATTAATTTCTGAAAATATCGAGAGGAAATTTTATTTTTTAACTCCTGAAGGTAAAGAGTATCCAGTTAATGTGGAGGATGTAAATCAAGTTAAAGATATTCTTGAGAAATTAGGTAATGAAGATTTAAAGACCTATATTTTGAATAATGAAATTAAACATGTTGTAAGAAAAGAACCTCCATCAATAAAAGAGATGCAGAGACAAGAATTAGTGGGATATGCTCCAGAAGCAGATGCTGGACATTTTAAATTCTATCCTAAAGGTAATTTAATTTTTGAATTATTAAAAGATTGGGCTGGAGAAATAGCGTTGCAAAGACTTAATTGTATGCAAGTTGAAACTCCAGTTATATACGATTGGAATGACAAAGAAATTAGAGAACAGGGGGGAAGTTTTCATGAAAGACATTATCTTGTAAAGGCAGCTGATGATCCACAAAAAGAGTGGGTTATGCGTTTTGCAGGAGATTTTGGATTATTCAAGATTATGAAAGATACAAAAATTAGTTATAAAAATCTTCCAATAAGAATGTATGAGTTTAGTAAAAGTTTTAGATATGAACAAAAAGGTGAACTTGGAGGATTAAGCAGATTAAGGGGGTTTCATATGCCGGATATCCATAGTTTTGCTAAAGATCTTGATGCAGGTTGGAAAGAGTATGCAGAATTATACCAAAACTATGATGATTTAGCAAAAGGAGCTGGAATTAAATATGCGGTAGTTTTTAGAATAGTAGAAAGTTTTTATGAGAAGCATAAAAAACAAATTATCGATTTATTAAAATATTCTAAGGTTCCTGCTTTTATTGAAACTCTTTCGGGAATGAAACATTATTGGGCGGCTAAACACGAGTTTCAAGGTTTAGATTCTGTTAAAGGTTCTGTTCAACTTTCAACTGTTCAGTTAGATGTTAAAGATGCTGAAACTTATGGTATTTTGTATACTGATAAAGATGGTAAAAAGAAGGGATGTACCATTGTTCATAGTTCTGTTGGAAGTATTGAAAGATGGATTTACTGTATTTTAGAAAAATCTTTACAAGAAAATAAACCTCTTTGGCCTTATTGGTTAGCTCCTACTCAAGTTAGAATTCTTCCCGTTTCCGATAAATTTATTCCCGATGCGGAGAAACTTGCGAAGGAATTAAATTCCAATAAGATAAGAACTGATGTTGATGATAGAACTGAAAGTGTTCCAAAAAAAGTTTCTGAATCTGAAAAGGAATGGATTCCTTATGTTATTGTCGTTGGTGAAAGAGAGTTGCAAAGTGGAAATCTTTCAGTTAGATTGAGAACTAGTGGTAAAATTGAAAATATGAAAAAAGAAGAATTAATCTCTAAACTTTTTAAAGAACAAGGAAAAATGCCTTGGAGACCTTTAGCATTGAATCTGTTTGTTGATAAAAGACCTATTTTTTATGGATGATTTTATTAAGTCTAAACTCTTGGTTTTTTAATGATAATTGATCATCATGTTCATCTTGGATTTGATCTTAAGACAGGATTTTCTTTAACTGCTAAAGATCTTTTAAAGAAAATGGATGAATATGGAATTGATCGGTCTATTGTTTTTGCTTGTCCTAATCTTTCTTTAAGAAAAAGAAACCCTTATTTACAAGCAAATGCTAAAATACTGAAAGTTTCTAAGAATTCTTCTAGATTGATACCTTTTATGTTTGTCCATCCTTTTTTAGATGATGTTGAGAAGATAAAAAAATTACATGGACCCTTTGCGGGGTTTAAAATTTATTCTTCTGCTCAGGGTATGGAATATTCATATGGGGATCTTACCTCTTCGGAGCAAATGAAAACTATCTTGAAAACAGAAAAGCCAATTCTTTTTCATATTGGAAAATATGCTGGAGAAAGGCCAAGCGATCTTATTGAAATTGCATCCCAAACTTCTTTCCCAATTATTTTAGCACATTGTGGAAGATTATTTGGAAAAGATCTTAAGGAAATATCTAAATTGAAAAATGTTTATCTTGATGTTACTCCCTTGCAAACTTCATTAGAACATTCTTTTTTCTTGAAAGACCAAAAAGAAATACCTAAAAAAATTAGGGACATGGATATGGAAAAAATTCTTATTTATATAGAAGGGTTATTTGGTAAAGAGAGAATTCTTTGGGGGACAGATACTCCTTGGTGTGATGTTTTAGGATCTAAAGGTTATGGGGGAGAAGTTGAAGCTTTAAAAAAATTACAATCGAGAGGGATTAAAAATTCTTTATTTTAAGATTTCGGCGTTGTCCGGAAAGACATAAATTCTAATTTTCAAAATAAAAAAAGTTT
>CAYLLQ010000003.1:0-24654 GCA_964384935.1 Candidatus Woesearchaeota archaeon | reverse complement strand
GCTACGCAACCATTCTAGGTTTTAGAACAAACTTACATTTATCCTAAACGTAAAATCAAGAATTATTTAGTTTAAAAAATCTTTGTATTTTACAAATAACCGTTTAATTTATCTTTATGCAAGGTTTACCTTGTATCCACAGAGCCCTGCTCGAGGACCATAGAGAAATTAAATTATTCTAAGTATCCATTTAATTTGTCCTCTAGGTCTTCTTCGCTCATTCCCCCGACAAATTGTTCAACAACTTTACCTTCTTGGAGTACTATAAAATTTGGAATAGAACTAACATTGTATTTCTGAGCTAGTGCCTGATTATCTTCAATGTTAACTTTTCCTATTTTAATTTTGCCTTTAAATTTCTCAGAAAGTTCTTCAACTACCGGAGCCATCATCATACAAGGCATACACCAATCTGCAAAGAAGTCAATTAAAACAGTTCCTTTCTTGATAAATTCTTCAAATTCCCCGTTTGTCAATTCTTCTACCATCTTTTTTATAAAAACCATGAACTTATAAAGATTTTCAATTTCCAGTGCTACCAAATCCACCGTCTTTTCTACTTGTTTCAGATAATTTTTCAACTGCTTCAAATTCAACTCTTGGATAAGGCACAATCATAATTTGTCCAATTCTATCTCCTACATCATAAACTTCTTCTCCAACTCTTCTAAATCTTAATTTTAATTCCCCTCTGTAACCAGAATCCAAAACCGCGACATGATTTGAAAGAATTAAATCCTTTTTAGAAAGACTACTTCTCGGAAAAACTAAACAAACATATCCTTCCGGAATTTCAAAAGCCAAACCGGTTCCATATTCAATATACTTTTCTGTTTCTTCTTTAGAAATGGCAACAACATCCATTCCAGCATCGCCTTCTTTTGCATAACTCGGAATAACCGCCCGACTATCTAATTTTTTTACTTTTATTTTCATTGATTCTTATATTGCTCTACTTCGTTATTTAATGTAAATAATTCTACACCTGCTTTAGAAAAAAGTTCTTCAGACTCTTTACTTTGATGGTACTTTTTTTGGCATACTACTTTTTTTATACCAGAGTTTATTATCATTTTAGCACATGTAGAACAGGGGGTCATTCTGCAATAAAGAGTTGCCCCGTTAATAGGAATTCCTAATTTTGCTGCTTGACAAATTGCATTTTGTTCTGCATGAGTCGTTCTTACACAATGGTCCGATTTACTTCCGTCTTCGTGAATGGTTGTTTTTATTTGATGTCCAATTTCATCACAATGGGGAATTCCAATCGGAGATCCAACGTAACCCGTAACTAAGATTTGTTTATCCTTTGCAATAACACATCCGCTTCTTCCTCTATCGCAAGTTGCCCTTGTTGCAACAGCATCCATAATCTTCATAAAATACTCATCCCACGAAGGCCTTTGATGAATTTCTTTAACATTTACTTTTTCCATCTTAACTTCCGGGGCATCTCTTTTTTCCTCAACAATTTTTCCTTCAGAAGAAATGATTACTAACGCCTCCCCAACTTTTCGAAACAATTCTTGAATAGAACTATTATTTTGAAAAATAAAATCAGCCATAGCGATACATTTAGAAAGATTTTGCTTATTCGGGTCATTTGAATTCATTTCCCGTTTTTCATTTTCAACAAATTCATCAAAAGAAATGTTGTCCGTTGTACTTTGCCTGAGAATTATTCTGGAATATCTCGACTTAATGTCTGCATCAATTGCAAATAAAAAAAATTCCCCTTTTTTTCTTAAAGCATCTACCTCTCCAATTGCCCGCAAACTCTCTATAACACAATTACCGCCATCTTTTTCCGCTTGCTCATATAATTTTTCAGCAATATAACTTGGAGAGTTTTTCTCCCTCAAATGATTTGCCACTTTAACCATATTATCTCTATTATTCTCTACTCCGAGTCGATTCATTTCTGCAACTAAAAAATCTCTAACGGAATAATGTTTGAACCCTTTTTGTTTAAGAAACTCTACAATTGTTCCCTTTCCAGCACCTAATGTTCCAGTCACTCCGATTATCATTTTATTCTATTTATTTCACTCTTTATATTATTTATTAGACTCGAATCTCTACTTTTTCAAAATACTGTTTAATTTTCTCCTTTATCTTTTTAAGATATTCCTCTGAAGTATCTTTTTCTTTTCTAAACTTTAAATCAATCATTTTCCCTTTATTTTTGAAACCTTGCAGAATAAATTTTTTAGGTTTTCCTCTGCAAATCTCGTTTAACCATTTAGACAAATTCTCAATTTCGTTTTCAGAATGCATTCCTTCTAAAATTGTCGTTCTAAATTCATAGTTTTTTAGTTTTGAAATTATCCGAATACTTTCCTCAATTTTTTTAATATCTACATTACAAGAACAAACTTTTGAATAATTTTCTTTATCTGTTTTAATATCCATAGCAACAAAATCAACCAAACATTTTTCGACTAAGTCTTTTAATCTTTCAGGAAAACTCCCATTTGTATCTATTTTTATTTTATAACCTAAATCCTTTATTTTTTTTAAGAAATCTTCTGTAATACTCATTAATGGTTCTCCACCAGTTATACAAACCCCGTCTAGCTGTCCACACCTTTTTTTCAAGAATTCTAAAATCTTTTCTTCACTAATTCTATTGTTATTTTCCTCAACAACTAATTCTGGATTGTGACAAAATCCACATCTAAAATTACAACCAAAAAAAAATAAAGTGCAGGCAATTTCTCCAGGATAATCAATCAAGGTTGTTTCCTGAAGTCCAACGATTCCCATATAATTAATTCTCTAACGGGCTTTTTATATTTATCAAAATGGACTATTCCAAGTATCTATCTTTGAAGCGAAAAGTTTTTAATATGCCTCCTTTTCATGAATTCAATATGGAAGAAACAACACGTAGAGCACTGTTAGCAATGCATAATCACATGTACGACGGGATGCTTTCTGATTCTCTAAAATTTGCGGGTTATAGGGTTTCTAAAGCAGGTTCTGTTGATGAAATGTTAAGCGAAATGGGAATTCCCCTTGGCAGTCCTGCGGATTTTCCACCAGCAAACAAATTTGAATGGTATATTATGGATATTAATTTGGGAACAGTTGGAGGAGATTCGTGCGATCCAGCATTGACAGTATATGGACATGTTAGAGGAGATGTTGAATCTGGAAGATCACAATTTATGGCTATTTCTGGAAATCATAATGCTGTAGGAAATGCAACTGGTGAAGGAATTCCATGTTTAAACAAAGCAAATACTGTGAATCTTTTAGAGATGATTGAAGCATCCGAAAGATAAATAATCTTTCTCTCAAAAAAACAAAAAAGGAAAATCCAAAAGGATTTCCCTAGAAATATTAAGCGCTAACCTTGAAAGTTTTTCTGTCTTTGAACTCCGCCTCTTTACCCTCGTTCCACTGGGCTACCGGTCTTATGTATCCGCAGACTCTTGAATTTACTTCGCATTTTGTTCTTTGCATTTTTTCACCTCCATTTTTTTGTGAATTTGAATCAGTAATTTGCAGGGGCATCTTTCTTTTCCTCCTGATACTCTTTTTCTCTAACTGCATCTATGACCTGAGCTCTATTAGCAATTTCCGTTTCCTCTACATATCCTATTTCTTGATCACATTTTGGACAGTAATAATGTTCTCCTGCAATGTACCCGTGTTTAGGACAAACAGAAAATGTTGGAGTAATTGTAAAATACGGAAGACTAAATTTCTCTGCGATTTTTCTAACTAATTTTTTAACACCCTCTGCTTGCAATTTTTCTCCTATAAAAGTATGGAAAACTGTTCCTCCGGTGTATTTTGTTTGTAAATCGTCTTGTAATTCCAACGCTTCAAAAACATCATGTGTGTAATTCACTGGAAGTTGTGTTGAGTTTGTATAATATGGTTTGGCTCCACTCTCTTTAACTGCCTTGTCATTTGCAACTAAAATTCTTCCGTATGTTTTTTTATCTATTCTAGCAAATCGATAAGTTGTACCTTCTCCTGGCGTAGCCTCTAGATTATAAATATTTCCAGTTTCCTTCTGATATTCTTGTAGTTTCTCTCTCATAAAATCTAAAACGCGAATTGCAAATGCTTTTCCTTTTTCAGTTGTGATATTTTCTCCAGACATAAAGTTTGTTATTGCTTCATTCATTCCAAGTAAACCAATTGTTGCAAAATGATTTTTCCAGTATTCTCCAAATCTCTTATGAACATTGTTTAGATAAAATTTTGAATAGGGATATAATCCAATTTCAGTAAACTTTTCAATAGCCTTCCTTTTTATTTCTAAACTTTCTTTAGCAAGCTCCATTAATCCTTCCAACTTTTTTAAAAAATCCTTTTCATCAGCTGAAATAAATCCTAGCCGAGGCATATTTATTGTAACAACCCCTATTGAACCTGTCTGTGGATTAGCTCCAAATAAACCTCCCCCTCTTCTTCTTAATTCTGTTTGATCGAGCCTAAGACGGCAGTTATGTGTCAAGATCCCCGTTGTACCCACTGTGAAAATTGGTTTTGATTCCTTCACCTCAAAGCAATAAGCAGAGGTATTTGATATTTTCTCTATCTCTTTTATTTTTACCCACAATTTATTATCTTGTTTAAACCAGAAATTACCATAACTTTCTCTATTTAATTGATAAAACAAAACAGAATAATTTGGTTCTGTACCTAGTCTTCTCTCTCTGTCATCTATATAAATCGAAGTTGTTGTTCCCAGAGTTGCTGCGAGCATATTTAGTGTTTCCACCATTTTTTTTGATGAAGTATAAATTCTATTTCTATTTCCACCATCAGTCAAATAATGCCCTTCTAAAACACCCTTTCTAAATTCTAAACTTGAAACAAATAATTTCGATCTATAATGTTTTTCCCTTTCTTTTCCATCTACAAAGTCCTTACATAATCCTACCGCCGCTCTAGAGTGAACTCTAAGAGTAACTAACTTAGTGTCTTTATCCTTAGAAATAGAAACATGTGCTGAAAAGAAATCTTTTGCTATCTTAGTTAGCTTTTCTATAACTTCCTTTTTATAAGTTTCTTCAAGTGAAAAAACAACCGTCGTATCTCCATCAAAACTTCCATCTCCAGCATAGGCACCAACAAAATAACCTAAGTCATTGTTTCCTCCTTCACCTAGATATTCTTTTAAAGAATAGGGAAGATACATACTCGTTTTTAGCTCTTTTCCTTTTATCGTTTGTTCTTCATTTCCTTTCCCACAACAAACAAAATTCAGATGTTCTTCAGACATTTTAATGCTGTGCCCGTTTTCTAGTTTAACATTTATCATCTCCTGGTTTTTGAACTCATTAAAAGTTCCTTTGACAAATTCACCATCTGAATAAATTTCATAATCTTCTTTTTGACTCTTAAAGATATTTCTTATTTCTCCAAACTCTACCTCTCCCCCCCGTGATGATTTTATTAATACTTTTTCATCTCCTGCCAATGGGCACATACTTCTCGCGTCTTCAGGATTCATATCTGAATTAATAAAGTTAGAAAAATAGGGAATACCATATTTTGCAGTCATTTCCCAAATCGGCTCGTATTCTGGATTTTCCCAATCAAAATCTTTTGTGATGTTATAAGTTGGAATGGGAAAAGTGAAGACTCTTCCGTCGGCATCTCCTTCTAACATTCCCTCTGCAAAAGCTTTATTGAACATGTCCATTTCTTTTTGGAATTCTTTGTATGTTTCTTTTTGAGGTTTTCCACCAATAATAACCGGTTCATTTTTCATGTATTCTGGAACTTTCAAATCCATTGTAACATTTGTAAATGGAGTATTTCCTGTAATGAAAACCTTTCCATTTCTCCTAGCAATTACTGTTTCATTATCTGTGTTTGGGCACCAAATTATTCCAGAATAATTTATTTTCTCTATTTTTTGAATATAGCTATCTTGATGATTTATTAATCTCAAAACATAAATTAATTTTTTACCTATTGTTGGTTTTCTTGTTAAGACCGTAAATCCGTAGCAAGAGTTTACTGCAATTTGTTGTAATCCGTCTAAAATTTCCTGATCGGTTGTTGCAATTTTACAATTTTCAAATCCTTCTGCTTTAATGTATGTTTCTAAAAATAATCGTGACTGCATTTGACTCATATTTAAAAGAATTTGAGGAATAAATTTTATTGATTCTTTTGTTCCAAACCACGAATGGATTTTTTTAGATGATTCTGCATCCAATCTTATTCGTTTTACATCACATCCCATACCTTTTTGAGTGTACTCCGAATATTTTAATTTAAAATGATCTAACAATTTTTTTATTTCTTTATACTTTTCATTGTTTTTTATTTCAGACTGATAAATGCTTACTCTATAACAACATCGACTTTTTCCTGGACGTTCAATGCTCCCCTCACCAATTATCCACGACATTAATTTTATCTGTTCATCGGATATTTTAGAATCTTTTACAACATTTTCCCCTGCAATAGGAACGATAAATGGAGATTTCATTTTATCAATTTCCTCTATTGGTTCAAGATAATAATTTTCGGTTTGAAATCTCTTTCTAACCACCCTATGTCCGGGAGAAATTAATTGGTCCTGAATTCTATTTTTCAAATTATACATAATTCCCGAGTATTCCCTTGCAAATAATTTTCTAATTGGTTTATCTTCAATCACTCTTTTTTCAATATTAAATGTTTTGATTGTATCCCCTTTTTTCAGATCATTATAGCTTGCCCAACCATTTGGCGTAAGGATTTCCGTATCTTCAGACATACACTGAAAACCGACCCTTGTTGGAACAGCTAAGTTAAATAAAAATTCTTGTATGGATTGTTTTACTTCCTTGTAACTTAAATTATCATATCGAATAAACGGAGCCAATAAACTATCTACGTTAGAAAATGCTTGCGCTCCTGCAGTTTCTCCCTGAAGGGTATAGAAAAAATTAACCATTTGTCCAAGGGCAGTTCTAAAATGTTTTGGAGGTTTAGATGCAACTTTTCCTTGAACTCCTTTAAATCCTAGAATCAATAAATCTTTCAAGTCCCACCCGACGCAATTACCCGAAACCACAATCTTCCCGTTCCGCATAACAATCAAGGTTGTATTTTTGACAGAAAAATCATAAACTTTTCCAGAATACTCAACCACTTTTTCTTTTTTTCGGTATATCGGAGTTAAATGATTATTTTCAACAGAGACCATATAGATATTCATCCCTTTCCTTTTAGTAATTGTTCCACAAAGACCTATTTTTAATAGGCACTCACATACGTCTTCAGCTAACTTTTCAGATTTGGTATAATATTTCAATAACTTGTTTTTTTCCGAATAACTTCCATCCCCTTTAAATAAAGTAGTTAAAAAAACTTTAATTAAATCTGAATTTAATTCTTTTATGTTTGTGGGTAGATATTTTTCTCCAGATTTTCCAAATTGCTTTAAATAATAGTACAACTCTTTAGAGTGTAGATGAATGTTGAATTCAGAAGAATCATTGAAATGGAGATTCATTTTTTTAAGTAAAGAACAAATTTCTTCCCGATACTTTTTTCTCGATTGAGCAATACTTATTCTAAAATCTCCTTTGGATGGTTCGTACACCGACCCTTCTGATAAAAACCAACCCATAAACTCTAGATAGTCTTTAATTTCTATTTTTCCAATTGTCTTTTTTTGATTTCCCCCTCTCATTTCTGGAACATGAAAAAAATTAGCGGTTTTACCTTTCCACGAGCCAGTCTTATCAAATTCCATCCCGTATTTAAAATCTGGAGGGGTTAAAAATTCCCATTTAGTTTTTCCCTTTCTTCTAACCAAGAGTCTATGTTCTGGAGTCACAAGTAAAGAAACGCTTCTTCCCTCATAAGAGTACATTTTTCCAGAATAATTGTAAACTTGTTTTGCATGAGGAACTTGGAATTCTATTTCTCTCGTAGCAATATTTTTTGTTGCAACTTTTTCACCTTCTTTTACATCTTTAAAAAATTTCCAACCAGCTTCTGTAAGTATTTTTGTTTTATCATCATAACAATATGCTCCCAGAGTGCCTAAATCATGTACGTGCAAATCTCCACTCTCGTGAACAGTTCTTACCGCTTCAGGGTAAATTCTTCTCATCCAATAATTTGTGATTATTTTTGTAGCAATATAATTATTTAATCCTTGTAAAGAAAAACCCATATTCGAATTTTCTTTAACCATCCAATCGTTTAATCCGATGTAATCATCAACAGCCTCTATAGTATCAAAAAGTCCCTTAATACTTCTTAGTTCGTCGTGACTTTTTCTGTAAAGAATGTACGCTTTTGCGACTTTAGCATGACCCGCTTCAATTAAGATCTTTTCCACTAAATCTTGAACTTCTTCTACCGAAGGAATTCCTAGTTCACCAAATTTTTCATTTAACTGTCTTATAACTTCTTCTCCAAGGCGTTCCGCCTTTTCTTTATCTGTTCCTCCAACCGCTTTAACAGCTTTCCAGATAGCCTCGGTAATTTTGAACTCTTGAAATTGAACTACACTTCCGTCACGTTTTCTAATTTTTGATACCATTATAAATCTTTTATCTCCTTTTTAAAATCCTGAACATCTTTGAATTCTTTGTAAACTGAAGCGAATCTTATGTATGCAATGTTGTCTAATTTTTTTATTTTTTTCATGACTAATTCTCCAATTATTGAACTTCTGATTTCTCTCTTTCCTTTTTTTCTTATCTGTTCTTCTATTTCATCAAGAGTCTTTTTAATTTCCTCTTTTGAAACAGGTCTTTTTTCAAACGCTCTCTCAACACCAACTTTTATTTTGTCTATTTGAAAGATTTGCCTTGTACCATCTTTTTTTATTACCCATATTTCTCCTTTGTCTATTTTCTCATATGTTGTATATCGTTTTTTGCACTTCAAGCACTCTCTTCTCCTTCTCACCCCTTCTGGAGAGCCCCTTTTATTCGTGACTCTGGAGGTTGTATTCGAACAATATGGGCAGTTCATTTTTTTATTAGGTACAATATATTGTATGCAACATAAACCTATCTTACTATAAGTTGTATGGCGCAACTACTTGAAAACGTTTTAGTATATAAAGATTTATCATCACTTTTTGGTGAATCGGGTTATACGAACATTTCCTGCATAAATCTTTCCCATTTCTCAAAATTTTCACTTACATCTGCCCGCCCTATTTCATGAAAAGTTGTTTTGCCTACTTCTCTATAAAACTCCGGTTTTGGCGCTCCATAACGTTCCCATCTTTTCTCTATCGCTTTGGGAAAAAATCCAAGAGAAACTAAGCATCGTGAAGCTAAATCGTATCCTTGATGTTCTGCTACTCGTGGAAGAGGTTCGTCTACCATTAAAAATCTACGAACAATTTTAGCGACATAAACACACTCAGTCCCATTATTTGCAAAACTCGCTTGGGATAAAAGAACCATTAATTGTTCATTTGAAGGAGAAATTACTACACCTCTTTTATTTAATTCCATTCCCACTTGGGCAAGTATCTGTTTTCTAATTGAAGAATCATCCAAAAGAGAGATTATTGCATCTCTTTTCTTCCCAGAGTATAGATCCTCAATTAGATTCATTCTTCGACTTAGTCTCTAGCATTAAAAAGAATTGTGGTTAAATAAAATATATTAACAAACACTCATTAACTGACACTTTTTACATATATTTCCTCTGGAGGGTTCACCACACATTTCACAATATCTCAATCCAGAACTCTTTTTCTCAACTTTCTTTAAAATGTTCTCCGAATTTCTGATTATATTTTCTTTTTTCTTTGTAGGAACCTTTTCTAAAAAATTTCTTATTTGAATTCTATATGAATCAATTGCACACGGGCACTTTTCATAATGTACTGGAAGTTTCATTTTCTTAGAATAAGTTTTAATGTCCTCTTCAGCGATATAAAACAAGGGTTTTATTCTTGGAATAAATTTCTTATCTCCGATATTTTTAGTTCTAACTCCAGAATTTGCACTAAGTTCTATGCTTCCTTTCAAGACATTCATTAAAAATGTCTGAGCTTCGTCGTCAAGATTATGTCCTGTTGCAATGTAATCCGCATCTAATTTTCTGACGACTTTATTCAGAATCCATTTTTTTATAACTCCACAAATTGCACAATTTTTAATCTGACCTTTTTTTTGTTTTATGTGTTCAGATTGAATCGCGGTTCTAAGATAACACATTCCGCTCCCCATCTCTTTTTTCATATCGAATAAATGAAGTTTTATCTCTAAATCGCTACAAAGTTCTTGAACTTTCTTTAAACAATCATCGCTGTATTTACCAATTTTTAAATCAATATGAACCCCTTCAATATTGTAGCCAAATTTGTGCAATAAGTAAGCAACAACTGTAGAATCCTTCCCTCCAGATAAAGCAACAATTATCTTTGCCCCCTTACTCCTTACTTTGGGGCCTCGGAGAGGTTCTCGCGCCTCCTTGGCGTACGCCGAGCGGCGATTTTTACTTAGATTCATTTTATCTAGAGTTTGTTTAAATTTTTGTTCAAGTTTATCCATAGAGAACTAAAGAATCATTGAGTTTTAAATATTCTTAAAGCCTCAGTAAGTTAACAATACACTTAAGAAAACACATCTTTAACCGCTTCTTCATGCACCAGACTAAAATTGTTTTTCTTTAAATCCTGAATGTTTACTTTATCTTTAAACAGCTTTAATCCATTTAACTTTGCGATTAGTTCTGCAATTTTTACATCGTTTAAAATAATCTCATAAACTTTGAACTCATCAGGAATCTCACAAATATATCCAATCTCATCAAATTTTTTCTTTATCCTTCCCCACTCATCTTCTTCAATAATTTGTTTTGCTAAGGGGTAAATAATCTCGTCTTCACGTCTTATGTGCTCCCGCATTTTTTGAATCAAAAACTTTCCCTCAAATAAAAGCAGAGCTTTAATCAGTTCTATATTTTCTTCTTCGATTACTTCCTTTAAAACTTCTTTTGCTTTACGAATGTCATCATGGTCCATTCTAAATAGTTGGGTCGGTATTTCGTGTCCCTTTTCTTCTAAACTTTTGAAAAGAATTTCCTCTTCCTTTCTATGATGCGTTTCAGCTAAATCAATAAAAGAAAAAATTTTCTTAAGCTCAATAACTTTTGGATTTTCTGGAAGAGCATCTATAATTATTTCAAAATCCTTTAATTTCGACAGAATTGCCTCATGCTCCTTTTGTAAAAGTCTGTGTGGCATTGATTATTAATGTAGAACTTCTATTTATAGTTTATTGTCTTGAACTATCTAACAAACATCAACTTCGCTATTGGTTATATACTCATACGCTGAATACGCCGCAGTACATCCATCAGCAACACCCGTAATCAATTGTTTGAACGGTTTGTCTGTTACATCTCCAGCGGCAAAAACCCCTTTAACATTCGTAGAACAATCTTTATGATCGATGATTATTTCCTCATGGGAATTTGTTTTAACTCCAATTGATTTTGCTAATTCAGAAAGCACTTCGTGTCCAATTGCAACAAAAACCGCGTTTAATTCTAGATCTTTTTTTCCTTTATACGCTTTATCCAATACAACTCCTTCAACTTTTGTTTCGCCTTTTATCTCTGTTAAATTTGTATTATTAATCACTTCTATTTTTTTATTCTTTTGAATTTTATCTAAATTTGCTGGTTCGGGGTGAATTGAATCCCCTCTGTAAATCATGTAAACTTTGTCCGCATACTCTGCAAGAATTAAAGCGTCTTTAGCGGCAGTGTCCGAACCACCAATAACTGCGACAGTTTTTCCTCTGTACAATGGTCCATCACAAAGAGCACAGTAATTAACACCCCTTCTCTCTAGCTCTTTAGAACCCTTAACTGACTCGGGAAGTTTTCTCCATTTTGTTCCTGTTGCAAAAATTACTGCCTTTGCCTTATATTCTTCCTTTTTTGTTTTAACATTAAAACAACTTTTTAATTTTTCAACCGATTCTGCTTTCTCTGTTTTAATCGTAACTTCTTTATATTCTTCTGCATGTTCTTTTATCTTTCTAGCAATTTCCATTCCCCCTATTTTGTTAAATCCAGGATAATTCTCAACAACATTTGTAGTGGTGATAACTCCCCCAATAGGAAGTTCAGAACCATGCGATGTCCCAAGAACTAAAGTTTGCAAACTTAAACGAGCAGCATACATTGCAGCAGCCAAGCCAGTTCCACCTGCACCAATAATAATTAAATCATAACTCTTTTCCATATTTTTAGATATTCAGCATTTATTTAAATGTTTACCATTTGTCCAATCTTTTGTAAATTTATTTTTATCCAAGCCGTTTAGATAAATTGAGCTTAAACTAAAAATTTAACGGATAGTAATGATTTAAATTTAAAGATTTATTCTTGCAGTTGGGTGAAAATATTTTAAGGAGCGAATATCAAAAAGTCCATCAATTCTTTTATTCGTAATTGATTCCATACCCAAAGTATCATCTTTTCCCAGGTCAAACCATACCTCTTCTCTCTTTCCATCTCTCTCAATATATCCTCTAGAATTACTGCACCCAGTTCCAAAAACTACCCCGTTTTTACCCTCTCCCAAATCTTCAACAACGAGGAAGGGGGTTTCAATTTCTTTGATGTAACCTCCAACTGAAAGAGGAACTCTTTTTCCCCTCTCATGGAATCTTTCTGCTTCCTGACAATAAGTTTCATACAATGCACATCCAATCAATCCCAATTCTTCAAATTCCCCTCTTTCATAACCGACACTCTCTCTTAATGCAATCCATAACCCCGAGGGCAATTGCCCCAATCTATAATGACTATTTCTTCCACCACTTGCCATAAACTCTAGTTCTAGCCCCCTTTTTTCAAAAGCTTTAATTTTTACACAAATATCCCGGTCGTTTTCTATTTCTCTTCTAAGTTTTTGCGATTCTTCAAAGTAGCTCATTCAGAATAGGAATTTTATTCGTTTAAAAACTTTGTTTATCCTTTTTCCGATAAAAAATTATTATTACCATTTATCAATTTTATCTTCTACCTGATTCGACCAATTTTTTATAATTGCCTTTATAGATTTTCTAATCTCTAGCTTTGAATTACACTCATAGGTATAAACATATCCCCCGTTTTTGAGATTTTTCTGATGTCTAATTATAACTCTTTTTTCATATAGTTTTTTTACCGCTTTCTGAATTGTTGTTAAACTCAGCTTTAGTTTTTTTGAAATATCTGAAGTGATAAACTCCTTGCTAGAATTATTCAGAAAATATTTCATAATTTCAAATTCTGTACGAGTTAATCCAAGTCCACATTTAATTATGTCTTCTAGATTAAATCTCTTGCAAGCGAAATCAATCATCTTAAGTTTTCTTCTATTTTTTCTTTTAGCGCTTCTTCAGGTACGTAGCCAACGATTCTATCTATTTCTTTTCCTCTTTCAGTCAAGACCAAACAAGGAATTCCGGATACATCAAACTGACTGGGTAGCATTTGCTCTTCTTCAACATTCACTTTGACAAATTTTACTCTGCCAACAAATTGTTTACTCAACTTTTCAAATACCGGTCCCATCATTTGACACGGTCCACACCACGATGCCCAAAAGTCAATGATCACTGGAATCTTCGACTCAACTACTTCCTTTTCAAAGTTTACGCTGTTTACATTTATTGTTGTCATTTTAAGTACTTCTACTATTTGTAAGTACTATTTAAATGTTTTTGAGTATTTACTCTAGCAGATGAAAAATAGAAGTACTCCTTGTTTTCTTAGCAAACTTTATAACTTGGAGCTCTATAAAAGAATATGAAAAAAGTTTTATTGTTGGGAGCTTCTGGAAACGTTGGAACAGGATTTATTGAGGATTATTTAGAAAATTATGATTGGAAAAAAGAGTATCAATTAATCATTGGAGTCCATAAAACTTCTTCTTTTGCAGAGAAATTAGAAACAAGAAAATTTTCTCTTACTGATTTAGATTCCCTTAGAAAAGCATTTGAAGGAATCGATGTAATTATTAATCTCGCAGCAAATCCGAGTCCCTCAGCATCTTTTACCGACTTAATCGAACCGAATATTATTGGAGCTTACAATGTTTTTAATGTTGCACTAGAAAAAAAATGTTCCCGAGTTATATTCGCAAGTAGTGTTCATGCAATTAAGGGATACGATTTAGATTACAAAGTTCGAGGAGAAGATGCCCCTAAGCCATTAACAATTTACGGAGCAACAAAAGCATTTGGAGAAGCGCTTTGTTATACATTTTCCTCTAACTCGGATTTATCTTGTATTGCAATACGAATTGGAGCTTACGCTGCAAAAGACGAAATGTGTTCTGTTTGTTCTGAAAGGACCGATTATCATTATGTTGTAAGTCAACGAGATTTATCTCAACTAATGCATAAATCAATTATAGCTAAAAAAGAATTGAAGTATGCAATTTTATCTGGAATCTCAAATAATAAAAAACATAATATGGACTTAAAGTTAGCGAAAGAATTAGTTGGTTATTCTCCCCAAGACGATGCATACGAAATCTGCGGGAAATAATCTCTTAAATCTCTATTATGTAAAACTTATAAATACCATTTTCTTAATTAAGATATGCAAAAATCAGTTCAAATAACTTCTATTATTGTTGTAGGATTAATTGTTATTTCTTTCTTAGGATTTTCTTTTTTTGGAAACTCTTCACAAAATACTATTACTGTAAACGGACAAGCGCAAGTTAAAGCCGTTCCAGATTTAGTTGGAGTTTACTTCAACGTACAGACAAACGCAAAAACAAGTGCAGAAGCAACTCAGAAGAATTCAGAACTAGTTGATTCTTTGAAATCAGAAATAATAAAATTAGGCTTTGAGGAAAAGGCTATTCAAACACAAGGATTTAGCGTTTATCCTCAATACGATTGGGTAAATGGAAGACAAGTAGAAAAAGGTTATACCGCATCCCATTCTTTGAGAGTTGAACTTCCTACTTCTGAATCCTCTAAAATAGGAGAGGTTATAGATGCTGGAGTAAAATCTGGAGTTGGAATAAGTTACATAAATTTTGAGTTAAGCCAAGAGTTACAAAATCAATATAAATCAGAAGCATTAAAATTAGCAGCTCAAGATTCAAAAGTAAAAGCAGAGGCTGTTGCGCAAGGATTCGGTAAAAGACTCGGAAGATTAGTTTCAACTTCTGTAGACAGTTATGATTACTATCCATTAAGAGCTTATGATAATTCTGCTGGAGCAGTCTTAACATCCGAAGAAAAGCAAGTGGCAACAAGTATAACTCCTTCAGAACAAGATATCTCTGCAAGTGTTAGAGCAGTTTATAAAATTTAAGTATACATTCGATTGCCAATAAATTTATTAATTACAATATATTCTCTTCTTTCAGAATGAAAAGGGCTTTAGCAACAATTGCAACTCTCCTCACACTTGCTGGTTGTTCCAACAATCATTTTGTAGATGGGAGAGTTATCGGGGAAGAAGTGATTACCCCCTGAATTGTTAGTAAAGGATCTCCCTCGCCATCTAGGGAAAGATGGTACTGGATAGAAGGTGATTCTGGAGATCTTTACATGGCTATGGCTATTCCGGGAAAAGATCCTTTAAACACTGGAGATGATGGCTCTTTCCTGTTTGGAAAAAGGTTATTTAATGGGACTGTTAAACTTTATTCAGATGAGCCTTCAGAATCTCAAAGAAAATTGGTTGCATATGAACTTGAAGGGTTTATTCCAAGATAATTACTTTTTCTTAAATAATTCTTCGTAATGCAAAAGTAGACTTTTAATTGGACCGAGATTCTTTTTTTCCTTGAACTTAGAATGTTTTATTTCATGGAGATTTTTTTCTTTAAGACAAACTCTTCGGCAATTCACGCACTTTAACTTAACCTTATCTCCGACCTTTTTGTAAACTAAATGTTTTGTCTCTTTCTTACATCTTCCACAATTCTTCATATAATACGCCATGGGGAATATACGAGAAAAGAGGTTTTAAATGTGGTGAATTTATATCTTCTTCATCCTCATTAAATTTGCATTTGTTATAACGCTAATACTTGAAAGAGCCATTGCTAACTCTGCAACAACTGGATTTAGAACCCCTCCAATCGCTAAGGGTATTGCAATTGAATTGTAGAAAAATGCCCAGAATAAATTTTGCTTTATCTTTGAAAATGTTGCTTTACTTAAATTAATTCCTTGAACAACCCCCATTAAACTTCCTTTAGCCAAAACAATATCCCCCGCTTCAATCGCGATGTCTGTTCCAGTTCCCATTGCAATTCCGACATTTGACTGTTTCAAAGCTGGTGCATCATTTACCCCATCTCCAATAAATGCAACCATTCCTGTCTTTTGCAACTCCTCAACTTTCTTTGATTTGTCTTCTGGCATAACTCCCGCAATAACCTCTGAGATTCCAACTTCCTTTGCTATTGCTCTAGCTGTTCTTTCATTGTCCCCCGTAATCATAATTGTTTTGTATCCTTGTTTTTTTAATTCTCTAATTGCAGCAATAGAATCTTTCTTAACAGAATCAGCAACACCAATAATTCCTAAAACTTTTCCATTTTCAGCAACAGCCATCGTAGTATAACCTTTTTCTTCAAAAGATTCGATTTTTTCCTCAAGACCTTTCAAAGAAATTTTCTTTTCTTTCATTAAAGTAGAATTTCCAATAACAATATTTTTTCTCCCAATAATTCCTTCAACTCCTCTTCCTCTTAAAATTTTGAACTTACTAACCTTCAGGGGGTATTTTGCCCCATCATTTCGCAATTTGGGGCCTCGGAGAGGTTCTCGCGCCCCCTTGGCGTACACCGAGCGGTGCCAATAATTTACAATTGCTTTTGAAAGTGGATGCTCGGATAATTTTTCCAAACTTCCAGCAACTTCAAATAAATATTTTTCATTTTTTGAATAAACCTCTCTAACTACTGGTTTCCCTTCGGTGATTGTCCCAGTTTTATCAAAGACTATTGTTTTAATCTCTTTCATTGTTTGAATAGCCTCACCTTTTCTAATTAAAATTCCTCTTTTGGCCCCCATACCCGAACCCACTGTTAAAGAAATTGGAACAGCCAAACCCAAAGCACACGGACAAGCAATAACCAAAACAGAAATTGCAACTCCAACAGACCTCCCTAAATCTTTAGAAAAATAAATCCAAGCAAAAAAAGTTAAAACGGCAATTGTTAAAATAACTGGGACAAAAATATTTGTGATTTTATCTGCAACCGCCTGAATTGGGACTTTAGTTCCTTGCGCCTCTTCAACTAATTTTATAATATGTGCTAAGAATGTATCTTTTCCTACTTTGGTTGCTTTAACATAAAGAATTCCATCTTGATTTATCGTTGCCCCAATAACCCGCGCACCCTTAATTTTGTCAACTGGCAAACTCTCACCAGTAATCATAGATTCATCCACTGCACTCTCTCCCTTGAAAACAATTCCATCCGTAGGAATTTTTTCTCCTGGTTTTATAATCATAATGTCTCCCAATTGAATTTCTGAAATAGGAACTTCAATTTCTTCTTTAGGCCCGTTAGGGTCACCCCCTTGCGGAACCCGAAGAATTCTCGCACTCTTTGCTCCTAGCTCTAAAAGTTTTTTAATTTCTTCTGTAGCTTTCCCCTTTGCTTTAGCTTCGATATATTTCCCCGTGATAAAAATAGTCATAATCATTCCGGAAACTCCAGAAAAATTTTCTATATTTATAAAGTAAGTTAAAATTCCAGTAAAATAAGCAATGATTGTCCCCAAGGCAATCAAAGAATCCATTCCAAAATAGAATTTGAGAAATCCCCTCAATCCCATTTTAACTGTGTGAAAACCAAAAACAAAAATAATTGGGAACGATAAAACAAGTAACACTGGAGTCATATACATCATAGGAATAATTTCTCCTCCGAATAATTTACCCCCATACATAATTATCACAATCGGAATTGTAAACAACCAAACTCCGAATAATTTTTTCTTCCATACCGAAATTTCTGCCCCCTCATTCTGTACCTTTGTGTGCTCAGAACTGTGCATTGTTTTTGATTGAGAAGCCGAAGATTCTTTTTGAATCTCCTTCGGCTCGTATCCTGCATCTTTTACTGCAGCTCGTAATTTCTCATCACTAATCTTCTTTCCATCTTCTACTTCTAGAAAAGCTTTTCCCATAACCACGTTAACACTATTAACTTTAACTCCGGGTATTTTAGAAAGGCTTTTATTAACATGTCCTGCACACGAAGCACAAGTCATACCATCTATTTTTATTGTTACTTTAGTCATTTTGTTTTACCTACTTATTTGTTTTACCCCCGTATTCTGCAATTTGGGATACACCGAGCGGTGAGAAACCCATAGCATTAATACAAGTATAACTATAATTAAAATTAGGATAGTCCAACTAATAAAACTTCCGAATACTAAATATTTGCCCATTCCACAAAAATTTTCATAACTCATCGTTAATCTCCAAGTATTTATCTTTACAATCTCCGCAACAAAAAGTTTTTCTTTTATTCTCTAAAGACATTACACACAGTCTGCATCCATGTCCTATTCCAGAGTAGGTTTCTTTTTTACATATTAAACAGTTCATTTTAATTAACCGAGATTAAGAGATTATATAACTCCTTGGGAGAAACTAGTTACAAGATATATTTATAAAATATTTAGGTCTTCTTCATCTAAAATGGCGATAACTTTATTTCAAATAGATAAATCTGGAAGCGATTTATTTGAGAAAGATTATTCTGTTATTTTGGTTGTAAATAAGAAAGAGATTTATGGAATCAATATTCCTCAAAAATTAAAGGACGATGTGATTTCAAATTTTAAACGGGGGAAATTGAATATATTTGGTCCAACTGAGAAAGCTAAGAAAAATAGATTTAGAATAAGATTTCATACCGCAGTAATTATTCAATTAATAAATAAAGCAATAAAAGATTTGGGATATGTTGATGAAGTTGTGATAGAGTTATGTAATGATATTGATGGTCATTTTCACGAGATAAAATATATGCTGTTTAATCATTTTATAAAACTTATTCCTAGTTTCAAACTAGAGGATATTGTCCGGACAAAATTTGAAAAGCCTTCGCTTATTGACGAAGCAGGAAAGGCGTTTAGGAACAATGATAAAAATAATTTGAAAGATTATATACAAACAAATTTAAAGACGGAAGAACTAATAAATTTAATAAAAAAATAATGGCAGTAACCAGGGTTCGAAGAACCGCAACACTCCTTGTCCCATCAAGAGATGAAACGCCAAGCCGATATTACTGCATGAATTACACAGGGGGAGGGCATATAAAAATGTTCCGTTTTTTAGGATTTGGCTTGTTTCCAGAGAAGATCAAAATAGTTTAGATAACTTTCGTAGACTTTCTTGTTTTTAAACAATTCATTTTACCCTCCACAAGTTCCACTTCCTCCGCCACCACACCCACAACTCCCTCCTGCAGAAGCTGTTTGTGCTGTTGCGGTTTTAACTTGTTCTTGCGTTGCACTTCCATCGCTAGTTACAACAAAAGTTCCTGGAATCATTCCCATCCAACAACTCCAAGGTATAACCCCCTCTTCTTCAGGAGTAAACTCAATTGTTTGTTCTCCCTGTTTCAAATCAAATTTTAAATTTAATTTAGGAGCTTGAATCGCATTATTACAACCAGTCAATTCTTTAACATTTATGACCCACTTGACCGGAACTCCTTTTTGTAAAACAAAATTATCTGGACTCCAACCGTATTTATCAACATCCATTTTTATTATCTGATAACCTTCAGAGTCTAAGACAATATTACTTACACCATCTAAATTTTTTGTTCCAGCCATTAAACTCTTGTAGTCATATCCTGAACCAGTTAAAGCCAAACCCCTGTTTAACATAATTAATCCTAAGATTAAAACGATAATTGCAGATACTTTCAAAATTTTTCTAGTTGCATTGTGACTCACTACATTTGCAAAACCTCCGAATCCGAGCATTACCGGAAGAGTTCCTAATCCGAACGCCATTAAACTTAATCCTCCCTGAACCAGACTTCCCGTTCCAGCAGCATAGATATATAGCGCCTGCAAAGGACCGCATGCAATAAATAACCCATTAAGTAAACCAGTCATCATTGGTCCAAAATATGCTCCAGAATATTTCTTTGAGGCAATACTTGTCAAAAACTTGGGGTTAAACTGAAACTTTCTAAAGAATTTAAAACCAAACATACTCAGGGCATAAAAGACCATAAAAACTCCCGCAAAAATACCAATTCCTCCCCTAAGAGTTGAAGAAAATACAAAAAAGCTTCCTATCAATCCAAACAGCGCCCCAATTATTGTATATGAAACCGTTTTAGCTCCCCCATAAACTAAATGCTGATAAAAAGACTTGTGCCCGTTAATAGCGTTTTTAGCAGTATAAGAAACTAAAAATCCTCCACACATTGCAATACAGTGGAAACCAGTAAGTAACCCAGCAAAGAACAATAAAAATAAAGACGCGTTTCCCCCTAAAGAATTAAAATCGAATTCGGGCAAAGAAAAATTAGAACCAAATAGGCTATATAATACATATGCAAAAAGTAGGATGCTTCCCCCAACAACTAGCCAACCAATAATATTCTTTCCATTTTTTTCGGTTAGAGCTTTAATCTCTTTTCCAACAGATTCAATAAATTCATAACCTTGTTTCTTAACTATTTCTTTAATTTCAGTTTCAGATATTTTTTCTGGATTAAATTCTATATTTGCTTTTTCTTTTACAAAGTCAACTTCTATCTTATCTACTTTTTCTTTTAATGAACTAGTTATTCTATTAGCACACGACTGACAACTCATCCCTTTAATCGAAAATGTTTTTTTCATAAACAAACTAGAAAAAGGTACATTATATGCGCTTTGGAGAAACTAGTTTCATAATACCTTTCGGGCATTCTAACCAAATTCTAGTTAAATGTTTATCACAACAATCTATAAAAAACACCTTTTTAGTTTAAGATTATGCCAGAGGGTTTTAACTTAAAAGAGAACTGCGGACTTTGTGTTGCACATAGTTTACATGATATCTATTCTTTTATAAAATCGTTACAACACCGAGGAAGAGAAGCAACTGGAATTGCATTTATTGGAAACAAAAGAATAGATGTTATTAAGTGGGTTGGAAAAGTAGAGATGTTTGACTTGGAGGATTTATATAAAATTTTTAATATAAATGAATATCATACTTTTTTTGCACATGTTCGTTATGCAACTCGAGGAAGGAAGGATAAGATATTGGAAGATGCACATCCACACACCATTGGGGGGATAGAAGAAAGAAGAGGAGGGCATACCATTATTCGAGATTGTGATTTAGTTGGAGTTCATAATGGACAGATAAATCCAGAATTTTTTTCTAAAATAGATAAGACTCAATTAAAAACTGGATGCGACACAGAAGCACTCTTACATTACTTTAAAGACAACGGGGAAAGAGGCATTTTAAAAAATATTCCCGGTTCTTACACGCTAGCCATTGCAAGCAAAGATAGAAAAGATGTTATAATCTTAAGAGATAGATTTGGATTAAAGCCGGGCATTTTAGGTTGGAAAGACGGAAAGTATTGTATGGCTTCTGAAGATTGCTTTTTTAGAGAAAAAGGAGTGAGTTACAAGAAAGATATCGATCCCGGATGTGTTTATTATTTTTCTCCAGAAGGAGATTATACCAAAGAAGAAGTAATTACTTCAACTCCAAAATATTGTTTTTTCGAATATAATTATGTCTCGAGTGTTGATTCAATTATAAATGGGGTTCCGGTGAGAAAAGTTCGTGAATTTCTTGGAGAAGAACTCGCTAAAGAATTTAAAATTGATGCAGATTTAGTTACCTTTCTTCCACGATGCCCTGAGTTTGCAGCTAGGGCGTATTCTCAAAAAACAAAAATACCTTTTGCGCATGTTTTTTATAAGCCTCGAGGAGAAAGAGCTTTCTTGGGTTCAACTCCCGAGGAAAGAAAAACCTCCATCCAAGATAATTTGTATTTAATTCCAGAAACATTTGATACAAGTTCTAAAACTTTTTTAAAAGATAAGACAATTATTTTAATCGATGATTCAACTATCAGAGGAAATAACTCCAAAAGAGCCATTGAAGTTTTGAAAAATGCTGGAGTTAAAAAAATTTATTTATTAAACTATACCCCGAAGATAGGACTAATTGGAGAAGACGGAATAAAGAGAGGATGTTTGTACGGAGTAGACATGCCCCCGGAGGATAATTTTGTTGTGCGAGATTCTGTTCAAGAAAGAAATAGAGAAGACAGTGAAATATCGGAACAAATTGGGGCAGAGGTCCATTTCTTAAGTGTTAATGGAATGTTTAATGCTTTTGAAAAAGCCGGATTACCTAGAGACCATTTTTGCTCTTTTTGTATTGGTGGAGAAAAGATAATTTAATTCCTTAGAACAACAAAGTTATTCATTCCTTATGCAAAGTTTACTTTGTATCCACAACGAAGCGAGAACCACGGAATGAATAATTACTTCAGTACTATGAAATTATTCATTCCACGTCTTTTTCTTTCAATAATCTGCTTTGCTTCTAGTTTGTCCAACATTCTTGTCATACCAACTTTACCTGTTCCAAGCTTTTCCATCAATGTCTTTTGAAACATTCCACCCTCTTTTACTAACAATTCAACAGCTTCTTTTTCTTTTGCGTCCAATCCATCTAAATTCAAAGGTTTTTTCTTTTCCTGAATTGTTTTAGTTTTGTACTTGATTGTTTCTACAATTTTTTCTTTAGGTTTAGAAAACAATAAAAATATTCCAATTGCAAGAATAACTCCTACAATACTCAAGCTAATCCATGTTTGAACTTTCAGGTCAGAATACATTTCACATGTCGGCCCGTGTGAACAAGTCAACCCCAGATTGTCCTTTAATACAGAATTAAACAAAAGAACCAAAATAGTCATTACAACTGCAATTCCAATAATCAACCAACCAACATTTTTATTTTCCATTATATTATTTTTTTACTTCCCCTTGAATAATTAAACCCTTAGTCATGACAAATATCCATTTCAAGTGTAAAATCAAGTGCAACAAAACAAAGATTCCCATTAAAACTCCAGACCAGTCATGGAGAAACATTACTTCTCTAGGATGCTCTAGTTTGATAATACCTGTTATAAAAACAACCAGAAAGGAAAGTCCCATTCCAACATCTGTCCAATAGAGTAATTTGGATTTATTCATGTTTGTCCTCATACTCTTTTATTGCTTTATTCAAAGCCTCAATTCCTAAAATAGAACAATGAATTTTTATTCGAGGCATTCCTCCAAGCTCTTTTACAATATCGTCTTTGGTTATTTTTCTAGCTTCGTCCAAAGTTTTACCCTTTGATAATTCACAAACAACGTCTGAAGCTGCAATTGCTGCTCCGCAACCAAAAGTTTTGAATCCGATGTCTTTTATTTTTTTAGTTTTAGAATCAATTTTCATGGATAATTTCATTATATCGCCGCACCCGGCACTCCCCACCTCTCCGACTGCGTCAGCATTTTTAACATCCTTTACAAATTTAGGATTCTGAAATCTTTTCAATAATTTTTTTGTGTATTCGTTGTTCATTTCTTCCCTCCAACTTTTTCAATCTTTTTAATTAATTCATCAATTTCTTTCTTAGAAAACCCGTGCGCCATTGCACCCTCTTCAATCGATTCCATTTGAGACATAGGACAACCGAAACAATGCATTCCAGCCTCCATTAAAACCTCTGCTGATTCAGGAATTTCTTTAAGCAATTCTGCAAAGGTCATCTTTTTTGATAGTTGTTTTTTTTGTTTTTTCATTTTTTCTTTATCTTCTTGGGTTTTACTTCTAAAATAGCTTTACTCTTTCCTGCAAGAGGGGGAAGAATATGGGATAATACTTGTTCAGCAGTCATTGGGAAAAAATTGCCCTTTGCACTTTTTTGCATCCACCCCTTCTTAGTTTTATAGATAGTTTGCACTATCTTGTTTTTACTTTTAGCGTAGATCACGCATTCAGTGTTTTTCATTTTACCAACTCCAATTTTAAACTCTCCAACGGAATGCCTGAGTACTGCTTTTTACTTATTCCTGTATCTTCACCAAGTATTTTAAATTTAAATCCAGCATCTTTAACAATTTTTAGATAATCTTCCTTTAAGAGAGCTCCTCCAACACAACCACACAATAATTCCGGATTATTTTTCTTTTCTTCATCTAAATCATTTAATAAAACAATATCCGAAATATACATCTTTCCCGAATTTTTCAAGACCCTTCTTGCTTCTTTGAAAACTTTTTCTTTTTCTGGAGACAGATTAATAACGCAGTTAGAAATTATTACATCTATTGACTCATCTTCAATTGGCAAGTTTTCTATTTCTCCAAGTTTAAATTCAACATTAGAATAATTATTCTTTAATGCATTATCTCTTGCTTTTTGAATCATTTCAATTGTCATATCTACTCCAATTACTTTTCCCGTTTTCCCAACTTTTTTAGACGCTAAGAAACAATCAAAACCTGCCCCGCTTCCCAAATCTAAAACTCTGTCCCCTTCTTTCATACTAGAAAGAGCAATAGGATTTCCACATCCCAAACCAAGATTCCCAGGAACTTTCAACTCTTCTTCATTATATCCAATTTCTTTTGCAATTCTTTCATTGTTAGCATTTGAACAACTACAACA
>CAYLLQ010000002.1:21518-25351 GCA_964384935.1 Candidatus Woesearchaeota archaeon | reverse complement strand
TGGAGGATCTCTGGATTTAGATAAAATTAGAGCAAAGGATGATTTAAGTAAAGTTATCAATCAACCTGGAAAGAGAAATATCCAATTTCTTACTGTGGGGGTAAAAGAGTATGTTGCAATTTTGAGAGAGAATCCAGATGCAAATGGGGATTATGCTCCTGAAAAAGTTTGTTCGTATACTTGGTCGGAGAATACTGGTAATCTTTTAGTTGATACAAATGATTGTCTTACTAATGAATTTAGAGTGTTCAAGAGAGCTGGGTCTTTTTCAAATCCAATTAAGAATCCTCAAGTTCAGTATTTTGGTAGCGCTCCAGATAAAGATTATCCTTCAATTGTTCCGTTTCCATATCCTGGAAATAAAGCGAGTGGTTTTTATGTTGGAGTTAGACATTTAATTTTGAATCCTTCTACAACTGCATCTGGTGCTCCGAAGAGTTACTGGGTTTGTAATGCTGGAGATGATGGAATTGTTAATTTTAATCCTGAATCAAGTTCATTTAGCGGTGGAGATGTTTGCGCACAATTTAAAATAGAAGGTGGAGTTATTGTTGGAGCAGATAGGTTATTTGGATTAACTGATTCTCAAACTACGGCTCTTGCTGCTCAAGCGGAAAAGGCTATTCTCGAGGCGCAAAAACAATTTGGCAAATCTAGTATAAACATTTTTGGAATGACGATGTCTAAAGGGGAGGCGGCATTTGATACACCGACTTTACAATGTCAAGACTTTATGTCTCCTACTGATTGTGCTTGGCTCTTCAATGTGTGCGACCCGGTAATCTGTCCAAGTTCGAGATGTGATATGGGAGGAAGTGCTCCAAGAGCAAATGTAATTCAATCCGGAATTATTGGAAGTTTATTATTATGTTTACCTAACTTTGGAAATCCCGCAGAAGGAAAAGTTGTTATTCCTGTTTGTTTGAGCGGATTAAAGGCAGGTATCGATGGTTATTTATCTATTGTAAAAGCACATAGAGATTGTTTAATTGAAAAACAAGCTACTGGAAAGAATGTTGGAATTTGTGACGAGGTTTATAGTATTTATCTTTGCGATTTATTTTGGAAAGAAGCGGGTTCTTTTAAGGATATAATTATTCCTAAAATTCTTGATTTCTTTTCCGGAAGAAGTCCCACTCGTGGTGGAGGAGAGTATCTTGGAGCGGAAGCAGCTTGGACAAATGCAAAGGCGTCTGTAGATTATTTTACTAAGAGCTATGCTAGTAATTCTTATGAAGCGTTTAAAGTTCAGGGAGTTAATGATATTAAAGAAAGTGTTTGTAAGAATAGTTTATCTGCAGCTTTCCCCGAAATTGCTGCCTTAGAATCTATGACCGAACCAAGTTCGCCTCCACAGTTCCATGCTAAATTTGATGAGAGTCCATTTACAGATGTGACTGTTCCACCAACTTCACAATATAGTGTTTTTTATACTATCTTTGCTGGAAATAGCGATGGGGTTAATTTCCAAGTTTATCTGAAGAGTCCAGAAGGTCAGTCAATTTATTCAATTAACCCAACTTACTTTGTTGCAGGAGGGTATATTGCTGTGGGTCAGACCGCTAGTGAAAAGAAAGATTTCATTGCTCCGTCTGGGTATAGGGAGTTGTGTGTTAGAGTAAATGCTCAAGAGGAATGTGGATTCAAGGAAGTTTCAACTTCATTTGCAGTGGATTGGGTAACGGATAAGATTGTTAGTAATGAAGCGACTACTAGTGGAATTAAAACAGAAGCAGAATGTACTTCTGGAACTCAATTTAATAGTGCTGCATTGGCGAATACTAATTTAGGAGCAGGGGCAAGTAATTTTGTTAGTCCAGATTTATATGCTTCGGGTATAACTAGAATTTGTTCGAGCATTCCTCCAGATGGAAATAATCAATCAACTAAGTGGAAACTTGTTGGTTATTGTGATGATACAAATATTAAATGTTGGATAGATACTTCAAGTGTTAAAGATGCAATTGAGATTTCTGGAATTCAAGGAGATACATTAAGTCAAATTGGTAAAAATGCTTTAGACCTTTCTTTGCCCGAGAATACGAAAACTATGGACGAGTTCAATAATTTGATTGATGGATTAAAGAGAGATTTAGTTTTGAAGGATAAACTTGCTGGAATTCCTGGAATGGTAGATGACAATATAAATAACGTTTTGTTTGATTGGCAGAAGGTTCAGCTAATGTATGTTAAAGCTCAAGCATACGACCAACTTGCAAGAATTGAAAATGGATTTGCGAGTGCATATGTAACCCCTGCGAGTTCCAGTTCTTCTACGTCGAGTTCGAGCACTTCTACCGGTGGTGGTACTTCTGCGAGTGATACTACAATAAGTTCTGGCGGAACTGCTACAACTGGAACAAATACTGCTTCTGCTACTCAAACAATTGATGCAACTTCGACTGCAACAGTTCCAACACCTAACTTGAATTTAGATAATACTGGATTTTTTGTAGGAGATGGGAAAGTTACGCAAGCAACGGATAAGGATAATATTGAATTTAGGGTTAGTGCAACTGGATGTGATATAATACAGTACTCTATTTTGAAAGATAGATTCTGGATATTTGATGGAAAAATTAGTAATCTGGAGAATTTACGCGACGTTTCTAAATATTTGAGTTTGCCGGTAGAGAAATATATTGTTAAACAGATAAAATGTTTAGATATTTCCGGAAAAGAGATTTTCAATATTCCTAAAGACTTTGAGAAAGGTTGGAAATTGGAAGTTGTTAGTGGACCGATAATTGCTACCAGTACTAGTTCTTAATTAGAATTACTTTATTGCTGGCGTTACTGAAATAGTTCCTGTGCTTGTTGCGTTAATTGGTGCATTTGCTACTGGCGTTGAAGCGGGTGCAGGTACTTGAGGAGGATTTATTGGGACAACAGTTCCTGTGCTCTTCGCTTCAATTGGTGTATTTTCTACCGGATTTATTGGAGCAGGTATTTGTACTGGAGTATTTCTCGTAGCATCTAATTGAGCTTGATCAATTGGTGGTCCGGGTTGAACATATCTTGCTCGAATTTTTGGAGATTGATTTGCTCCATAAGTTAGAGTAGTGTTTTTATCAAAGAGTAAATATATTTCTTTTGCTCCTACTCTAATTCTTGTTACTTCCATGTCTTCTGAGACTCTTTTAGGGTGTAGTAATTCTCTTAGAGATATTTCTCCCGAATTGAGTTTATCCTTGGTCTCTTGAGTTAAATCCATTCCTATTTCGTTTATTACTCCACTCTCTGTAGCAGTTTTTCTAGTATCATCTACAGCTTCTTTTAAAGGAGTGTATGTTCTTTTTATATCACTTTCTCTTTTTGTTCCGTTTGTTGTTACGGTGTATCTTTCGTTCGATTCAGTTCTTTGAACTAGATAAGTTGTATCCCCTACTTTTACTGCGTCCGAATATTGGTTTCCAAATACGCTTAAATCTCTTCTAGCTGGAGTCATACATCCGTATGTTCCTAAAAGTGCTAAAGCTCCAGTAGCAGCTGATTTTGCTGCGTGTGTTAAACGTTCTAATGTTTTCATATCTTTTGGATGAAATTCGTCTTTATAAATATTTCTATATTGTAGTAATCATTAAATGGTAACACTTCGGAGTAAATGGGGATATTTTTTAATTTAAGCGAATTGGAATTCTTTTAGAATTAATTTTATCTTCGATAGAATATAAATGCGGATAAGAGTGCTCGTAACCCCGATTTCTAAGTTTTATTTTTTACCTTCGGAATTAATTGAAATCAAAGTTACTCCTCGAACCCAGGGGTTCTTATAAATATAAATGCGGATAAGAGTGCTCGTAACCCCGATTTCTAAGTTTTATTTTTTACCT
>CAYLLQ010000002.1:12396-21418 GCA_964384935.1 Candidatus Woesearchaeota archaeon | reverse complement strand
ATCAAAGTTACTCCTCGAACCCAGGGGTTCTTATAAAAATAAATGCGGATAAGAGTGCTCGTAACCCCGATTTCTAAGTTTTATTTTTTACCTTCGGAATTAATTGAAATCAAAGTTACTCCTCGAACCCAGGGGTTCTTATAAAAATAAATGCGGATAAGAGGATTCGAACCCCTGCAAGCACTAAGCTACTAGAGCCTAAATCTAGCCCGTTTGACCACTCCGGCATATCCGCATTTTGATTTGTGGTTTGACCACTCTGGATAATGAAATTTCTCTCATTATTCAGGTCGGATTCCGCGCTTCAAAAGAGGCCCGACATATCCGCATAAATAAGATAAAAATAAATGATATAAAAATCTTCGTATTTAAACAAATTCTATACTTTTTATTTTATGCGATTTTTCTTCTTCGCTAAAATCCGAAGATTTCTTTATTGCTTCAATTAGTTTACTTTTATGTTCGGATATTTCAGTTCCGACTAAGATTAAAGCATTTTGTTCGGGTGGATATCTCGATTCTCCAAGAGGTTGATTGTCTTTACTACCCCTCGAATTACCCCAATACCACCAAGTTCCTTGGTCTGTTTCGTAATCCATTTTTAACCTCCCTGTCAGTCTTTGCATAGAAATCTGTGAATTTTAAAAAAATATTTCAAAAGCAGATTTTATGCTTTTGACTATTTAATTAAAGCTACAACTAATGAAACTAAATTCAGATATTTCATTTTAGTTGTAATATTCATTATTTTTTTAAGAATTAGTTCTTTTTATATTTTTCTTATTCTTCTTTTTTCTTTGACTTAGATTCTTTTTCTTTTTGCTTTATCTTTTCTTCTAAGTCCAATCTTTCAATTAATTCTTTGTATCTGTTTCTAATTGTAACTTCGGTTATACCTGCAACATCTGCAACCTCTCTTTGAGTTTTTTTCTCATCGTTCATCAAAGCAGCGACGTAAAGTGCAGCGGCAGCAATTCCTGCTGGACCTCTTCCTGAAGTTAGTTCTACTTCATCCGCATCTTTCAAAACCTTTAGAGCATCGTTTTGAGTTTTTGGAGATAATTTTAATACTGAAGAGAATCTTGAAACATAATCTTTTGGAGAGGATTGTTTTACTTTAATTCCTAATTTTCTAATTATAAATCTGTAAGTTCTTCCGATTTCTTTTCTTTCAACATCCGAAGCTGTTGCCATTTCGTCTAGTGTTCTTGGAATATTATAGCTTCTACAGGCAGCGTATAGACAAGCAGCAATCACAGATTCCATTGATCTTCCTCTTACTAGGCCTCTTTGAAGAACGTAATTGTAAATTCTTGAAGCTTCATCTCTTACTACATTTGGAAGATTTAGATAAGACGCAATAACTCTTAGTTCAGCCATTGCAAGTCTTAGGTTTCTTTCAATTGAAGTTGAAACTCTTTCTTGCCATTTTTTTAATCTTAAGAATTTTCTGGTTTGACCGGGTTCTAGACGGTAAATATCTGAAATTTCTCCAATATTTGTTGTAAGACCTTTGTCAAATTTCTGCATAGACATTGGTGCTCCTCCTCTACCTTTTTTTTCTGATTTGTCAAATTGACCTTGAGGATCTGCTCCAGTATCGACCATTTTTTCTTCAACAACTAATCCACAATCGTTACAAATTATCTCTCCTAAGTGGGGATCGTATGTTAAATTGATACTTCCGCACTCGGGACATTTTTTTATATTGGCCATTTTATAGAAACTTTTGTTATTCTGGAGTTTATAGTAAAATTTATAAAGCTTTCGCTTTTATAAAGCTTTGGGTTAATTTTTTTTTAATAATTATTTTTATCTTCGGATTATTCTATTAAAATTCCGTTAAGAACGCCTTCCTGAGTTGGTCTATTTGTAACTTTTACCTTTCCTAAACTTGTTTCTACAATTGTTCCTTTTGTTAAAATATTTTGTCTGGCTAAGAATCTGTTACTTGGAGTTTCAAGAACATTAGTTATTTCTGCTTTTTGTATTTTTTTACCTTTAAGAACATTGATTGTTTTTATTTTTAATAAAAATACTTTTTTACTTCCACCTTTTGTTCTTTTTGTTTTTCTTTTTTCTTCCCCCAATTTTACAATTTTCTTTTGACCGGGTAGTTCTCTTAACTTTTTCTTTCTACGTTGGATGTACTTTCCGCCGGAAATTTTTCTTCCTTTTTTTAGTGCCATTATATATTTAGTCGAAGTTTTTAGTTTAAAAATGTTTTGAAGTGGCTTTGCACGTAAACTCTGGCTACACAGAGGAACTTATTGGTTTTGAACGAGAAGTGGGGTAAAATGGGGGGAATTGGGTTGGGTGAACGGAAAGTCAACAGACATCCGATGAAAAATAATATAAAGTTAGTTAATCTTTCTAGCATTTATGGACGAATATGCTGAGATAGATATAGGAAATCAAATAGATAATTCTTGGAAGAAAGATACTGCTTTAGCTTTAAAAAAAGGAAAATTTTGTTATACTCTAAAGATTAAAGAAGAATACAAAAAGAGAATTAAAAAATCATTTATTCAGGATGGAGAGAGATATAAAAAAAATAATCGTAAGGTAGTGGTTATGACATATACTTTTTTATTATACAAACTTTTAGATAATTTAGATGGTATGTGTAATCAAGTTAGACTTTGTAATGATATTAATCCTGCTACAGATTTTTATCGTTATTTAAGGGCTATTTTTACTTATTATCGAAGGATTACTCCTTTGGATGAAGAAATTAGAATAAGATTCCAGAACAAAGAGCATGGAAAATCAAAAGCACATAAGAAAGCTAATTCCACTTATAAGGGAAGAAACAAACCAAACTATTTAATAAAAAAGAAAGACTTGGAAGACTTATTTAATTTAATCGAAAACAAATGTTTTGGGTAGAGGTGGGAAAGAATCCCAAAATCCAATTAGGGCTCCCTCGTCCGAAACTATTAAAGCCGCAGTATGGAAACCTCTACCGAATAATATATTGATGTAACACTTATATATAAATTTTGCTATTTATCTTGATTATCTTTTATCATCTCAGTAAGAAGATTAAGACTTGTCGTTCAGTCATTTTTACGAGGATTACTTTTCGTGCAAAGTCTTTTGAAGTTGTATCTTTCGAGGAATTAGATAGATTTAAAAATAAATCAAATGGATTATAATTATGGTTAACGGAATTGAACGTCCTTTGGATTTGTTAAATAATTCAAAGAACCAAGAAGTAATGGTGCAATTAAAAGGTGGAAGCAAGTTCGTTGGAACTCTTTTGGCTTTTGATATACACATTAACTTGGTTATTGACAACACAAAGGAAATGGAAGGAAATGACATAAAACGAAACCTTGGTTTGACCTTTTTGAGAGGAGATACAATAATCTTCATTTCTCCAGCGTCAACATCGCTGAAAAAGTAAGCGTTTTTACCAAATTAATTCGCGGGTTCATCGTATTAATCTAGCTGGGCTTTCAATACTCTTATAAATCTAATTTTCTTTAGGTTTGTATGGCTGCTAAGATTAAGATAACCTTTTTGGGAACATCAGACGCAATACCAAGTGATAGTCGGAACCATAGTGCAATTCTTCTTGAATATAACGGGGAAAATATTCTTTTTGATTGTGGGGAGGGGACACAGAGACAGTTTAGAAAAGTAAAATTAAATCCTTGTAAAATCACTAGAATTTTAATTTCTCATTGGCACGGAGACCATGTTCTCGGTCTTCCTGGTTTGCTGTCCACTTTAAGTCTAAGTGGGTATAATCAAACAATGCACATCTACGGTCCTGTGGGAACTAAAACTTTTGTTAAAGAAATGTTGAAAACTTTTGCATTTCAACAGAATTATGAAATTGTCGTCGAAGAAGTTTCTGGTAAATTCTTTTCTGGAAAAGATTTTTATTTAGAAGCTAAGGAAATGACTCATGGCGTTCCTTGTAATGCTTATTCTTTTATTAAAGAGAATCAATTAAGAATTGATAAAAAGAAATTGAAAAAATCTGGATTGCCCGAGGGTCCGTTGCTTTCTAAGATTAAACAAGGAAAGGATGTTGAATTTAATGGAAAAAAATTCAAAGCAAAGGATTTAACTTACTTGGATGAAGGAAAAAAAATAAGTTTTGTAATGGATACCTCTCTTAATCCTAAAATTGTTTCTTTTGTCAAAGATTCTGATGCTCTAATTATCGAATCTACTTTTTTAGAGGATTCTGAAAGAGGAAAAGAATTAGCCTCAGAGTACAAACATCTGACTGCAAAACAAACTGCAGAGATAGCAAAGAAAGCTAAAGTCAAAAAATTATTTTTAACTCATATTAGTTCTAGATACGGAAAGAATCCTAAACTTTTAGTAGATGAAGCTAAAAAGATTTTTAAAAATTCTGAAGCAGTTAAGGATTTTGATACATTTGAGATAAAATAAAACGACTTGTGTCCGAGACTTGACGAGGATACCTGCAATGAAGTGAGGACTTGTGGCGTAGCAAATTTAAATAATAAACGCTACGCCCCGGACAGGAATGCTCCCAACCCTGATTTCTAAATTTTTAATTTACCTTTGGGAGAAAATGAAATCAAAGTTGCTCGTCGAACCTAGGTTCTCATTTCCTGGAGATAAGAAACCCCGTTAAATATAAGGGGATATACGCCCCGGACAGGATTCGAACCTGCGACCTACTGCTTTCTTCGTTGTCCTCTGCGATGAAACGGAGGTACTCCAGTTAGAAGGCAGTCGCTCTATCCAGGCTGAGCTACCAGGGCATATTATTTTTCTCCGGCTGGAAGGATATCCAGGCCGAGATGTTACACAAGCATTTATTGGCTTGCGTATCTTCCTCTGCGAGCGTGGCATTGAGCCGAGCTACCAGGGCATAATAAAATCAAGAAATAGTTATATTTAAAATGTTTTGTTTGTTCTTTTGGTCATAATATGGTACAAAAAAAAGGTGAAAAGGTCGCAGTTGTAAAGTGTAATTCTTATAATCAATTAGAAATAGATAGAGCAATTAAGAAATCTTTGGATTTAATTGGTTTTGATTTTTCAGTTTATAGAGGAAAGAGTGTGATGTTAAAGCCAAATATTGTTAGTGCAGATGTTAAGAATCCATCGGCAACATACACTCAACCACAAATTATAGAATCTCTCTGTAAGCTTTTAAAGAAGAATAAATGTAAAATTTATGTCGGAGAATCTTCTTTTATGAATACAGATGTTTTTTTTGAAAAGTCTGGAATAAGCAAAGTTGCTAAAAAGTATGGAGCAAAAGTTGTTGTGTTTGAGTTAGATTCTTTAGTTAAGATTAAAGATTCTAGTGCAGAAATTTTAAAAGAATTCCCTGTTTCAAAAACATTTAAACAAATGGACTTAATTGTTAATTTGCCAAAATTAAAAACGCACATTCTAGCAAAATATACTGGTGGAATTAAAAATCTTTTTGGTATTATTCCTGGTGGTTTAAAACAAAGATTACATAATACTGCAAAGGGAGAAAGAGATTTTTCTAAATTACTCGTAGATATTTATCAAAATATTAAACCTTGTTTGAATATTATGGACGGAGTGGTAGGAATGGAAGGCAACGGTCCAACTTCGGGTAGTCCTAAGAAGGTTGGTTTGATTTTGGCTTCTAGAAATACTGTTGCTTTGGATTTGGCTGGTTCTAAAATTATGGGATATTCTCCCAAAAAAGTTTTTCATTTGGTAGAAGCGATTAAACGTGGCCTTTATCCAAGTATAAACTTCGAATTAGTTGGAATGAAAGAACTACCAATTGTTAATTTTAAAAAACCTATTGGAGAGGGGATTATTAGTACTGTTAGAAAACTTTTTGGAGAGAAGCCGATTGTTGTTGATGAAACGAAATGTATTAAGTGTGGTACTTGTGCAAAGAAGTGCCCTGCAGGAGCGATTAGCCTAAGCCCCTATCCAGTTATAGATAAGAAAAAATGTATCCGTTGTTTCTGTTGTATGGAGATTTGTCCGCAAGATGCATTGAGTTTGAAGGCTTAGGGAAATAGTTTTAAATAGAGGAATTCTTGTTCAAAGTATATGCGCGGGTGGCATAACTCGCTCCCCCATTTTCTTTTTTGAATTAATAAAATAAAAACTTCTTTTTGGATGTTCTTTTTATTTGTTAAGAAAATGAAAAAGCTCGGCGGCTACTGTAGCCTTGTGCATTGGATAATTAACTTTAAAAGTTATGAATTTCTAGGTTATTTATGCGCGGGTGGCACAGCGGCTACTGCGTCTCCCTGCAGATTTGGAATTTCGGTTCCTCTTTACTACTTCCTCGGAAGCAGAGAGGAGATTTTCACGGGTTCGAGTCCCGTCCCGCGCTTAGTTAAAATGGTATATATTGCAAAACAGCCAGTAAATGGAAAAGATTACTACTATCTTAGAAAAAGTGTTAGAGAGGGGGACAAAGTAATAAGTAAGTCGGTAGCATATCTTGGAAAAACTAAAGAAGAGGCAGAAAAAAAATTTAAGGAAATGGAAAAAAATAAACAGCCAGAAAAAAACATTGTTGCATCTAAATCGGTAAAAAATTACTGTCCAACAAAGATTTCTATAGAAGATCTTGCTACATTTTGTAAACAAAAAGGATTTGTTTTTAGATCTTCAGATATTTACGGAGGTTTTTCTGGTTTCTGGGATTTTGGTCCTCTTGGAGTTGAACTTTTTAAAAATATTAAAGAGAACTGGTGGAATCAGTTTGTTTACCAAAAAACAAATATGGTTGGAATGGAAGCAAGTATAATTTCTCATCCACGAACTTGGAAGGCTTCCGGGCACATAGCCAATTTTAATGATTTGGCAGTTATTTGTAAAAAATGTAAGAAAGCAACTAAAATTGATGTTTCTGAAGAAGGAAAAGTTAAATGTGATTGTGGTGGGGAGTATGAAGTAAAGGGTAAGTTTAATTTAATGTTTAAAACTAAAGTGGGTTCAATTGATTCTGAAGACGCATATCTCCGAGGAGAAACTGCTCAGGGTATGTTTATGGATTTCAAATTAATCCAGCAATCTTCAAGAATGCAATTACCTTTTGGTGTGGCTCAAATAGGAAGATGTTTTAGAAATGAAATTGCTCCTAGAGATTTTTTATTTAGATGTAGAGAGTTTCATATTGGAGAATTTGAATTTTTTATTCATCCAGAGGAGTTTAAGTGTGAATTGCTTGATGAGGAGCATTTAAATGTTAGTTTTAGATTCCTCGACGAAGAAACTCAAAAAGCTGGAAGTGAAGTGTTAAAGGAAGTTACTATTAGGAATTTATTGGAAAAGAAAAAATTAGATGAGTGGCATGCTTATTGGTTGGCTGAACAAGTTATTTGGTTTAATGGTTTGGGTTTGAATGAAATTAAAATTCGGGAGCATACTAAGGATGAATTGAGCCATTATAGTTCTGCTACTTTTGATATTGATTATGAATATCCGTTTGGAAGTAAGGAAGTTGCTGGTAATGCCAATCGAGGGCAATACGATTTAATCCAACATCAAAAGGAAAGTAAGCAAAGTATGGAAATCTTCGACGATAAAACTAAAACAAAAATTATTCCTAGAGTTATCGAACCAACTTTTGGAATTGAAAGAGTTTTTTTAGCAATTCTTACTAAAGCTTATTGTGATGATAAAGAAAGGGGAAATATTGTTTTAAGAATTCCTGCAAAGATTGCTCCTATCAAAGTTGCAGTCTTCCCATTGATTAAGGGAGAGGATTTTGAAAAAATTTCTACTAAAATTGCAAGCGATATTGGTAAAGAATTCAATGTTACTTATGATAAATCTGGTTCAATTGGAAGAAGATATGCAAGACAAGATGAAATTGGTACCCCTTATTGTGTAACTGTCGACGGAGAATCAATAAAAGATAATTCTGTTACAATTAGAGATAGAGACACTACTAAGCAAGTTAGGTTAAAAATTTCTGAATTAAAAAATTTTATAAAAATGTTAATTAATGAAGAAATTTCTTTTGAAAATGTTGGAAAAATAATTAATTAATTTTCTCCGACGGAGAATTCTTTTTTTAATAATCGAAAAATATTTCGTATAAGAAAAGTTTTTAAAGTTGTTATTCTTAAAATAATTAATTAAAAAAGAGAGGTGCAAAAAATGCCTGCAAAGAAAAAAGCTGTTAAGAAAAAAGCTGTTAAAAAGAAAAGACTATAAGTAAAATAATTTATTTTTTTATTTTTTATTAGTTAGTAGCCAGAGATTATTTCAATGAAGGCTTGAGTTAATTTTTTAAATGATTGTTCCATTATTTTTTTATGGTTGAAGATTGTGTGTTTTGTAAGATTGTTCGAGGATATATTAAAGTTCGTTTTATTTATGAAAATGATAGCTTTTTATCTTTCCCGGATAATAATCCCAAAACTATAGGACATTCTTTGATTATTCCCAAAAAACATTTTGAAACTTTTTTAGATATTCCTTCCAGTTTAGGCATGGAATTAATAGATTGTATAAAAAAGACCTCTTTAAAATTGATGCAAGAAAATAATTGTGGTGGTTTTAATATCTTAAACAATAATTTTTCTGTAGCTGGGCAGGTTGTAAAACACTTTCATGTTCATATTCTTCCTCGTAAAAATGGAGATGGTGTTGTTTTATTAGAATAAGTGGCTCTGGGGGCAGAAAATAAATTTTCTACCAAATCAATATTCTTATTGAAGTTAATATTAATTTGAGAATCTAACTCCCTTTGGAGGTTATCCATCTTTTATTTTTAATGGCTCTGGGGGCAGAAAATAAATTTTCTACCAAATCAATATTCTTATTGAAGTTAATATTAATTTGAGAATCTAACTCCCTTTGGAGGTTATCCATCTTTTATTTTTAATGGCTCTGGGGAGATTCTAACTCCCGACCTCGGCCTTATGAGAGCCGCGCTCTAAACGACTGAGCTACAGAGCCTTATTTGAAGTTGCTCTTCCGCTACGTTTCCTGCACAACTTATTTGAAGTTGTTGTTTCGGAAAGACAAGAGGTAAAACCCCTAGCATTTCCTGCACTTCGTTTCGGAAAGA
>CAYLLQ010000002.1:0-12296 GCA_964384935.1 Candidatus Woesearchaeota archaeon | reverse complement strand
CAGAGCCATACTGTTTTTACTCTACTTCCCTTCTTTTGAAAAGGACGCAGAGCATTAACTTTAGGACAATCTTTTCATTTAAAAGGTTTTTTAAATTGAGAATTCTTTAATTTTGGATGGTGATTGGTAGTGTTGTGAATGTTTCTACGGAATATCTTCCAGAAGTCTTATTAGCCGCAGGGAGAATTGCTCAAGGATTACAGGCTTTGGGGATTATTATTTTACTTTGGTTGGGATTTCAAATAGTTAATTTTATTCTTCATAGAAAAAGAACAAATGCGGTGTATGACTTCAAAAAGGACATATCTGAAATAAAGCTTAAATTGAATAAAATTGAGAGATTAATTAAGAAACAAAAGAAATAATTTTAGTTTTCTGGTACTTTAAGTGCGTTTTCTCTTTCTTGCTTTTTTACTCTAGTAATATATCCCGCCATTTTATTTCTTACTTTTTTACTTGGCATTTCATTTCCTAATATTCTTTTATTCTGTTCGAAATCTTCTCCAAAAGCAATTCCTTTTCCAACTAAGTTTTTTGTTGCTCTCTTAACGGTTTTAGATTTAATCTTTCCCATACTAGAACTTCTTAAATTGGATATTTAAAGGTTTTGTTAGATGTTTTTTATAAAAATTAGCCCTTTAAGTTGTCTGTAGAATTCAATTGCCTTTTTGTCTATTTCTCCATTTGTGAAGAATAAAATTATTTTGTTAGTCTCTTGTACCTTTTCTCTTAGTTTTTCTAGATCTTTTTCATTTATTTTTTTCTTATCTTTTGCTATTAAGACTATTTCTATTTCTCCAATATTTGATTCTATTCGTCCTATTCCTAAAAACTCTTTTTTCTTTATTTCCGTTTCTTCTAAAACTTTTATTTTATCTTGAGATTTTAGATATTTCAAAACTTTTTCTATGAATGTTTCTTCTTCCGAACTTTTGTTGAATATATCTAATGGTTTTTCTTTTTCGATAGATTCTTTTAATTCTTCTTTAGAGATTTCCGATAATTTTTGTTCTTCTTTTGATATCTCTTGCCTCTTTGGTATTTCTTGCATTTGCGGTTCTTCCATAGCTTGCTCTTTTTTGATTTCTTGAATTGGTTCTTCTTTAGAAGAGTCTTTTAGATAGTCTGATTCGGGGGTTGTAAAGTATCTCCAGATTAGTTTGTTGTTTTTTTGAAAAGGGACTGCAAAATCTTTAATTGCTCTTAACGCAACTCTTATTGCTGGTTCTTGTTTTTCGTCCTCCAGAAATTTCTTTTCTTTTAAGGATATGAAGGCATCTTTTTCTCTTGATTTTAGATATTGAGAGTAATTTTCAAGTTGAGGTTCTTGCCCCGCAATAAAATATATTGGGGTGTTTCCGACTCTCATGTGACTTATTTTAATTTCTTTATTTGAGAGTAGGTCTGCTAGAAATGCTGATGCGAATAACATGCTTAATTTTATCTCACTTGCAACGTGGACGGGTAAGCTTGGACCCCGTCTTCTCATTACTTCAAGAATCTTATCTTTTGTCGGAGTTGTATCTTGGGTTGCCATCTTAAAAAGAAAGAGGTAGATGTTATAAATATTGTTATAAAAGTTTGGTTAATTCTGTTTCTAATTCTTGGACTGTTCGAACTACGGGATATTCTTGTTGAGGTTGTAGTCTGTGCCAGCCCCACGATACTCCGATGAATTGAATTCCCGCTTCTCTAGCAGAATCATAATCCCAAGAGGTGTCTCCAATTAAAACATACTCTTCTGGGCGTAGTCCATATTTCATTACTATTTTTGTTAGTCCATGATTTTTTCTTTCGACATCGTCTTGAGTTATCACCGTATCAAATAAATGTAAAAATTCTCTTCCATGGGCATGGACATTATTTCGGTTGTTATATGTTGCCATTGAAACTCTTGGTTCTTGCATCCTTATTCTCTTGAGTAATTCAATCATTCCGGGGAAAGCTTTTTGAGGATAATCTTGGAATTTTTCTCTATATTCTTGTAATAATTCTGGAACTATTTTTACTGGAAATCCAATTCGTTGAAAGAATCCATCTACTTTTTTTGGATCTTGCAGTGTCTCTCTTGTTCTTTCTGCATTTAATTCAATTCCTTTTTCCCTTGCAAAATCTACATAAAATTGTGCATGTGCTTCTAGAGAATCTATTATTGTACCGTCAAAATCAAAAATTGGAATCATAATTCTTTCTATTATTTTGAGTTTTTAAAGAAGTGTGTCTCTTTTTTATACCTTTATCCAACTAACTTCATAATAGGTTATGTCTGATTCCTCGTCGACTATTGCAAGGAGAAGTTTCTTTTTTGTAGAATGTGCTACTCTGTTTTTTGCTGAAAATTCTGGCCAGGTTAGTTTATTAGATTCGTCGTCTGAAAATACAATCCACTTTGCGTGTGAACTTCCGGGTCTTTGCCCTTTATCATAAACTCTAAAATCCGCTCCGAATTTTAATGCTGTTTTCACGACGTATCCTTTTTCTCTTAAATCTTTAAATACAGAATATTTAATTCCAAATCGCGTGTCTATTTTTTGTAACTTTTTTACAATTTCTTCTTTCTTTAGAATTTTATTTTTAGATACAATTTCTATTTTATTTTTTTCAACTAGGAAAAGTGCTTCTGTTAGAGTGTATTGCACTTTTTCTCCGACTACCTCTCCAAATGAACTTTTCTTCTGAAGAGAGAAAGCTTCTGCTGAGTTTGTTGAGATTGTTTTTCCTATTAAATGTGCTTGAATTGTTGGTTTCATATATTTGTTAAATTATGATAATATTTAAAAATATGCTTTTCAGTATATAGTTATGATTGTTAGCAATAAAGCACTTCGTGCAAGTTTGTTGTTAGCTGGACTTCTCTTACTATAAGCTGTGCCAAGCTTTCGGTGCAGCAGGATTTTCTATTAGTTAGATTTTTTGCTGTTTGAGAAGTTCAAATAAATTTGGCAGGAAAATAAAATGTCAATTGGATCAACATATTGGCCAGAGGAAGTGGCTAGAAGAAAAGATTGTTTCTTTTATAACGAGGAACAACAAGAAGCAATTAGAAAAGCAGGGTATTTTACCCGAAGACAACTAAATGAAATGGGAGCTGTAGCTGTTGGAGAGAGTGCAGAAGGAAATTGGTTTGAATTTGGAGGTCAGCTTTACGGAAGAACTGCGTGCGTTTTTTCAGACCAAGTGCCTAGATTTAGGAAATTGCTCTCTGGTAGACTCCTCCTGGAGTTAGCGTAAAAGATTTAAACTTAATTTAACGAGATATCATATGACAGAAATCAATTTCAAAAAAATAGAAAAAAAGTGGCAGGATAAGTGGGAAAAAGAAAAGGCCTTTGAAGTTAAAGAGGATAAAAAGAAAAAGAAATTTTATGTTTTAGAAATGTTTCCTTATCCTTCTGGTGACGGTTTACATATGGGTCACGCTTTGAATTATTCTATTGGAGATGTCTTTGCTAGATTTAAGATTATGAATGGATTTAATGTTCTTCACCCCATGGGATATGACGCATTGGGATTACCTGCAGAGAATGCAGCGATTAAAGCAGGTAAACATCCACAAGATTATACGGACAATTCAATAAAAAATTTTACAAAACAATTTAAGTCAATTGGGTTAAGTTATGATTGGTCTAGAATGGTTAATACGGCTTCTCCAGATTATTATAAATGGGATCAGTGGATTTTTTTAAAAATGTTCGAAAAAAGTTTAGCTTATCAAAAAACAAGCGCGGTTAATTGGTGTCCTAAATGTGATACTGTTTTAGCCAACGAACAAGTACATGATGGAAAGTGTTGGAGACATGAAGAGACTAGTGTTGAGATTAAACATCTTAAACAGTGGTTTTTCAGAATTACTGATTATGCTGACGAGCTTTATGAAAAGATTTCTGATTTAGATGGATGGCCAGAGAGGACAAAAGCAATGCAAAGAAATTGGATTGGGAAAAGTCACGGTACTGAAATTAATTTTGAAATTAATAAAGAGAAATGGCCCATTTTTACAACTCGTTCAGATACAATTCATGGAGTTACTTTTATGGTTATTTCTGCTCAGCATGAAAGATTGTTCGAATTAGTTACTCCAGATAAGAAAAAAGATGTTGATAAATTTTTGAAAAAACTCGGAAGTGTTTCTCAGAAAAATATGAAAGACGTAGAGGATTTAGATAAGGAAGGAGTTTTTACTGGAAGTTATGCAATTAATCCTATGAATGGGGAAAAGGTGCCTGTTTATGCTGGAAATTTTGTTGTTGCAGATTATGGTGCTGGAATGGTTATGGCTGTTCCCGCTCACGATCAGAGAGATTATATGTTTGCTAGAAAATATGGTATCCCTATTAAAGTTGTAATTCAGCCAGAGATGTATGAATTAAATTCTGAAAAAATGTCTAGAGCTTATACTGGTAAGGGAAAATTGATTAACTCTGGAAATTTTGACGGAATAAATAATTTAGAAGCAATTGAGGAAATTACAAAATATTTGGAAAAGAAAAAATTAGGTAAGAAAGTTGTTCAGTTTAAATTGAGAGACTGGGGAATTTCTCGTCAGAGATACTGGGGTACTCCAATTCCAATTATTCATTGTGAAAAATGTGGTGCTGTTCCTGTTCCTGAAAAAGATTTGCCTGTCAAACTTCCTAAAGAGGTTAAATTTGGAAAAGGAAATCCTTTAGAAACAAATGAGAAATGGATTAAAGTTAAATGTCCTAAATGTGGAAAACTGGGGAGAAGGGAAACTGACACTATGGATACTTTTGTAAATTCTTCTTGGTATTTTTTAAGATATTGTGATCCTCAAAATGAGAAGAAAATTTTTGATCCGAAGAAGGCAGATTACTGGTGTCCAATTGATCAGTATATTGGGGGGGCGGAACATGCGTGTATGCATTTAATCTACGTTAGGTTTTATACAAAGTTTTTGAGAGATTTGGGCTTAATAGAATTTGATGAACCTGCTGTTAAACTTTTCCATCAGGGAATGTTGAAGGGAGAGGGGGGAATTAAAATGTCTAAGTCTAAAGGAAATGTTGTTAATCCTGAAACTGTCTCAGAAAAGTACGGAATTGATACCGCGAGGTATTTTTTACTTTCATTAGCTAGTCCAGATAAAGATAGAGATTGGAGTGAAGCGGGAATTCAAGGAAGTATGAAGTTTGTAAATAAAATTTGGGAGTATTTCGAAAATGTTAAAATTGGAAAGTCTGATGCTAAAATTGAAAGTAAATTAAATAAAATTATCAAGGAAGTTACAAATCAAATTGAAGAGTTCAAATATAATCTGGCTGTTATAAAAATTAGGGAATTGTTTAATTCTCTTCCAGAAGAAACCTCTAAAGATGTCTTAGAAAAGAGTTTGAAGTTGTTGTCCCCCTTTTGTCCGCATATTGCAGAAGAGCTTTGGGAAAAAATTGGGAACAAAGGATTTATTTCTTTGAGTGAGTGGCCTAAGGTAGATGAGAAAAAAATAGATGCTAAATTGGAACAGTCTGAACAGGCGGTAGATAAACTTGTTTCCGATATTATTCAAGTTGTAAAGATTGTTAAGGAAAAAGGAAAAGATACTAGCAAAGCATTTGTTTATGTTATGCCTCAAGAAAAAACTAATTTTGTTGAAAATCTCGAAGAAATAAAAAAGAGAGTTGGAATTGAAGTGGATATTTTTGCAGTCAATGATAAAGATAAATATGATCCAGAAGAAAAAGCTAAGAAAGCTAAACCTGGAAAGCCAGGTATTTATTTAGAATAATTTAAATAGTTTGTAGTTCTTGGAATTTTAGAAGGAGGTTAATATGATATATATTGAAATTTTTGCGTTAATTTTGATTGTTTTAGGACTAGTTAAAATTTTAGTACTTGCAATTAATCCTGAATCTTGGATGAATTTTGCAAGATGGATTTGGTCTAAACCGAGATTAACTCAGGTAATTTCTTTAATCCTGGCTGGAACAGTTTTCTATTATCTTCTAATGGATTTAACGATTGTTCAAATTTTAGCAGTAATGCTTTTTTTGGCTTTGTTAATGGTTGTCGGCTTAGCGGACGAAGTAGAATACTTTTTAACGAAATATAATGGGATGATTAAAAAAGGAAAGCTTTGGAAACATTACTGGCTTTACACTTTAATTTGGTTAGTCTTACTTCTTTGGGGATTAAAAGAATTGTTCCTATAATTTTGCATAGTTTTTTATAATCTTTTTTTCTTTTATTTTTATGAAGAGGAATTATTTTAATAATCTTGGTTCTTTTAGGTTTATTTTAATTTTGATTTTTATTCTATTGATTTTTGTTGGATGGTTTTTCTTTTTCTATTCTTTTGAGAATGAAGCAGCCATTAATTCTTGTGGAGATAAAACTTCTTATGGAAACTGTTCTAAAATTCAACCTTACTTTTGTGATGATGGATTTTTAATTGCAAAAGCATCTGTTTGTGGGTGTTCAAATTTGAAAACTCGAGAGGGAGAAACTTGTATTTCTAAATATCAGACTGAACCAAAAAAAATTAGTTTGAATTACACTTTGAATGGGGTGCATAAAAAAATAGATTTTCTTGTGTACAAAGGACTTAGCGATTATCTTTTTGGTTTACCTGTATTTTTGAGTGGAAATAATCTTTCTCGTGGAGATTTTAAATTGAGAAATATAAATAATCTTGAACAAAGAGAGTTGTTATTGCCTCTAGTTGTAGCTATTCAGGATTCAGAAAAGAATGAGTTAGATCAGGTTAGAACTGCAATTAGTATTGTTCAAAATATTCCATATAATTCTTCTGGGAAAAAATTAAATTTTGTTGGAGCTGGAGATACTGAGTACCAAAGGTATCCCTATGAAACTCTTTATGATTTTTCTGGATTGTGTGGAGAAAAGACAGAATTGCTTTCGTTTTTATTGAAGGAGTTGGGATATGGAAGCGCATCATTTTATTATAAAGAGGAAAATCACGAGGCTGCTGGAATTAAATGTCCTGTTTCAGAAAGTATTGCTGGTAGCGGGTATTGTTTTATTGAAACTACTGGCCCGGCTATTTTAACTGACGATAAGGAAGAATACTTTGGAGTTGGAGTTTTAGAGTCTACCCCCGAAATATTTGTTCTTTCTGAAGGAAATGCATTAGATAAAGGAATTGATGAATATTCTGATGCGGATAAGTGGATAACTCTTAATCGTAAAATAAAAACGGAGCAAGAAAGAATGAGTATTTCTAATTTCAATAAATGGAAATTTTTAGTAAATAAATATGGTTTGGAGATACCCGATTTTTTATCTGAAATTGTTAGAAATTTGGAGAGTAAATAAAATTATCTTTCATAAAAGCTCGGCTTTAATTCTTCGAACTCCACTTGAAGAACTTTCTTCCTTTTGTATTTTGAATTTTCCTAATTTACACAAGTTTGTGACGTGTGGTCCTGCGCAAATTTCTTTACTAAATTTACCTATGCTATAAACTGAAACTATCTCTCCATATTTTGCGTCGAAGACTCCTAGCGCCCCTGCTTTTTTTGCTTCTGCTGGAGTCATTTCCTCTCTAATTACCTCACACTTTTTTTGTATCTCCGCATTTACTAAATCTTCAATCTGTTTTATTTCTTCTTCTGTTAATTTCCTGTTAAAATTAAAATCTAATCTTAATCTTTCTGGAGTTATATTTGAACCTTTTTGGAAAATATTTTCGTCTTTTAGTACCACTCTTAACGCTTCTAAAAGTAAGTGAGTTGCAGTGTGAAGTTTAGTTGTTGTTTCGGAATTATCTGCCAAACCAGATTTAAATTTCCCTGCCGAAGCTGTTCTAGAAAGTTCTTGGTGTTTCTCAAATTCGTGTTTGAATCCTTTAACATCAATTGGAACGTGTTTTTCTTTAGCTAGTTCAGAAATCATTTCAATTGGGAAACCGTAGGATTGGAATAACAGGAACGCTTCTTTCGCAGTTATCTGTTGGTCCTTGTCAATCATCTTTTGAAATTCTCTTAATCCTTTATCTAATGTTTTTTCAAATTTGTCTTCTTCTTTGTTTAATTCATCAATTATGAATTTTTCATTTTTCTTTAAGTCGGTATAATCAGAATATATTTTTAGAATTTCTTTTACCAAAGGGGTAGTTAAATCTTTTTCAAGAGATATTCCTAAATCTTTTTGATATCTTATTGCTCTTCTAATCAGTCTTCTTAGAACATAGCCCTGTTCTGTGTTGCTTGGAGTTATTCCGTCGTTGATTATAAAAACTGCCGCTTTAATGTGGTCTGCAATAATTCTCATTGCTTTTTCATTTCCTTTATATTTTTTTCCAGAAATTTTTTCTATTTGTTCTATTAATGGTTTAAAGCAATCAGAGAGGTAATTATCCTTTAATCCGTTTATTAGTGTAGTAGTTCTTTCTACGCCCATTCCAGTGTCGACATTCTTTTGGTTTGCTATTTGATATTTTCCAGATGAATTTTTATTATATCCCATAAAGACATCGTTCCAAATTTCTACTCCCTTATAGAACATTTCTGTATCTGGACCACAAGGTCCTGTTTCTCCTGCAGGTCCCCACCAATTATCCTTTTTAGGTAAAAATTTTATTTTGTTTATTCCTAATGATTTCCAAATATTTTCCGCTTCAGTATCTTTTGGAGAGTTTTCATCTCCCTTAAAACAAGTAACTTCTAACTCTTCTTTAGCTATCTTTAATTCTTTTGTTAAAAATTCAAATGAAAATTTAATTGCATCTTCTTTAAAATAATCCCCTAAGCTCCAGTTTCCTAACATTTCAAAAAAGGTGTGATGGCAGGTGTCTCCTACCTCTTCTATGTCCCCCGTTCTAATACATCTTTGAATATTACAAAGTCTTTTTCCAAGAGGGTGTTTTTGTCCTAAAAGAAATGGAACTAGCGGATGCATTCCTGCGGTGGTGAATAAAACTGTGGGGTCATCTTTAGGAATTAAACTTGCGTTGGGTATTTCTTTGTGTCCCTTTGATTTGAAAAATTCAATGTACTTTTTGATTAATTGTTTTCTGTCCATAAGATATTTAGAATAGGGGAAGTTTTAAAGATTATTGTTATCCCGCAAGCTCTCTCAATCTGTCTTGGATTTCTTGAAGTTGGGATTCTAAACTTGAATCGTATTTTCTTTCTTTTGTTTTATTTATCTTATCCTCTATTTCTTCTACAGCTTCTAAATGATGTTCTTGAAGAATTTTTGGCATCTGGATTTTTGGAAGAGTTGTTTCTAATTTTTTTATATTCTTAAGTATCTCAGACATTCGAACATGAACCCTTGTTTTTACTTTTAATTCTTCCATCCTTAATGGATGGTATCTTTTAATTGTCTGTAGAATTCTTAGTAGATTTGCTTGGGAGGCAAGTATATCTCTTTTTGATTGAACAGCTTCGCTATATTCCAGACGAACATGTATTAATTTTTCTTCTCCCATTTTATTCTATTTTAGAAAAAATGTCTTGATCTACTTTTTCTATTTGGTTCTTAAGATTTTGTATTTCTTCTTCCCAAACTTCTAATTCCTTTTCTTCTTCTTCTTTTATTCTTCTAATATCTTTCAACATTTTCTCTACTTCGGTTATTCTTTCTCTAGTTTTTCCGAAAATCTTTAAGCTTTCTTCAAATTTATCAATTCTAATAAAAATTGGCTCTTCTCTAGCTCTTTTAGGAATTTCTCTAAAATCTTCTGGAAGTTCTCTCTTTATCGAATAGCTTTTTCTTTCTGGGACTACTTCTTGTGTAAAAGGTTTTCTGAAGGGAATCTGTTTCATTTGAGGCATTTCTTCCTCATCGACATCTTCGTCTTCATCCTCTCTTTCCCCAGTTACAGCTTCTTTAATCATGTTTTGTGAAAATCTATCTCCAAGTTCTCCACTAGGGATACTTGGTAATTGTGGTAAACTTTCTCTTGAATTTCTTAAATAAGAATTAGGTATTTCTGGTAGTTTTGGTAACTCCGGTAATTCAGGAATACCTTCCCCCTCGTCTTTATTAAACCACCCCATTTTATTATTAGTTGAATTTAGTTTTTAAAACCTATTATTTAATATGCTCTTTTTAATGTATATGTGAGAGTATATAGGTTTAAAAACTTTTATTTTTTATTTTAACCAACCGAAAGGTATTTATTCACCTTATAGTATTAATTAAAATGCAAAAAGAACTTATTAAAGAAATTATTGTAAATGTCGTCGGCAAATCGGCTGAAAAAATTGCAGATTTATTGGACACAAAAAAACATGTTAATGAATTTTTAATTGCGGATAAATTAGAGATTACGATAAATCAAACTCGTAATCTTTTGTATAAACTTTCTGATTTTGGACTGGTCTCTTCAATTCGTAAAAAAGATAAGAAAAAGGGATGGTATACTTATTTTTGGAGAATTGAAAATCTAAAGGCTTTAGAATTTTTAAAGAGCTTGTTAGAAAAAAAGCTGGAACAAATTCATATTCAAATTAAAAATAGAGAATCAAAACAATTTTATGTTTGCGACAGGTGTAAAGTAGAGTTTACAGAAGAGAATGCTCTGTTTATGAATTTTACCTGTGGAGAGTGTGGGGATGTTTTTACCTTGAAAGATAATTCTAAACTTATTAGAGAACTCAAGAAGAATTTAATTAAGTTTGAAAAAGAATTGTCTACTGTTTCTGAAGAAATTGAAATGGAAAAACAAAAGAACGATAAACTGAGATTGAAAGAGATAGATAAGGAGAAAAAGGAAAAATCTAAGATTCGTGCAGCTAAGGCAGAAGAAAGAAGAAAAAATAAACCGGTTACTAAATCCCGCTCGGGATTACCCAAAACTTTGAATTCTGGGAGTAAAGTTACTAAGAAAGTTGTAAAGAAAAAGGTTAAGAACAGCATTACTAAAAAAGCTGTTAAAAAGAAAAAAGTATGAGAATAAATAATGGGATTTGAAGTCTATAGAGTTAATACTCCTAAAAAAAGAAATTTTTTTGAAATCTTTAGTGTTAATACTAATCTTATAATAATTAATGTTATTCTTTTCTTTGTGTTTTCTATTTTGCTTTTGACTGGATTGATTTCAATAGATAGTGTAGCAATTAAACCTTCTAATATTTTTCAAGGAAAGTATCTTTGGACTTTTATTACTTCGATGTTTATGCATGGTGGATTTTTTCATCTCTTTGCGAATATGTTTTCTTTATTTTTTGTAGGGGGATTAATTGAGAAACTTTTAGGTAAAAAAAGATTTTTTTGGTTTTATTTACTATCTGGTCTTTTTGCAGGAGTATTTTTTGTTTTAGTTAGTTATTTATTTCTTTTAATTGGTCAGGTTCAAATTGGAACTTTTGTTATTAATCTAGCTGGAGATTTTAATACCTTTGCCGTTGGAGCTTCTGGAGCTTTATTTGGTCTAATTGGTTTATTGATGTTACTTACTCCGAATCTCCCCGTGTATATTATGTTCATACCAATTCCTATTAAAATAAAATACGCTGCTCCAGGAATGTTAATTTTGCTTTGGTTAATTTCTGTTACTGGAGGAATTCTTATTGGAAATACTGCTCATCTTGGAGGTTTAATTGCAGGTTTAGTTTATGGAATATATTTAAGAATGAAATTTCCTAAGAAGACTCAGTGGTTAACTAATCATTTTAGATAATATGAAAAAACAAAAAAAGAGATTTGATTTGAAAAAGAAATATTTAGAAAGTTTTTCTTATTTGAAAGAATCAAAGAATTTTATCTGGGCAATTGTGGCTGTTTTCTTTGTATTTAGTTTAATTGGTTTTTTTCTTCCTGTTCCACAAACAATTGAACTACAAATTTTAGAAATGATTAAACAGCTTGTTGAAAAAACCGCGAATATGTCTGCATTAGGATTGATTCAGTTTATCTTTTTAAATAATCTTCAAAGTAGTTTTCTTGGTTTATTTCTTGGTGTACTTTTTGGTATCTTTCCATTAATTGTTTCTTTGTCAAATGGATATCTCTTAGGGTTTGTTGCTTCTAAAAGTGTCGGGTTGGAAGGCATTTTAAGTTTGTGGAAAATTTTTCCGCATGGGATTTTTGAGCTTCCTGCAGTATTTATTGCATTAGGAATGGGAATGAAGCTGGGGACATTTATTTTTCAAGAGAAGAAAGCAGATTCTTTTAAGAGATTTTTTTCTGAATCTTTTCAAGCATTTGTTTTAATTGTTTTGCCTTTGTTATTTATTGCAGCTATTATTGAAGGATTTTTAATTTCTTATCTTTAGTAAATTTTAAATAGGTTGTTTTGCTATGATTATTAGTTTTAAATTTATTGAAAGGAGGTAGAAAAAATATGTGGTGGAAAAAAACTGCTTTAGTTT
>CAYLLQ010000001.1:10273-27570 GCA_964384935.1 Candidatus Woesearchaeota archaeon | reverse complement strand
GAAAAGAAACGGGGTGAGCAGATAGAAATGAAACAACGAGGAAAATTAATTTAATCCAAATTTTAGTAGGGTGGGGGTGGTATCTCTAAAATCTAAATATCGCGAAGAGTATTTTTTAGAAAAAGTTATCTTGTAAAAACTTCAATAAGTTTATTTTGAACTTCTTTGATTTTTTCTTGTTTTATTTTTCCTGCTTTATAATTAATCTTTGACTTATGAATTGTAAATAAAACAGAAGGTCTAATAAAACTATCCCTAGAAATTCCGCCGGATTGAAAATCATTAGAACCTAACTCCAATAAATCTGGGTCGGGTCTTGGCTGTCCTGTAATTTGAGCAAGAATAACGTGGTCACCTTTTAGTGTAGCAACAACCAAACTTGGTCTTTTTTTAGATTCTTCAGTGTCTGAAAAAGGAAATTGAAAAACTACTACCTCGCCTTTTTCATATTTTACAAATCTTTCCATGCTTCATCCTCTTCTGGAGTATTCCATGCTTCTGCTAAAACTTCTTCACTCGCTAACATACAAAGCATTGCATCACTCATGTTTTCTTTTTTTAGCGGTCTTAACTCAACTCTATCAGCATAAACAACTACACTTATTTTTGTTCCTTCCTTAAATCCTGCTAAATTTCTAGCTACATTAGGGATACAAATCTGTCCTTTTTCGGTTATTGTTGCGGTTCTTATGTCTTTTATTTCTTCGTTCATTTTAAGTTCACCTTATAAGTAAGATATGTAAGAACTAGTATATAAATTTTTTGAATTGGGATTGCTCAAAAAAGCAGAATAATTATCTTAGTCTTACTGTTTCTAAAGTTCTCGGTACACTTGTTTCTGTTAAAAAGAACCCTCTGGTTCTTTTTGAATCTCCTCAAAGTGCGGAAAGGCGATTTCTAAATGCCTCCGGTGAAATCGCGAACACAGAAATTTATCTCAGTCTTACGGTTTCCAAAGTTCTCGGTACACTTGTTTCTGTTAAAAAGAACCAGAGGGTTCTTTTTGAATCTCCTCAAAGTGCGGAAAGGCGATTTCTAAATGCCTCCGGTGAAATCGCGAACACAGAAATTTATCTCAGTCTTACGGTTTCCAAAGTTCTCGGTACACTTGTTTCTGTGTGGGATAGCTTGTATAAAGAAGATGCTAAGTCAAGAGACTTTGAAACCTCTCCGTGATTGATTAAGATTCTTTTTGGCTTTGGTCGCATGTTATTGAAGAATGCGGTAATTTCATTCCGTCCTGCGTGAGCAGTTAGTCCGTCAATAGTACAAACTTCTAAATTGATTTCTACTCTTTCTTCTCTTCCATCAACCATCATTGTTGTTTGCTTTACTCCTTCTTGAACTTGCCTTCCTAATGAACCCGGTCCTTGGTAACATACGAAAACTACTGCGTTATTTTTATTTGAAGCAAATTCTTTAAAATATTCTACCGATGCCCCACCAACCAACATTCCTGAAGTTGCCAAAACAATGCAAGGTCCACCTTCTATAACTTGTCTTCTTTCGTGAGGCGAACCTACTCTGGAAAAAGTATCTGAAACAAAAGGATTTTTATCTTGGAAAACTTGTGACCTAACTTGAACGCTTAAAAAATCTGGGTAAGCGGTGTGAATTGCGTTAATATCCCAAATCATTCCGTCTATGTAAATTGGAACTTTTGGTAGTTTTCCTGATTGCATTGCGTCTTCTAAAATTAACATTGTTTCTTGTGCTCTACCTAAACCTAATTCTGGAATCAAAACTTTTCCTTTTCTTTCAATTGTTCTATTAACTACTTCAAGTAAATCTTCTTCTGCTTTTTGTCTTGGAGGAAGAATATCATCTTTAGAACCGTAAGTTGATTCTGTAATTACCGATTCCACTCTAGGGAAAGACGCAACAGCGGGGTCTAGTAATCTTGACTTACCGTATTTGTAATCTCCAGTGTACAATAAATTGTGTGCTCCGTTTCCGATATTCAAATGAACTAACGCGCTTCCTAAAGCGTGTCCAGAATTATAAAATGTAACTCTTACATCGGGGGTCACGTCAGTAACCTCATTAAAATTCAAACATATAGAATGTTTAACCATTTCTTTTATATCGGTAGAATCGAATAAAGGTTTTGTAGCTTGCTTGTAAGCTACTCCAATAAAATCTAAAGATAGTAAAGCCGCAATATCTCTAGTAGGGGTCGTCATGTAAACTGGGCCCTTGTAACCCATTTTGTATAAATAAGGTAAAAGCCCTACGTGATCTAGATGAGCGTGAGAAATTATTACTGCATCTAATTGAGAAATGTCAAATTCAGGTACATTGAAGTAAGGGAATTTATCTGTTCCAGAAGATGCAACATCAATTCCACAATCTAAAAGAATTTTTGAAAATGGAGTTTGTAAAAGAATACACGATCTACCTACTTGTCTAGCTCCTCCTAAAAATGTTACTCTTACCCATTCATCAACTTTATCGGGGTTCCAGTCTTGGTATATTTTTTTACCCACTTGATTCAAAAATTTTCTTCGGTAAGTGTTATTATCGTAAAGAACTTCTCTGATACTATCTGTGATTTTACTTTTTATTGCTGGAGACCTTTGAACTTGTGGTGTCCATAAAGTTGTTTTTTTAATTTCGTCTAGAATAGAACCGCCTTTTCCAATTACCAATCCCGGTTTTTTGGCCTCAATAACTACAATACTTCGGTGGAAATCGAATAAAATATTTGTTATTTCTGCGTCAGTTGGAACTATTTTTTTTATTTCTTTTTCTGTTTCTTCTTGAGGATGTAAAATCTTTTGGTCTGCTCTTAGTTCAATTCTTTTTTTAATTTCATTTACAATTTCTTTTATTTGCGATTCTCCTTCCTTGAAGAATTTTTCATTATCAGTATAAAGAACAACGTTTGCACCCTCAAATCCTGCATCTCCGATTTTACCGCCTAATTTCTCTGTGATTTGTTTTAATATATCGGTCATTTTAAATTATTTTATTCGCTTAACTACCCCTCTTATTTGAAAACTATTGGTCTCTGTACTCAGGTTCAATTGTTTGTGAAACCGCTTTCTTTATTCCCTCTTTGGTTATAGTAAATATATCTATTCCATTTCCAGAAGCCATATCTCTTTGAGTTGAAGATTTTAGCGCTTCCTTTGCTAACTCGATTCCTTCTTTTACAGTTAGACCTTTTTTGTATTGTCTTTCTAGCAAACCTAAAACATAGGGCATACCAGAACCTACACTTGCGGTATAATCTTCTAGTTCATTTAAATGACCACCGAGTATATCATAAAGATGACAAGATCCATCTTCATCAAAACCTGCCAAGATAAATGCACTTGCTTCTGCTTGGATATTTGAAAGAAGTGAAGCTGATTGTCTTACAGTAGGTCTTGACTTAGCTTTTAATTCTTTTAATTTTAATTCTGCGGTTAATAATTTCGATATTTTTTGCACTTCCGCTGCGGAACCACATCCAGCAAAAACAAGATAATCATTAATTTCTATTACTTTTTGAGTATCCTTAGTAAATATGATATTACCCACCGAAGATCTTCTATCTCCAGCCATTACAACTCCGTCTTTGCAAACGATTCCTAGAATAGTTGTTCCTGTGCTAACAAAATTTTTTTCTAAACTTTTATCCATTTTTTCTTAGAATAATATATTAAATATTATTAGAATTTATAGTAATTGAGGGGAAGGAGAGTTTATATATTTTTCGGCCCATAGTTTTGTCTATGAAACGTTGGATTATTCTTTTAGTTTCTTTAGTAGTTCCTCTCTTTCTTCTACTTGTTCTTCGAATTGTTCTATTTCTTTTTTCCAATATTCGTGGGTCGTGTCTTTTCTTCCTTTTTCGTTAAGAAGCTTTTCTTTATGTTTTTGTATTTGTTCTTTTAGTCCCTGGATTTGTTTTTCTAGTCTTTTTTCTCTTTTAGCCATTTTTCTTGTTCGCTAATTTTATTTTTGATATATTTGAGTATTGAATTTGCTTGTTTTATGGATATTAATTTTTTTTGTTTTTTGTTTGATTTTATTAATTTATACTCATTATAAATCTCGAGAGAGCCGGTTAATTTTTTTATTAGAGATGTTAGTTCCTTGGTTGTCCATTTCTTGTCTTTTATTAAGCAATCTACTATATAGGCTTCTCTTAACCTTAAAATTATGGGGTAGGCTAGGGAGTTGGATGTTTTTTCGGAAATTTCTTGGTCTATAGACAGAGTTTGTTCGATTATTTTAATCGCGGATATTGTTGTTTCTAGATGCCATTTGAGATTTTTTGAATTGGGAAGAGTTTTTTTATATGAATCTATTAATGTTGAATTTAGGATGGGTTTTGATTCTTTTAACATTGGTAGAAGGGGGAGGATGTTTTTGGTTAAAGAATCTTTTAGGTTTTCTTCAGAAATCAAGATTATTTCGGAGTTTAATTTTTGTATTTTGGAGTTGATATCTTGAGTTATAATTAAAATATCGTAATCGCTTTCCTTAGTTTCTTCTCCTCTTGCATAACTTCCTACGATATAAATTCCTTTTACTTTTTCCAGAGGTACTTTCTCTTGTTTTAGAATTTCGAATATGTCGGGGGTTTTGATTATTATTTCTATTCTTGCTTCGTGGTGTAGCCATTCTTTTGGTAGAATTACTCCTGCTGAATTTCCTACTCGAACTATGGGTTTGATTAATTGTTCCATGTTATAACATGTTATAACTGGTTTATAAGTGTTTTGGATTAATATTTTTGATATCAAGTTCATATGAATTTCAATTTTCAGGTAAAACACTGGGTTGTAGGGGGTTAGGTATTAGATTTGTGCAAAGTAGGATTATAATTTCACGCCATTGATTTTCCATTTCCCGTTTTCTTGAACAACCTTCCCATCAAGAATTATTTTTGCTTTAGACATGTCTTTTACAATGTCCCAGTGAATTGAAGAGTCATTTCCTCCGCCATTGTCTTTGTATGCCATACCCAATGCAAGGTGAATTGTTCCCCCTATTTTTTCGTCAAATAGAAGGTCTTTTGTAAATTGTCGTATTTTTGGATTGCAACCAATTCCGAATTCTCCAACATAACTAGAGTTTTCGTCTGTGTTTAACATTTGTTTTAAGAAATCTTTATTCTTTGATGCATCGAATTCAACTACTTTTCCCTCTTGGAATTTTAAGAAAATGTCTGTTACTTCTTTACCTGCTTCAATTGCGGGATATTCAAATTTAATCCAACCGTTCATGCTTTTTCTTACTGGAGCCATGAAACACTCTCCACCAGGCATGTTTTCTTCTCCTTTGTCTGATTTGCAGTTTTTTCCTGCTATGGAGAATTTTAAATCAACATTTTCTCCAATTAAGTGAACTGATTTTCCTTTTTCAAAAGTCTTAGAAATTATGTCCATTTGTTTTCCTATTTTTTTCCAGTCTTGTAAACATGCGGAGTAAACAAAGTTTTCGTATTCTGTTAAACACATTTCGGCATCTTGAGCTAAAGCTGAACAAGGATATGCAATTGTTACTCTTCGAATTTTATCTCGAGTGTTTACAATATAATCTGAAATTGGGTGGGTCACTTTCTGTCTCGCAGTTATTTTTTTTGGGTCTGTAGAGGTTAATTCTTTTGTGTTCGAACTAGTGTTTATTCCGATATATGCTTGGGCGTTTTTTACTATGTAGTCAAAATGGTCCGGGAACTTTTCGATTTGGTGTTTCTTTGCATATTTATAGAAGAAGTTGTTTATTTCGGGTAAATGAAATCTAACAATCGGATGAGCTCCTTGTAAAATTACTTCTTTGTAGAGCTCTGTTAAAAATGGAATTGCTTCAACTCCTCCAGAAAGAATCACGTTTTCATGCGGTTTAACTTCTACAGAATATTTTACTGCAAGTTGTGCTAGTTTTCGTGTTCGTAAATCTGTTTGCATTTTAATTTATTCAGAAACAGTCTGAGGCTGATCACCTTGAAAATAGAGGTAAATCGGAGTTTATAAAAATTTGTGTTTAGAATTAATCCTTTACAGTAACCCCGTTAACCTTTCTAAACTTGATGACATTTTCTACAAAACTTTCAATTTTTTGCTCGTGTGAAACTATAATCAATTGGGCTACATTAAGTTGTTGTAAAACGTCTCTCATTTTATCTAATTGTTGGTCAGAAAATCCGTCTGTTGGCTCGTCGAGAATTACTAAATCTTTTGTCTTTATTTTACTTAGGAGAGAATTAATAACTTGATTCAAAGCAAGCCGATAAGCTAAAGCTATTGCAGTTCTTTCTCCTCCAGAAAGATAAGAATAATCCAATTCATAATCCTGTTGTTCAATTATTGGGGTAAAGTCATCAGAGAGGTGTACATGGAATTCTCCTGGAACAAGCATTGAAAACCACTCTGAAAAAAACTGAGAGAACTCTATCTTTAATTTTACCATTACATTTTTTTCAATATAAGAAATTACCGGAATAAATTTTTTATTTATCCAATTTTCAAGTTCGTTCAAGTAATTAAGTTGTTTTCTTACTTCTTCAGTCTTTGCAATTCGAATGGTTATCTCTCCAATCTGTACTGAGAAAACACTAATTTCCCTTTTTAACTCAGCCACTCTAATCTCGGACAGTTTCTCTTGTCTCTGGGAGTCCAAAAATTCTTGTTGTTTTGTGTCAAAGATAGATTTAAATTTTGAAAGTTCGAAGACAGAAGTTTTTAGTAAATCTATTTGATTATTTAGAAGCTCGCTATCTTTTTTAATAGAAACATTTTGCTTTTCCAAATCAACTAAACGATTTTTCTTTTCTTGAATAGTTTGTAATTTAATTCGCAGAATATTTAATTCGTTTATTTGTTTTTGACAGGACAGAATTTCTTGCTCAATAAAATTTAGTTTCTTAGCTAAGCTTTGTTTTTCTATAGTGAGTTCTTTTACTTTGTTTACATTTCCAGAAGAATCAGAATCAAGTTTGTTTGCCACATTACTTTTATAGACAGGGTCAACATCTTGTAAACAGGTGGGACACATTTCTAGCAAAGACAATTTCTTTTTTATGTTTTCATTCTCTTGGTTTTTCATCATCAACGAAGTTATCTGAGAATTTGTTTCTAAATTTTTCTCATTTAATTCTACTCTTTGAGTGTTTAAAGAAGAAATTTGTCCTTCCAAAAGGTTTATCTTAGATTCATCAAAATTTAAATTCGCAGATAGTTGGATTTCTTGTTCAAGTTGTTTTATTGTTTTTTGGTTATCTAATTCGGATTGTACTTTCGTAGAGATTAATATTTTAGTCTTTTCAATTTCTTGTTCAAGTTGAGTCTTTTCTTTAATTTTATCTTCGATAGATTTTTTTTCTATTTCAATATTCTTTCTTAATTGAGTCTTTAACAAAAAATCAGATTCCAAAATAACTAACTCCGTTTTTTTTGATTCTAGTTGAATTTGTTTTAATTCCAAATCTTTTTTGTCTTGTTCTAAGTTAGAAGTCATTCCTTCTTTTGTCCTTTTTTCCTCTCGAATTCTAGTTGCAATTATAGAAATATTTTCCAAAATCTTTTTGTATTTGTCCACTCCAAAAACATGTCTTAAAGTGTTTAGTCTAGAATTTGAGTCCTGTAAAATAATTTGTTTCATTTCTTCCTGAGGAGTATAAACAGTAAATTTGTATAAGAGGTTTTGTTTTTTTGAAAATTCTTTTGGATAGTGAAGTATATCTAAAACTAAGTCTTTTAGTTCGGTAACAGAAAGTTCTCGTTTATCTCCATCAATAGTTATTGAACAGTAGTCTTGAGCAATTGTCTTTGATTTTTTCACTGTTCTTTCAATAACTATATGCATATCATCTACTTCAAACTCAAGGGTGACTCCTCCGAAATCTGTTCCGTTTCGTAAGAGCATTGAACCTTTTTGTCCTGGCTGTAAACCAAAAAGTGCAAATTCTATTCCTAAAAGAATTGATGTTTTTCCAGAACCAATATCTCCCCATAATAAAGTAGAACCTTCTGGAAATTCTATTTCTAATGTTTCATAACTTCGGATATTTGTTAGGGATATTTTTTTGAGCTTCATTTGAAAACAACCTCCAGGTTTTTTTCGATTTTCCACTCTGTGCGGAGGGGTGGCATTTTTCTATGCCTCCTATGATGCCACAAAAATAATTTAGTTATCATTAGAATTTCAAAATCCTCCTTGATAAATCTACTAGTCTATTTTCAAACATCTCTGTTTTTTCTCCTTCCTGCTTTTCCGTTGCTAGTGAATTGATTAATTCTGGAATCAAAGAATTGAAATCCGAAGGATTTTCATTGGTATAAACTTTAATGGTTTCCTCTTCTATTTCTTCTTCGCTTTTTACCTCGATATTTATATTTAGCTCTTCTTGTCTTTCTTTTAAATCGTGGGTGTTTCTTAAAAGGAAGTAGGCTCCTTTTTCCTTTGCGAATTCTTCAATTAGGGGGAATTTTATATCTGAAGTTTTTCCTGTTTCTATTTCTCCTTTTACTCTAAGTAGAATTATTTTATCGGTCAAATCGTACTTGGATAATTCAGAAATAATCCTCTCCGTCCCAGTTAGAGTATTTGATAAATTGATTGGGACCTGAAGTATCTCTTTTATCTTTAGAGTTATTTTTTTTAGGGAGTTTATTGAATCTGTGTCTACAATGTAAAAACTTCCGCACCCTAAATCTTCTAGTTCGGCAAAGTTGTTTGGGAAAATTGGTCCGGGGTAAACAAAGTTATCGTATTGAAAATCTATATGTAAATGCCCGAGGGCGTAGTAATCTGCTTTTGGAAGTAGTGCTGCTTCTATTGCATCTATTGGGAGGGTGCCTTTTGCTTTGTCTAGAGTTGTGTGAAGCATAAAAATTTTGAACATTCCGGGAGCATCGTTAAGTTTTATTTTTCTTAGGTCTGGAATTTCTAATCCTGATTTTTTCCCGGGATAACCATAAATTGCGATACCTTCGTGAATTATTGGATTCAAAATGATTTTTTCGTTTCTTTCTTCAGAAGTCGTTGTTTCGGGATCGAAAGAAGTTACATTTTTACAAAAGCCGGCTTTCTCTAAAACGTCTAGAAAAGTTTTTCCAGAAACGGAGTAGTCGTGCGAACCGGCTATGATAAAGCAGGGGATTCTTGCATCCTTTAGTCTCTTAAATTGGGCGAAAGTCTCTTTCAATATTTCAATTCCGGGGTAAGCAGTGTCAAATAAATCTCCCGCGATTAAAACAAAATTGATCTTATTTTCAATACATTTATCAATAGCCAGTTGAAAGGACTGAAAATTCAAGTCCTGCATCGGTTGTTGCTTCCATCCCCCAAGATGGACGTCAGATATGTGTGCAAATTTCATTATTTATTCTCCTTTTTTAAATCCATAATCTTTATAATGTTTGATAAATAGGTCTATATATAAAATTGATTGTGATCTAAAATGGATAAGAGGATAAACATTCTTTTCGGAGGACCGGCAGGGGCAGGACCAAATATTCTGACACATGTTCTAGCAGAGGCCCTTGTTAAACGTGGTTATTACGTTTTTTACTCAAGAGATTACCAATCGTTGATTCGTGGGGGGCACAATTTTAATGTTTTAACGTTTTCAAACTCTCCAGTAAATTCAAATGACTCTAAAATGGATGTGCTTGTTTGTCTGGATGATAACACCAAGAAATTGCACGAAAAAGATTTGAAAAAGGACGGCATATTATTGGAAGGAAAGAATCCAAACATGTATTTTGCGGGAAAAATCTTCAAAATACTCGGCTTAGACTTCAAAGAATTAGACGAAAGACTAAAGCATTTAGAAAAAAGATATGAAGAAAATATTAAAGAGGCAAAAGAAGGTTATGGAGAAAAGAAAAAGATTGTTATTCCAGAATCACCTAAGATAAAATCTATTTTTAGAAATGGTTCTCAAGAGATTGCTGAAGGTGCTTTGAAATCTGGTTTGGAAATTTATTACGCTTATCCTATGACTCCTGCTACAACGGTTTTAACAGAATTAAGTCAGGCGATGTTAGACAAAAAGAATAAGCATGTTACCGTTGAATTGGAGAACGAAATTGCGATTGTGAATGCTGGAATTGGTTCTAGCATTACTGGGAAGAAAACTATGGTTGGAACTTCAGGTGGAGGTTTTGATTTAATGACTGAAGGACTAAGTTTAACTGGAATTGCAGAAGTTCCTTTAGTATTTTATTTATCTATGAGGCCCGGACCTGCTACTGGCGTTGCGACGTATACCGGACAGGGAGATTTGAAAATGGCTTTACACGCTGGTCACGGAGAGTTCCAAAGATTTGTCGTTGCTGGAGGAGATCCATTAGAATGTCAAGAGCTAACAAATCAGGCGTTTTATTTTTCACACAAATACAAAATTCCTTCTATAATTCTTTCAGATAAACATTTAGGGGAGAGTTTTTATTCTGTTTTAGAAAAACCAAAAATTCAGGAAGTAAAAGTGACTACGACACTAAGAAGATATAATTCTTATGAAACTGATTCGGAAGGTTCTGCCACAGAAGATGCAAAAAGGATTGAGGAAAATATTGTGAGAAGAATGAAAAAAATAGGGGAAGTTGAAAAGGAAGCGGAAAAATTTGAACAGTACAAGATATTCGGTAGAAAGGATAGTAAAAATATTATTTTAAGCTGGGGTTCTCCCAAATGTGCAATTCTCGATGCTACAAAAGAATTAGATTGTAAATTTGTACAAATACTCTATTTAGAACCTTTTCCAAAAAAAGTTGCAAAAGAATTAAATGGTAAGAATGTTATTTTAGTGGAGAATAATTCAACTGCACCACTAGCAGATTTAGTTAAAGAAAAAATTGGTTTGGTTATCGAAGACAAAAATAAAATTTTACGTTTTGACGGGAGACCTTTCTTGGCAGACGAATTAAATGTGGAAATAAGAAAGAGGTTGAAATGAAAATAGAAACAGAAAGACTAATTTTGAGGCCACTAACAGAAAAAGATATTCCTAGTTTAGTTAAAAATATAAATAATTTAGAGATTAGTAAATGGCTTTCAGTTGTTCCCTATCCATATACAGAGGCAGATGCAGAATGGTTTGTAAATCATTGTAAGGAAAATGAAAAAGAGAAACCAAAGAAGAGTTATAATTTTAGTATTCAGTTAAAGGGAGGTCAGGGAGTTATCGGGGGTCTTGGTTTATCTTCGGTGAATGAAAAAGGGGGAATAGCAGACATTGGTTACTGGCTAGGACAAGATTATTGGAGACAGGGAATTATTTCGGAAGCAAATACAGCATTATTAGATTACGCATTTAATGTTTTAAAATTAAAGAAAATAAAAATTTCTTTATTTGAAGGAAATCAAGGTTCAGAGGGAATGGCTAAACACCTTAGAGCAAAACTTGAAGGATTTGCCGATAAAAAGGTGACATGCAAAGCAACTGGAAAACAGCATAGAGAAAAAGTCTATTGGGTTCATAGAGAAGATTGGTTAAAGAGGATACTGAAATGAAAATAGAAACAAGACAGTTAGTTTATAGTACAATATTTATGGTAATTGGAAGTTTAGTATTCAAGACTTTACCAGAGTATCTTTATGGAAACGATATTTTATTTGATGCTTCGCGACACATTATGACTCTGAGTTTAGGTTTGTATTTTATATATGCTATTTTTATTCAGAAAAAGGAAAACTGGAAATTGAATTACGTAATTTTTTCAGCTATGCTTCTTGGATTTATGGGGGTCCAGAGAATACTTTCTGGGGAGCATAATGAATACGGAGTTTTACTTGGTTATGCACTTGCAGGACTTGCAGTATTTGTTCCGTTGTGGAAGGAGGAAAGGAGATGAAAGACGAATCAGAAACACATATTGCGATATTTAGAGGTAAGATGATAAGGAGAACTTGGTATGAAGATACATGGTGGTTTGTTGTAGAAGATATTATCGCAAGTTTAACAGATTCTATTAATCCAAAAGATTATATTAGCAAACTAAAGCAAAGAGATGAAGAGTTAAATAAAGGATGGGGACAATTTGTCGTACCCTTTCAATTCAGACGGATGGAGGAAAACAACAAATGAATTGTGCTAATACCGAGGGAATTTTTAGAATTATCCAGTCAATTCCCTCAAAAAAAGCGGAGCCGTTCAAAAGGTGGCTTGCAAAGGTTGGATATGAAAGAGTTCAGGAAATTGAGAATCCAGAACTAGCACAGGAAAGAATGAAGAAACTTTACGAATTAAAAGGATTTAATCCAATGATTTTAAATGGAAATTTGAAGATATTAAAATGATAAACGGGAAAGTAATTATAAGAAAAGCGAATGAGAAAGATTTGGGAGTAATAGCAGAAATCTTTAGAATTGAGACTGCCAAAGAGCCATATAAACAAGAATGGACAAGAAAGACGGCTTTGGATAAAATAAAAGGATTTTTTGTCGAAGCAGATATTTATGTGCCTTTGATAGAAGGGGAAATTGTTGGACTTATAATTTGTAAGATAAGTAGCAACAAAGAATCAGTATATGTTGATGAATTGTGGTTGAAACAAAAGAATCAGGGGAAAGAAATAGGTAAAGCACTTATGAGGTATGTGGAAGATTTTTATAGAAAAAAAGGTGTGAAAAAAGTTTCATTGGTCTCAGATAAAAGATCCGCTGCTTTCAAATTTTATCAGAAACTCAAATATCAACCGCATAGTGAAAATATTTTCTTGGAGAAAATATTAAAATGACCCCTAAAAATCTAAACACAACAACAATACCCACGTGGTGTCCGGGATGTTTTAATTTCCAGATACTTGCAGGTGTGAAAAAAGTTTTATCTGAAATAAAAGGAGAAACTGCAATTGTAACTGGAATCGGTTGTCATGCTAAAATGTTTGACTACATTAATCTCCCTGGAATAAATACTCTTCATGGTAGAGTTCCACCGACGTGCTTAGGAATGAAAATTGCTCGTCCTGATTTGAATGTTATTGGTTTCTCGGGAGATGGTGATGCTTATGCAGAAGGAATGGCGCACACAATTCACGCTGCGCGTTATAATTCTAATTTTAAATATATTGTTCACAATAATCAAGTTTTCGCCTTAACTGTTGGACAACCTACCCCAGTTTCTCCCGAAGGTTTTGCTGATAAGACAGTTCCGAGAGGAGTTAAAGTGCATCCAATAAATCCCATTCGTTTAATGCTTTCGGCAGGAGCTACATTTGTTGCAAGAGTTTTTGCAGACGTAAAACAAGTTGATGAAATACTTAGAGAAGCACTAAAACACAAAGGATTTGCGTTCATTGAAATAATTCAACCGTGTATCATATTCCAACCACAAATTGGATACAAAGATAAAACTTATCAACTGAAAGATGTTAAACACGATAAGACCGATTGGAAAGCAGCTATGGAAAAAGCAGAAGAATTTGATTATGAAAAAGTTGACAAAGATACAAAAATTCCATTAGGTATTTTCTACCAAAAAGAAAGACCAATTTTTGAAGAGGAAATAAGAAAATGAGTGAAAAAGAACCTACACCTGTTGATGAAAGCGTATGGACATATAGATGGGTTAGAAATTTTCTTAGAAAATGGGCAAATCGGGAAGGAGACCCATCTTCTATGGAGAGAGCAATTCAACAAACTCGTTTGATTAAATATGTGGAGGGAGAAATACAGACTTCCTTCGAGAGTCCGCACGATTATCTTGCAGCAGTTGATGATGAATATGGTAGACTTGTTTGTGAAGAGCACGAGAGACTTGCGGAAGAAGAAAGATTGAATCCTCGTGTACATGGAGTAGTATTAAAATTAGAAGACAGGAGTTGGATGGGTGGTCTAATGACTTTTTTAAGAGAACGAAGAGTATGGGGAGTTCCAGAATATACAAGACGGGCAGCTGAAAGAATAAGTCCATTCGATAAAACTACTATGGATTATTTTAGAGAATTATGGGGAGATTATAGGAACCAGGTTCAAGAAGGCCAGAGGAGCCTTAGAGAAAGAGATCCTGAAAGTACAAGATCCGACAGGGTTGCAGCTTAATTCGGAAGTTATAAAAACTAATTCTGAAGAGAAGTTTCATGCCATTAGAAGTAAACAAACAAGTTTTAGAAAGACTATTAGGAGTACGAATCAGAACTTGGAGAGCGGGAGAAAAACCCACTGGAGGATTTTTGGGGGAATTAAAACTAAACGAAGAGGGCAGATACATTGTCCAAGATGGAGAAGATTACCGAGAATTGCGACATGGAGATAATTTAACTTATCTAAATAGGGGCGGAAGACTTACCACCCAAAGAATTAGATAGAATTAATTAATTTTTAATTCCCAAACAATTAACCTTTCAAAAAATATTTTTTTCTCTGCAACTTTTTTCTTTTTCCAGTTTCTCCATTTTATTCCTTTTGTTAAATTAGAAACTAACAAAAATATTTTTCCGTCTTTAGCCAAATGTTTTTTTGATTGTGTTAAAAATTTATTAATTAACTCTGAACCTTTTTTTCCTCCAGTAGTTGCAAGTTGAGATTCTTTATCCTCTTTAGAATCTTCTGGAAGATAGGGTGGATTAAAAATTATTAAATCAAATTTTCCTTTTACTTTTTCAAACAAGTAAGATTTAATTGCTTTAAACCCTAGTTTCTTACAATAGCTAACCGCCTCGGTATTTATATCTACACCAAGAATATTTTTAACTCCCAAGTCCTTTGCAGTCATCAACTGAATTCCAGAGCCAATTCCAATTTCTAAAAGTTTTAATTCTTTATTCTGAATTTTTTTTCTAAGAACTTCCTGCATTAAATAAGAATCTTCTGCTGGTTGGTAAATCATTTTGAAAAAAGACCATCGATAAAAGTTGTTACCGAATCTCTGAAAAAGAAAAGTGAGACTAATGATCCTAATAAAATAACTAAAAAGATTATCAGCAAGGTGATAAACCAACCGGTTTCAAAAAGACTCTTTTTTGGTTTTTGTTGCTCGTAAGAAGAAATTGTTTGAGCAGGTGCTTTGGGTGGAAGTGAGTTATCTAGAGAATCATTATATGTTTTTACTGGTCGAAGAGTTTGAGCTCCTTGAGATGCTGCCGAATCTATTTTTAACGCTCTAACTGCATCGTCTACTTCGTTATCAGAGTAACCAGCATTTTTGAAAGATTGTGCTGCTTGAGAAATTGTTTCTCCTCGGAGAATAGATTGTTTTATTCCTTCTAAGACTTCATTATTTATTGGAGGCATTTTATAACTCCAGAGCCTGTCCGTCTTGTTCTAAGTGACACTCTTTTCCAGATCGATAACCTAACTCTTTACAAAGTTCAACCATAGGAGTAAGTTGTTGAGTCGAGCCGTGAGAGGGAATAATATGTTGTGGTTGAAGTAAATGAATCAAATCTCTTAAGTCTTCTCTTCCTCCATGACCCGAAACATGAACTTCGTCGAATATTCTAACTCCCATTTTTTTCAATCGCTTATCCATATTTTCTTTATTCAAAATATTTATTGGAGCGGGAATTGTTTTCGATGCAAAAATAACATTATCGTTTTGTCTAAAAGTAAAAGGTAGTTTTGATCTAGATAATCTGTCCATAATACTTCCGGGTTCTCCTTGATGGCCGGTACAAACAACAATTGAATTTTTTCTGTTCTTTTCTACTTTTTTTAAAATAGATGCAACTTGTTTCTTGTAAGTTCCTATCTGAATATCATTCTTAAATGGACAGAGTCCGACATTCTTTGCAGAGGAAACATACTTGTTTAGACTTCTTCCTATAAAAAAAATTTCTCTTCCAAGTTTATTTGAAAAATCAACAATACTTTTTAATCGTGCAATGTGTGAAGAGAAAGTAGAAATAAACATTGCGGAATTTTCATTTTTGATAGTTAACATAACTTCTTCTAACAAAGCTCTAGCAACTTTTTCACTTGGAGTTTTTCTTTCTGATCCAGAATAAAGAGAATCAGCAATTAAGACCTTTACCCCCTCTTTTGCTATTTTTTTCATTGCCTCATAATTTGGAGGAAGACCCATAACTGGGCTGTTATCTAATTTGAAGTCGTTTGCATAAACAACAATTCCCTCTGGAGTGTGAATCGCAATCATAGTTGTTTGAATTGTTGAATGTGTCATATTTAGAAATTCCGCCTTGTAGGTTCTTTTTTTACCTTTAATTTCAAAAGTTCCGTTGGGGTTAACTGTTTGAACGCGATTTGGAATTCTGATATTCTCGTCTTCGGTAAGTCTTCTTAAAACTTCTATTGTGAATGGTGTTCCAACGACGGGAGCGTTGTATCTATATCCTAAATAGGGAACCGCTCCAACATGATCTAAATGTGCGTGTCCAATTAAAATCGCTCTAACCTTTTCTCTAATCTTTAATTTATCTAAAATTAAATCATCAGGTATTGCTCCAATGCTTCTTAATTTTTTTTCAGAATATTCTTTTTGTCCTTGCTCTTGTTCTTGTTCTTGAAGTTCAACAACTGCTGGAAGAAAAAGTCCTGCATCTAAAATTATTGCGTCATCCTCTAATTCTACAACAGTCATATTCTTTCCTACTTCATTAAATCCTCCGATACTATGTATTTTCATTTTCTCTTTTAATATTACAAATAGTATTATTCGGTTTAAATATCTTTGGAGAATAATAACATTTATATTATTGAGGCTGTTAAATATAATATGGAAATAAGTAAAAAAGAATTTGATATCCTTTGGGGAATTAAGGAAGGGATGAAGTGGATGAGTGAGCTGGAAATTTTTTCTGGTTTTGATAGTTCTACGGTCAAAGATATCTTATTTAAATTAGAAAAGTTGAAAATAATTAAACTAGAGAAAAAGATAGATGAATATTATAATGATGAAAACTGGATTGCGAAATTAATTAAAAAAAATTCGGATATTATTTTTGAGGAATATAAAGATTGGATACCAAATAAAGAGCTGGATAAGATTGATTGGAGATTATTTAGCGTAACTACCGAGATGTAGAAGAATTTTTATACTAAGAATAATTAGATTTTCTATGAAATGTAATGTCGGAAAGACAGATAAAATAATAAGAGGTGTGATTGCGGTTGTTTTTGTAGCGATTGGTTACATGTATCAAACAACACTTGGAAACTGGTCTTGGTTGTTCTATGCCTTGGCAGTTGTTCTTTTAATCACAATTCTTAATAGCTTTTGTCTGCCTTACAAACTTTTAGGTATTAATACCTGCAAAAGACGAAGATAAGAGTTATTATAAACTTAGGAAAATCAATAATAGTATGAAACATCTAAAACCCTCTGCTCAAGCAAATCAAAGACTTGTATTAGCAATTGTTCTCGGGAGAAGAAAATGAAACCCCTCAAGCCAAGTGCT
>CAYLLQ010000001.1:0-10173 GCA_964384935.1 Candidatus Woesearchaeota archaeon | reverse complement strand
TTGTATTAGCAATTGTTCTCGGGAGAAGAAAATGAAACCCCTCAAGCCAAGTGCTCAAGCAAATCAAAGACTTGTATTAGCAATTGTTCTCGGGAGAAGAAAATGAAACCCCTCAAGCCAAGTGCTAGAGAAAAGAAAAGATACCTTTTAGTTAGAGGTAAAAATCTCAAAGAGAATATTTCTCGTGCGGTTAAAGATTTTATTGGAATTTCTGGGATGTCTGAAGCGTCTATGCAAACGATTAAGTTTGGAAATGATTGGGCTATTATTTCGGTCAATAGAGAAATGATTGATAAAATTAGAGCATCATTAGTTATCTGGCCAGAAAAAATGGAAGTTCAAAAAGTGAGTGGAACTTTGAAAGGGTTAGGCGAGAGATAAAAATAATTTTTATTATAACTTTTTCCAATTATAGATTATAAAAAAGGTCAGAGTTATTATTGCTCCTACTAAAAACCATGTCCATGAGGGTAATTGCATTAAAGACGTTCCTGTTCCAGTCATAAACTCTTGGGGTGTGTCTTCAATTTGTATTGTCTGTGTTTGCTGATTAAAAAAGATTTTTACTAAAATTGCACCTAATCCGGAAATAATTGCTATCGGTAATATTGATTTTATCTTCGAGCTAATTTTTGCTTTGGGAGAAATTATAATTGATTTTTCTGAAACAGTGTATAAATCTATTTTTCTTCCTTTTTTACTCCAAAAAAATTTCTTTGTTTTTTCAATTAATTCTGCCTCAATTAATTTTTTAAGATTATATTCAATGGTGTTAATGGGCATTCCTAATGCATCTGCTATATCCTTCTCGCTAGATTCGTCATTTTCTGCTAAAAAAGAAATTATCTTCTTACAAGTTTTATTTCCTAATGCTTCAGTAATCTTTTTTGTTATTTCATCATCAAGAGAAATAAGAACGTACTTTTTTTCCATATATTGGATATGATAATTTAATTTATAAAATATCAGTATGGTTCAAATAGGTTTGAATTCTTAGCAGAATTTAAAAAGTATTTTTTCTAGAGTAGATTATGAAAAATAAAATAGTTATTAGTATGGTTATGTTAGTTTTGCTTGTGGCAGGATTCGGTATTTTTAAAATAACTACAAATCGTCCAGGAGGAGAAATTCCTTCAGCGAACGAATCTCACGATAATCTAGAAATGGAAAATGAATTGAGAGGAGTTTTAAATGAAGTAATTCTGGAACAAAGACAAAAAGGAATTGAACTTTCTATTGAATCAATAAATACCTACGGCGATCATCAGGGATATGTTAAAATGGGTTGTGAAGAACCAAATTTTGGGGCAGAAGAAAAATTTGTCGGAGATTTTGTTGAAAGGTTAGTAAAAAAATATCCTGAGAAATATGGAGAAAATGGAAGATTATGGCTTGATGTTGAAACTTGCTCCGAAGTGCGTGGATCTGATGGAAGAACTACTTTTGTTAACCCTTCAGTATGGCAAGTTGGTAGTGGTGGATATGGTCTTAGAATTTAATCTGTAAATAGCCCTCCGAAAAACTTATAAATCGGATATCTATCTAAAATTAATAGGAGAAACCCTAGAACTAATTTCTCTAAAAAAAATAACAATGGAAATGCCAACAGATATGCAACATCAAGCAATGGGTTATGATAGAACAGCAACGATGTTCTCGCCCGAAGGTCATCTACTTCAAGTAGAGTATGCCGAAAAAACAGTTAGGCTTGGAAGTTCAAGTATTGGGATTGTGTGTTCTGATGGAGTTTTTATTATTGCGGATAAAAGAACTGAAGATAAACTAATTGTTAAAAAATCTGCAAATAAAATTCACGAGATAGATGAACACATTATGGTAAGTGTTGCGGGAATTACTGCAGACGCTAGAGTTCTTGTAGAAAAATCACAAGTCTTAGCTCAACAACATAGAATAACTTATGACTCTCCTATTGAACCAGAATTAGTAATAAAAGAAATTTCTAATATAAAACAACAGTTTACTCAATACGGTGGAGCAAGACCTTTCGGAGTTTCTATAATGTTAGCTGGATTGAACGGAAAAAAACCAGAACTTTATGCTTCTGATGTAACTGGAAATTATTTTTCTTATTACGCAAATGCTATTGGAGAAAGCGACGAGAAGATTAGAGAAATTTTAAGAGATAAATACAAATCAGATTTAACAATTAAGAAAGGTGTTAAACTTGCATTAGAAATTTTGAAAGAGGTTCAAGGTAAAAAATTTGACATTCATCGATTTGAAGTTATGTACATTTCAGATGGAAGAATTAAACATATTGAAGGAAAGGCAATAGAGGAAATATAAAATGAAGGGATATAGAACAGTACTTCCTCTAGATGAAGATAATGGCGTTAGATTATTTTACCTTAATGGAGGAATGTCTCTTACTATAATGGACTATGGACGTAGAAAATCAACAACTTTTTATAGAAGGGGGGATGATGAAGAAAGATTAAGAAGAGAATTATTTCAAGTTTCAGGAGTAAAAATGTTAATAGAAAAAAATCGTCAAAAAATCGAGGAACAATTAAGAACGGGTGGATTAGGAACGCATAAACCGTTTAGAGAATTTTGGGGGTTAGTGGCATAAAATGAAATCAATTACAAACATAGCTCAACTACGCCCAGAAGATTTTGAGACAGTTGTAGAAGTTTTACAAATGAGATGGCTCTTAGGAAAAAATAAGAAATTAATTTGGGAAAGAGGAGTATATCTTGGAAGAACAACTTATCGACAGAGAGACGATTCAGCAGTACTTCTTACTCAAAGACCTTCAGGAGATTATTGGTTAAACACGGTTTATTCTGGAGAGAGAGGAGAATTTCCTAATTTAGTAGACTATGAATCATCAGGTATTCTAGCACATGCTACGCAATCATCTATAGATAGATACGGACATTTATTGAATGAAATTGAACCAGAAAGAGAATATCTCGATGTTGAAGGGAGCGTGCAGGTAGCATAAAATGGCAACAACAACAGCAAGAATAAAACGTGAAGGAAAACATTACGAAGTTATTGTAGACATGGACGAGGCTTTGAAATTTAGAAAGGGTAAGGGCGGAATGGTGATGCTTGAAATGGATAAAGTTTTTTACAATGCTAAAAAAGGAGATGTTGCTTCCCAAGAAGATTTAAAGAAAATATTTGGAACAAATGATCTTCAAACGATTGCAGAAAAAATTGTTAAAGATGGTGAGGTTGAAGAATCGCAAGAACATAGAACTGCAGAACAAGAATTAAAGTTTAAACAAGTTGTAGATTTCTTAACAACAAATGCAATTGACCCTCAATCAGGAAGACCCCTTACTGGAGAGAGAATTAAAAATGCTTTAGAGCAAGGTCATATAAATATTAAGAATAGACCGGTTGAAGAACAAATTGGAGATATTCTTGAAGGTTTGGCTAAAATTATGCCAATAAAAATAGAAACCAAAAAAGTTAAAGTTATTATTCCTGCTCAATACACCGGACAGGCTTACGGAGTAATTTTAAAATATAAAGAAACAGAAAATTGGAAAGACGACGGAAGTTTGGAAGTTCGTGTTAACGTTCCTGCTGGATTAATTATGGATTTCTATGATAAATTGAATTCGGTAACACACGGAAGTGTTATGACTGAAGAAGTGAAAGAATAATTATCAATATTGTCCAGAATCTACATGCGATTAAGAATGACTCATTGCATCTCTAACTCTTTCTGGAGTAACTGGCGCAGCAACGTTTTTAGAACCCATACCTAAAACAGATTTTTCTAGGACATAACCTACAGAAGTATCTTTTCTAAACCCGGTTGAAATTCCTGATGCATCTAAAATTGCACGCCCAATCTCGATGTGAGCCTTAGTATCTCCAAGTAAATTATGATCTCCTGCTGTTTGTCCGCGAGCAATATCGCAAGGAGGACCACAATCTAAATCATAACTTGAATTTCGCATTCCAAGTCGAGCGTGATAATCTGATGCAATTGGTACCGTAACTGCCCCAGTTGATTTAACAGCACCCAATCCCCTAGCAACTCTTTCTTCAGTAGGTAAACTTTCATCTACTCTCAATAAATTCCAAAAGTTTGCTTTTCCCCCATTAGCAATATCACAAGGAGGTCCGCAATCTAAATCATAACTTGAATTTCGCATTCCAAGTCGAGCATGGGGAGTAACTGGAACTCGAATGTAATCGCCCAAACAAATAGCGCTCGCTGTTAGCTCCTCAAGAGTTAACCCGCAATTAGTATTCATCTTTCAATTAAATATCCGAAGTTTATAAAAATTGTTGTTGTAAACTCTCCAGAAACATTTAAAAATCCATAATTCCCAATTAAATCGTAAGAGAAAAAATAATTGTACTTTTCTCCTATTATAGGAAAACTACATACGAGATTAAATAAAAATGACAGAAGAAATTCAAATTCAAACTGAAGAAAAAGCAGAAAGGAAAATTGTGATTCCTGGCGAAGTAATTGTTTCTGGTGATGAATATCTTCCTGGAGAGGGAACAGAAAAACAGGGTAAAGAAATAGTTGCTATGAGATACGGACTTGCTGAAGAACAAAATAAATTGGTGAGAATAATTCCTTTATCTGGAACTTATATTCCTCGAAGAGGAAACGCGGTTATTGGAAGAGTTGAAGAAATTACATTTAATGGTTGGGTTATTGACATCGGAACACCTGAACGATCTTTCTTATCTTTAATGGAAGTCCCAAGATTTGTAAACAAAGACGCACTTGAAGAGGTTATGGAGGTGGGGGATATTGTTGTTGCAAAAATATGGTCAATAAATAAACGAGGAATTGATTTAAGTATTAAGATGAGAGGATTCGGAAAAATTGAAGAAGGTTTAATTCTAAATGTAAATCCTAACAAAGTTCCAAGAATAATTGGAAAAGAAGGTAGCATGATTAATTTAATAAAGGACAACACTGGATGTGACATTACTGTTGGACAAAACGGAGTGGTTTGGATTCAAGGAGATAAAATAGAAGACGAATTGTTAGCAAAAAAAGCAATTGCATTCATTGAAGAAAAATCTTTCATTTCTGGTTTAACAGAAGAAGTAACTAAATGGTTTGCGGAAGGGAAAAAGTAAAATGGCAGAATTTAAGAGACCAGACGGAAGAAAAATAGACGAGATTAGACCAATGAAAGCTAAAGTTGGAATTGTTCCAAATGCAGATGGTTCAGCAATGTTCCAGTTTGGAGACACTATCGCAATCGCAGCAGTTTATGGTCCTAAAGAACTTCATCCTAGAAATCAAAGAAATATGGAGAAAGGAACTTTAAGATGTACTTACAATATGATTAGCTTTTCAGTTGATGATAGAATTAGACCGGGACCTTCAAGAAGAAGTATGGAAATTTCTAAAATTAGTGAGTGGGCTTTAGAACCTGCAGTTATGATTAAGGGTTATGCGGGTCAGGTAGTTGATGTTCATATTCAAATTATTCAGGCAAATGCGTCGACAAGATGTGCTGGAATAAACGCTGCTTCAATGGCTTTGGCTCATGCAGGAATTCCAATGAAAGATATGGTTTCAAGTATTTCAATTGGTAAATTGGACAAACAACTTGTAGTTGATGTAAATAAAAAAGAAGAGGATTGGGAAGAGGGCGAAGGAGCAACAGATATTGCAATGAGTTTTACAAATAGAAATTCAAAATTGACACACATTCAATTGGACGGGCATATTACTTCAAAGCAATTAAAGGAAGCTGTTGAACTTGGAAAAGAAGCAATTAAGAAAGTTTATGAACTTCAGAAAAAAGCTTTAAAGAATGTAGGACAGGAGGTTTCGGCGTAATGGAAGAAACACCAAGAGTAGGAGAGATTTATCCGGGAGAAGGATGTGAGGTGGTTTATTTTGGACAAGATCAAATTCCTGAAGCATTAAGAGAAGCTACTCCGAACAGGTTATGGGAAGGTGTTGGTTTGCCCCACGTGGTCCTTATGACTGAGATAGATCCTTCTTATGGGAGATTATTTAGTGTTTGGGGATTTGAAACTTCTCCAAGAGTAGTGGATAAATCAATGAAACAAGGAGGAGGATTTTTCACAAGATCAAATTACGTTCAAGTAAAACACGAAGAAGATAGAATATACGAAGGACTACGTAGAGTTTTAGAAGGTTTAAAAAAGGTACAAACAGCATAAAATGGAAACAACAAAATTAACAATTGAGAGAATTAAAAAATATTTATCCGAAGGCAAAAGATTCGATGGAAGAAAGCCGGAAGAATTTAGAGATTTACAAATTGAATTCGGAGTTTCAAACAAAGCAGAAGGTTCGGCAAGAGTAAAACTTGGTGAAACAGAAGTTATTGTTGGGATTAAAATGGCGGTTGGGGCTCCTTATCCAGATTCAGCAGATAAAGGAAACTTAATGGTTACAGCAGAATTACTTCCTCTGAGTTCTCCACGAATCGACTTAGGTCCTCCAAAATTTGATGCAATTGAAATTGGAAGAGTAATTGACAGAGGATTAAGGGAGAGTCATTTAATTGAATTTGAAAAACTTTGCATTGAAGAGGGTAAAAAAGTTTGGACCGTTTTCGTAGATATTTACACAATTAACGATGCGGGAAATCTTTTAGATGCAGCAGGAATTGCAGCTTTAGCTGCTTTGAAAGTTGCGGAGATTCCAAAATACGACGAAAAAGAAGAAAAGGTTTTGTTTGGAGAAAGTTCGGGTAAAAAAATACCTCTTTCAAAAGAATTCCCTATTTCAATAACTGCTTACAAAATTGGAGACAAAATATTATTTGATCCAACAAGAGAAGAGGAAGATGCAGGAGAGACGAGAGTTACAATGGGACTTTCACACGGAATAATTTCATCTATGCAAAAGGGAAACGATGTTGAATTAGACACGGAAACATTCGGAAAAATGTTAGAAATGGGCGAAAATATTTGGACAGATTTAAGTAAACAAATTGAAAAGTTTATAAAATAGATTTACATTAATAAAAAATGGATAATAGAGATTTCACTAAATATGGGAAAGCGAATGAAAATTCCCATGCTCACATTCACAAATAAAATGGATAATAGAGATTTCACTAAATATGAGAAAGCAAGGATTCTTGGAGCTAGAGCTTTACAAATTTCAATGAATGCGCCATTATTAATTAAGATTAATCAAGAAGACTTAGAAGCAGTTAAATTCGATGCACTTAAGATTGCAGAGATTGAGTTGACTTCAGATGTTTTACCAATTTCAATTAAAAAACCTTTCCCTGAAAAGAAACATGAAAAATTAAAAAGAGCTCCAGAAGTAAAAGTTAGCGATGATAAAAAAGTTGAAGGAGAAGAGGGAGAAGAAAAAGAGATTATTGAAGGTGGAGAGATAATGGAACTTGCTAATCCTGACGAAGAAGCTGAAGAGGATAATACTGATTCTGGCGAAGAAGCGGAATAGTTTTAAAATATAAACCTTTTAATAATAGAAGATTCTTAATTAGATTACAGAGGTATTAACAAAGAGGAGAAAATGATATCTTATATAGGTATATGGATTCCAATTTGGATTCTCTTTTCCTTATTGGGATTGGGGGATATTATTTTAAAAATAATAGATAAAAGTAAACAGAAGAAATAAAGTTGTTTATTGATTGAAGTACTAAGAAGACTTTGCTTTTGTTCTTCTTCCATCACCGAACCAAATTTTTCTACCTTGCCCTCTCTCGGTTTTTGGTTCTATTATCTTTTTTATTAATTTTTTAATTCGTGGCATTTTGTTTATTTTAATTGTTCTATTAATTTTCGTTTATAATTTTTATAATCTTTTTCCTCTTTAATCTTTTTAAAATTCTTAGTTATTCTTTTTAAATTTCCTTTATTAAAATATTGGGACTCTTTTGTAAAATACTTCCAAATAAAAAAAAGAAGAAATAAACTAAGAATGGAATAGACTATAATAAATATATAATTAACTATTTTAAAAATAATTAAAGAGTTAATCCAGACTCCAATTAAACTTAAAGTAATAAAAATAAATATTAAAAGAAAATTTCTTCCTTGACAAAGAGTCCGCGTATGTAACTCTGCTTCTCTATCTATGACTTTTTCTTCCTCCGAGTATTTATTTGATTCGTTCAAGCTTTGAGCTTTTTGTAAACTTCTACAAGCATAACAATATTTCCTTCCAGTTTTTAATGGTCGCCCACAAATAATACATTCTCGGTACATAATAATCCTAAAAAGAAAGGTTATAAAAATCTATCTTTAATTAATTCTAAACTTTCATACAAACATTTATATAATCTTATACATATATAAGTCTATATAAAATGGAATCGGATATAATTCATTACCCCAACCTGAAAACCGTTCTTGCTGTAGAAAAGGTTTTGAGAAATGCAGAAACTATGATAAGTAAAGAAGAAATAAAGCGACAGCTTCCAACAGGAATTATGCACCAGACATTAAATTTAATTTTGAAATATCTTGGTGAAAGGAATATGATTTTGGAAGGAGAAAAAGGAATTCTCTGGATTTATAATCCAAGTCCTAAAATACAAAAAGCAATTAAAAAGGGTCTTGAAATCTAAATGTTTGAGAGTAAACAAATTAAAGTAATACTTTCAGAGGAAGCTGAAAAGGTTTACAATGAGTTAAATGAAATTGTTGGACAAGAAAAATTAAAAAATATCAATGGTTCGTTTCATCAAACACTATTGAGATCGATTCTTAGAATTAAAGATCTTCTAAAGAAAAATCCTTTTGCAGGAGATCAAGTTCATAAAAAGAATATTCCATTAAAATATTTAGAGAAATACGAGACTAATAACTTATGGAGAATAGAATTGGCAAATAGATGGAGATTAATTTATACTATTGAAGGAAATGAGATACAAATAACAAACTTTATTTTGGACATTTTCGACCACAGAAAGTATGACAAAGTCTTCGGATACAAACATTAACATAATCTATAAAAACAGATAATTCTTTAGATATTTATGAAAGTTATTGGGGTGTCAGCTAAATCAATTTTAGATTCTAGAAGAGAGGAAACGATTGAAGTTTCTATAAATACTAGCGTTGGAAAGTTCTCGGCATCAGCCCCAAACGGCAAGTCAAAGGGAAAGCACGAAACTGCGTCGTATAAAAAGAGTTTAGGAGGGGACATCAAAGCGTTGGGAGAGTTTAGTGAATATTTTTCTGAAGAAATTCTAGAAGATTTTGAAGATTTAGAAAGAATTGAGGAAATTGTGGAGGGACATATTGGTGCAAACAGTTTGTTTGCTTTAGAAAGCGCGTGTTTGAAGGCTATGGCTAAAGAACAAAAAAAAGAAGTCTGGCAAATAATTAATTCAAAGGCAAAAAAGCTTCCTCGATTAGTTGGAAATTGTATTGGAGGAGGAAAGCATTCTAATATAAAGCACCTCTCGGTGTGTCCCGAATTACAGAATGTTGGGACAAAACCAGACTTCCAAGAATTTCTTTTAATTCCAGACAATAATTCTATTTTAGAATCTTATAATCTGAACAGAGATGCTAAAGTGGATGCAGAAATTATTTTAAAACAAGTAGATGAAAAATTTGAAAAAAAGAAAAATGATGAAAATGCTTGGGTAACTTCATTAGACGATAAGCGAGTTCTCGAAGTGATGAAAGATTTGAGGGACAATCTTTGGGATGAAAGAAAATTTTATTTGGATATTGGAATAGATATCGCCTCCTCCAGTTTTAGTAAAAGAAAGAATTATCTTTACATGAATCCGATGTTAAAAAGAAGTTCGGAAGAACAAGTCATGTACCTTTCTAATTTAATTAAAAATTTTAATATATTTTACATTGAAGATCCTTTTGCAGAAGAGGATTTTGCAAGTTTTGCTTTGTTGTTGAAAAAATTTCCAGACAGATTAATCGTAGGAGATGACTTGACTGTAACGAGTGTTAAGCGATTAAAAGAAGCTATTAAAAATAAAAGTATTAGCGGGATAATTGTAAAACCAAATCAGTGCGGTTCTTTAATTGAAGTAAAAAAAGTTTGTGGATTGGCTAAGGAAAACGGAATAAAAATTATTTTTTCTCATAGAAGCGGGGAAACAAGTGAAACAATTTTGGCAGACCTTGCTTTTGGATTTGGGGCTGATTTTTTCAAGTGTGGAATTGAAGGAGACGTGCGAGAGTTAAAGATTAAAAGACTTATGGAAATTGAAGAAAGT